>CALWOY010000001.1 GCA_944383255.1 uncultured Clostridia bacterium
TGTATGATTATAATAACATAACCATAGATGGCAAAGCAGAAGAAGCCAATGCTGAAAATATAAAAAAGAAATTTAAAAGTATGCACTTTAATGTTATATATGTCAGAAATGGCAATAGTTACAAAAGCGTTACAAGGGCAATTGCGAGAGCAAAAAAATGTGCAAATAAGCCTACGGTCATAATATTTAAAACTACAATAGGTTATGGTGCCGAAAATGCCGGCAAAAATTCCATTCATGGAAAACCACTTGGCACGCAAGAATTATCTGCACTCAAACAAAAACTAGGTGTAAAGGAAAGTTTTAGTTTACCAAAAGAAGTCAAAGATTATGTTTTAAAGACATCACAAAAAAATAGCGATTTACTTGAAAAATGGAATAATATGTTTGCGGTATACAAAACTGCAAATCCAGAACTTTATAAGCAACTAGTTGCATTTATGGCAAACAAGCCTATTGATTTTGGCAAACTAATAAAAGAGGATATTTTACATCAAGAATTAAGTGGGCGTGATGCAAATGCAATAATTTTAAATGATATTGCACAAAAAATGCCTAGGCTTGTTGGTGGAACTGCCGATGTAGCATCCAGCACAAAGGTATATCTAAAAAATGGTGGAGACTATTCATACCAAAACAAAAAAGGTAGAAACATCCACTTTGGAGTGCGTGAACATTCCATGGGTGCAATATGTAACGGCATATCACTTGTGCTATCTTCTCCAATATTTTGTTCAACATTTTTGGCGTTTTCAAATTATATGCTACCACCAATTCGTATGAGTGCATTGATGAATTTGCCAATATGGTTTATTTTCACTCACGATAGTTACAAAATTGGCGAAGACGGACCTAGTCATCAATCGGTGGAGCAACTTGGAACGCTAAGGCTCATACCAAACTTAAATGTTTATCGTCCAGCATTTACAAAAGAACTTTATGCTTGTTATGACCTTGCACTTTCTTCCACTTGTCCTAGTGCTTTTGTTTTATCAAGACAGACATTGAAAGCTCAAGATGCTGACTATGAGATCATAAAAAAAGGTGG
The DNA here is from genome assembly GCA_944383255.1 of uncultured Clostridia bacterium. Lineage (GTDB taxonomy): Bacteria > Bacillota > Clostridia > Christensenellales > UBA1242 > UBA5893. The sequence goes on from CALWOY010000001.1 coordinate 1,049, forward strand.
TTATGTTATCAGTGGTGAAAGCGGAGAAGTTGAAATCTTAGCCACTGGAAGCGAAGTTGAACTTGCACTTAAAGTAAAAGATATGCTTGAAAGCCAAGATATTAGTTGCGTAGTCGCAAGTTTTCCTTGCCTTGAGCAGTTTGATAAGCAACCTAAGTCTTATAGAGATGAAATATTGTCAAAAGGCAAACTTTTAGTCAGCATAGAAACATCTGACGACAATATTTGGTATAAATATATCGGCAAAGATGGTTTAAAAATTGGGGTAGATAAATTTGGTAAAAGTGGCAAACCAACACAATTAGATGAATATTACGCAATGACGGCAACTCAGATTGTTAAAAAAATCAAAAATTATTTAAAATAGAGTGAATATTTAAATAATGTTTGCATATATTATATGTGTAGGGTAAATCCCTACCGAGCAAAAGGGTCATAGCAAATGTATCAGCGGCTGTGATCCTTTTTTGCTTTTTAAGAAATTTTGCTTAAAATATTTTGCATTTGTCAAAGTATTTGTTATACTAAAAATACATTGGAGGATGCAATGAAAATAGAAATCGTTGAAAGAAATTATGATGTAGGAGTTAGACTAAGAACTCTTTTTGAAAAAAAGATTGAAAAACTAAATAGATATTTTCAAGACACAGCCATTGCCAGAGTTGTTTGTGCAAGTGAGGGTAAAAGATTTAAACTTGAACTTACAATTATAAACAAGGGCAATATCTATAGAAGTGAAACATATGGCGAAAATATGTATGAAAATATTGATATTGTTTTGCCAAAAATTGAAAGACAAATACTTAAATATTACCAGAAAAATCGTGACAAACTTAAAAAGGGAGCACTTGATGTGCCTACATTTGAGTTTGTTGAAGAAGCACCAAAACCACAAGAAAAAACAATTTACAAACACAAAACCTTTGACCTTGACCCAATTACAGTTGAAGATGCAAAAGAATATCTTGAAAATCTTGAACATGATTTTTATGTATTTTTGAATGCTGAAACTGGAAAAATCAACATACTTTACAATAGAAAAGATGGAGATTTAGGCTTGATTGAATGTAGGTATTAGGATATTAGTTTAAAATAATTTATTTTGTAAATACTCTCACTAGGAGAGTATTTTTTATGAAACAAGTTTATAAATCACTTTTAATTTTATTTATTTCAACAATATTAGTTTTCGGTGGTTGCAAAGAAGGTAATGCAATAAGTGTAGCATTTCAAGATATATCACAGGTGGGTTCTACTGTTTCTCAAGTAAAAGTAATATACCAGGAAGAAAAAGATTACGAAGGAAAACTTACAGATATTTTAATAAAGACAAGTGAAGATGAAACAAATTTAACTTTCACCGTCGAAATTGGTGAAACATATAATTTTAATTTGACTATGGCTGATACCTTTTATAGTCTTACTAAACTCATATCTGATTTAAAACTAGAAAATGCCAACTTTACTAGTTACGAAGACGCGATTTCAAAAACCTTTATAATATCATCAAATAAAGATTGCACACTTACTTTCGTTGCAGTGGTAGCAGAAACAAGTGCTGGAGAAAATCTTGTGGATGCTTTTGAAGTTTCAAAACCCTTTCCTCTTGATGTAAAACAAAAAGTTGATTAAAATGTTTGAAAAAAAAATTATAATATTGTAATATAAGTATATGATTGATATAAAGAATTTGTATTTAAAGTATATACGTGAATATTATGCACTTTTTGATGTAAACTTGCACATTAATAAAGGTGAAAGTATTGCACTTGTTGGTGATGAGGGTAGTGGCAAAACCACGCTTCTTCGCGTGCTTGCAAAACTTGAAAAATATGATAAGGGCGAAATCTATATACGCGAAATAAACTTAAACAAAGTTGATTTCAAAACTGATATTTCGCTTGGTTACATATCTTCTTCTCCAGTGTTTTTTGAAAATAAGACAGTATACGAAAATTTAAAATATGTATTAAAAACAAGGAAAGTAAAACCAAAAGATATAGAGCAAAAAGTAAATTCTGCAATTATAGAGTTTTCTCTTGAAACTATGCGAAACAAAAAAGTCAAGGAACTTTCACTTTATGAAAAGTACATTGTAAGTATAGCAAGGCTATCTTTACGTTCCCTTGATGTTGTACTTATCGATGATATATTTGAAAAACTTGATGCTGAACAAAATAACGCAATTGTATCGCTAATAAAGAAATTGTTTATCGATGCCAAAATTACTACACTTATTGCAACAAGTGATGAAAACCTTTTAAAGGGTGTTTGTAAACGATTTATACATTTTGAAAATGGTTCTGTAATAAAATAAATATAAAGGCTGTCGAAAAACTGCATTTTGTGAGTCTCTCTCACTTGTTTTTGGACAGCCTTTTTTTAATTTTGTCTATAGTCTTGCAATTTTAATATTCAGTATGACAGTTCAGGTTCGGGTTTTTTTAATTTACTTTTTTCAAAAAAAGATTTAAGAAATTTTTTTATATCACTAGGTTGTTTAAGCCCTAGTTGTTTTTTTATAGCGTCAGGTATTAAAAACATTGGGTTCTGTTTCACTTTGGAATGCTGTTTTTTAATATAATCAATCACATCATTACTAAGTTTATATCTATCACTACAAATATTGATATTTTTTAATCTTGCAACCATAACCGCATAGTTTAAGATAGATTCTGCTGTTCCTGGTGCAATAACTCCATTTGAATGCTTTGGGAGTGGCTGGGCAAAGCCTGTTTTTTCATCTACATATATTTGATGACTGCCGTTATTATTTTTTTGAGGTTTAAAGCCACAAGCAAGAAGGGCACGTTCAACATCTTTGTATTTATAAGTTGCCATTATTTTTCCACCTCCACAAGTTCAACAATTTTACCTTTAAAATTTAGTTTTGTTTGTTCAAGTGAGGTTGGCTTGGTGTTTTTAACATAGTCAAATTCAAGCATAGAAGTAAGAACATCTTTTGCCATAAATCTTGCATCATCCATACCTTCGCCAAAGGTTACCACACCCATAAGGTCAGGAAAGGTGACATTGATAAATTTTGGATTTTCTTTATCTTTTTCAAACACTGCTGGGAAACTATATTTCATGTTAACTCCTTTGTTAAATTTTAACTCATTAAACAACTTTTGTCAATAATTGCCAAGTGGTTAAATTCTTAGACATTTTTATTATTTGTTCGCTCTTTGCAAAAGTCTATTTATTGTTTACAATGCTTTTGGAGTAAAAAATGGAGCAAAATTTCGAGATGCTTTGTGATAAATTTTTAGAGCATGTTAAAAAATATTCAAATAAAGAAGAACAGCAACTAAGTTTAGAGCATAATGCATATAAAAGTGGCATAATCTCTAAACAAAACTTTGACAAACTCAAATCTGTCAGGGAAGATAAAATTTGTACATTAAATATTTTAGGCTATTACTTCAAAAAACTATCGCTAAAAACAGATGACTGTAATAAATACATAGACCTATTAAAAAGTGTTATAAATTGTATTTCATAAAATTAGCATTTTAGTGAACAATACTTATATGAAAATCTTTGATGAAATAGATGTAGACTTTAAATCATTAGGTTTTAAAGAAACCAAAGTTCAGGATGTTATACTTGGCAGTTTAGATGTAAATGAAGATACAGAAAATTTCAAAAGTGGCAAATATAGAATTGTTTCTTGTCACAATTTATATCTTCATCGCTTATATAGAGAACAGGTGACAAAACATATTAAAAACATTTTACGAGAATTTTTGCGTTTGCACAAAATTAAAAAAGGTGACACAGTACTTGTTTGTGGACTTGGCAATGAAGATATAGTAGCAGATAGCCTTGGCGTTTTGACTTGTAAAAAGATACTAGCGACAAACAATTTAAGTTTCCAAGCCAAAAAACATAATGTGTGCACAATTTGTCCAAATGTTCAGGCGGTTACAGGCATAAAGACTTTAGATATAGTAAATGGTATTGCAAAATCAATAGGTGCTGATTTAATTATTTTAATAGATAGTTTACTCACCGAGAACATAAAAAGACTAGGGCATAGTTTTCAACTTTCAAGTGTTGGTATGATACCTGGTGGAGCAATGGGAAACATGGATATGATTTCTCAGCAAACCATAGGGATACCATGTATAAGTATAGGTGTGCCAATGATGTTAGATTTAAAAGGAGTTGCATCTAACATTAAAAAAAGCATAGTTGTTGCACCAAAAGATATAAAATATCTAGTAAAAAGTTGTTCAACCATTTTAAGTGACGCAATAAATTCTGTGGTGTGTGCATCACTTTCCAAAGCACAATTTTCGGAAACAAAAACTCCCTTTTAGCATACCTTACTTATATGATTGGTTTTATTGATAGTGGAGTGGGTGGTTTAAATTTGATGAGCGAGTGTCAAAAACTTTTTTGTGAAGATTTTGTCTTTTTATGTGATAATAAAAATGCACCGTATGGGAATAAAAACCACACAAAACTCTATCATATAACAAAGTCAAATATAGATTATTTAATTAAGTATTATAACATTTCATCTTGCGTACTGGCTTGCAACACTCTTAGTTATACAATTGGTGAAAAATTAAAGTCACAATATGACATACCAATAATTCTTACTAAAATGCCAGAAAGTAAAATACAGAATTTGGATGATAGTATTTTATTTTTTGGTACTAAAAACACAATAAAAAAAATTGAAGAAAAATATAAAAATAAAAATATAAAAACACTTTATATAAAAAACTTACCTAAAAAAATAGATAATAATTTAAATAATTTAAATAATTTAGAAAATATATTAAAAAATCATTTATTAAATAAAAAATATTCAAATATAAAAATAATTATTTTATGTTGCACTCATTTTAGAAGTATTCAAAATATAATACAAAAAATTTTACCAGATGTATATTTGGTTGATTATTTAAAAGACATTGCAAATGAGATAAAACAAATAACGCCATATAAATCATCGTCAACATATCATATAGTATTAACTGATTACAACTATCCGAAATATGTTGAACTTAAAGCATATTATCGCAAACTAATATTTGACAAACAACAATAATTTTATTATATTTTTTGTATGATTTGTACTCAGTGTCCAAGACAATGCAATGTAGATAGAAGTTTTAGCAAAGGTTATTGTAACGAATGTGAAAAAATTAAAATTGCAAAATACTGTCTTTTTAGTTTTGAAGAACCGTTAATTAGTGGAAAAAATGGCAGTGGTGCCATATTTTTTTGTGGTTGTTCATTAAAATGTGTTTTTTGTCAAAATTATGATATATCTTCTTTAGATAGGGGTAAAGAAAAAAGTGTGGAAGAACTTGCTCAAATTTTTAAGCACCTTGAAAGCATTGGGGCAGAAAATATAAATTTAGTCAATCCCACTCATTATGCGATGCAGATAATTGAAGCACTAAAAATTTATAGACCTTCCATCCCGATTGTTTATAATACTCACGGCTACGAAAAAATTGAAACACTAAAACTTCTTGCACCATACATAGATGTGTACTTGCCAGATTTTAAATATTATGACAACGCTTGTGCCAAAAAGTATTCTAATTGTTGTGACTATGTTGATGTAACAAAAAAGTCACTAAAATTTATGCGGGAACAAAAAAAAGATATAATAAAGGATGGCAAAATACTTTCTGGAATGATAGTTCGTCACTTAATTATGCCACTTATGACTGACCAAAGCATTTTAATTTTGGGTTGGATACAACAAAACTTACCAAACACCATGGTAAGCCTTATGGCACAGTATATTCCGTATGGCAAGGCAAATGAGTTTAAAGAAATAAACAGAAGAATAACCAAAAGAGAATATAAAAAGGTAGTTGAAGCGTACCTTGATTTAAATTTAACAGGGTATGTACAAGAGAGAGAAAGCGCTGATACTGTTTATATTCCTAAGTGGGATTATTAAAGTATTTATCCGTTAATTGATTTTGTTAATTCTTTATACTCATTCAAAATTTCAAAATATGCATATTTTACTACGCTTGTATATGGTACTTCGGTAGAAGAATATTCTGCAAGTTCATCCAGAATTACATCAATATTTTCAAGGCTTAGTTTGAGTTCCAAAATGTCTGATGTTAATTGACTGTTAAATAGTGCGGAAAAATTTGCTTTTGTTCTTTTAAAGTCACTAGTTATATCACTCAAACTTACTTTTGCCTCTATTTCAGTTAAAAGTTCCGTATCTATACTTACTGAAAGGTCATATAACTTTTTATATAAATTTTTAAAACTTTGTACACTTTCCATAAGTGTTGTTTTTTCTTGACCAGTGCTAGTGGTAGATATTGCCAAACTATCAAAAGTTAAAGGTATAATGGAACAAGTTGTACCATTCGTTTGTAAATTTTCTTGCACTTTTTTTGCATCGGCTTCGTTTTCATAACATGATGCAAATACATAAAATTTATCTCCTTGCCAAATATATCCAGCACCACCTTGTCTTTTTGCCAAGGTGGCATTTTCTGCGGCGAGAGTTTGTGTGTCTGTTTGGTACAAACTTATTGCATATAAAGTAAAATTATTTTGTTTGACTTCGCCGTCTTTAATTGCACTAAGTCCACTTGTTGTAATAAGACTTGAAAAAAGTTCTGCAAAACTTACACATAATGCAATGCAAAAAATTGTCAAAAGTATTGTGAGTATTTTCGTTGAAGAGTGTGACTTAATTTTATTTGTCATATAATATTGAACTCCTTTATGTTAGGACTTATCATTTATGTGATTACATTTTATTTTTATGTCAAAAAAAGACAACATATGATTTATTTATTCATAAATAAAATTGCATCACAAAATTTGACAAAATAAAATAATTATAAGGAGATGAAAATGAATTTAAAACCACTTTATGATAGGGTAATTATAAAACCACAAGAAGAAGAGGAAGTTTCGGCTAAGGGAATAATACTTCCAACACTTAGTGATGAAAAGTGTTCCATGGGAACGGTCATATGTGTGGGTGACGGGCAAACTTTTGATGGCAAAATGGTTAAGATGCAGGTGGATGTAGGTGACAAAATTTTGTACTCAAAGTACGCTGCAGTTACATATAAATGTGAGGATAAAACATATTTAATTTTACGCCAAGCAGACATCTTGGCAATTATCAAAGGAGAGTAACATGGCAAAACAAATTTTATTTTCAGATGAGGCAAGGAAAAAACTTGAAATTGGTGTAAACAAACTTTGTGACACCGTCAAAATCACACTTGGGCCAAAGGGTAGAAATGTTGTGCTTGACAAAAAATATGGCTCACCTCTTATAACAAATGACGGAGTAACCATAGCAAAAGAAATTGAAATTGTTGACCAGTTTGAAAACATAGGTGCATCTTTAATAAAAGAAGTATCTATAAAGACCAATGACATAGCAGGCGATGGTACAACAACTGCGTGTGTACTTGCACAAGGCATAGTTAGTGAAGGATTAAAAAACTTTACAGCAGGTGCCAATCCAATCGCGTTAAAAAATGGTATAAAACTTGCAACGGATTTTGTTGTAGAGCGTTTAAAAGAAATGTCAAAAAAAGTTGATACTGATGAAAATATATCTCAAATAGCAGCAATCTCTGCTGGTGACAAGCAGGTAGGTCAACTTATTTTGCAGGCAATAAAAAAAGTTGGCGAAGACGGTGTTGTAACTGTTGAGGAAAGTGAAGGCATAGAAACTGAACTTAGTGTTGTTGAAGGTATGCAGTTTGATAGAGGTTACCTTTCTCCATATATGTGCACAGATATGGAAAAAATGGAAGCAAACCTTGACCACCCATATGTGCTTGTTACTGATAAAAAAATTTCTTCTATAAATGATTTATTGCCACTTATGGAAAAACTTGTTCAAACAGGAGAAAAACTTTTTATAATTTGTGATGATATTGAAAGTGAAATTTTGGCAACACTTGTTGTAAATAAGCTTCGTGGAGTTTTCCATACTGTTGTAGTCAAAGCACCAAATTATGGCGACCAAAGAAAAGAAGTATTATCCGATATTTGTACACTTTGCGGGGCAACTCTTTGCACTTCAGAAACAGCTATGGAACTTTCAAAAATGGATATACAAGATTTGGGTAGAGCAAAAAATATAAAAGTTACAAAAGATACTTTTACAATTATTGCGTCTGATGAAAATAGTCAAGATATTAAAAAGCGCATTGAAAGTTTAAAAACACTTCGCGATAACACGAAAAATGAATATGATCGTGAAAAAATAGAAAAGCGTCTTGCAAAACTCAGCGGTGGTGTGGCTGTAATTAAAGTTGGTAGCATGACAGAAGTTGAAATGAAAGAGAAAAAACTACGTATAGAAGATGCACTTTCGGCGACCAAGGCAGGTATGCGTGAAGGAATCGTTGCAGGTGGTGGAACGGCACTTATTAAATGTAGTGACGCACTTAAAAAGTATATTGAAACACTTTCTGGGGATGAAAAAACAGGCGCTAAAATAATTCTTTCAGTACTCAGTATGCCATTAAAACAAATAATAAAAAATTGCGGAAAAGAATACGGAATGATATTACATGAAGTTATGTCATCTAAAGACGAAATAGGTTATGATGCTCAAAACGATAAAATAGTAAATATGTTCGAAAGTGGTATTATTGACCCATTGCTTGTTACAAAAACTGCACTCTTAAGTGCAAGTAGTGTAGCACGTACACTTCTTACCACAGAAGTGCTTGTAACAGATGTTGCTAATGAAAAAGTACAATAATTAATTAACTATTATAAATTTGAGTTCATCATTGGGGCAAATTAGTTTGGAAACTTTTTCAGATTTGTGTTAGTATATTAATATGAAGATTTCATCAGCGAAATTTGTAACTAGCGTTGCAAAAGTTAGCAATATTCTAGGCGACTATAAAGAATTTGCATTTGTGGGCAGAAGTAATGTTGGTAAAAGTAGTTTAATAAACTCACTTTTGTCACAAAAACTTGCTCGCACTTCAACTACGCCAGGGAGAACACGACTTATCAATTTATTTCTTATAAACAATTCTTTTTATTTTGTCGACCTTCCAGGTTATGGCTATCACAGTGCAGGCAAACAAAATGAAAGACTTTGGGCAACACTTATTGAAGATTATTTAAAATATTCAAAAGCACTAGAACGTGTGTTTATGCTTGTCGATATTCGTCACGCACCAACAAGCCAAGATAAACAAATGTTATATTATCTCACTTATAGTGGCATTCCTTTTACAATAATTGCTACAAAAGCGGACAAAGTAGCAAAATCAAAAGTTAAAAATTATATAAAAAAAATCGCCGATGAATTATGTATTACATCGGCATCAATCTTACCGTATTCCAGTGAAACAAGTAAGGGTAGGGAAGAAATATTAAATATTATTGAACAACATCTAAATTTATAATGAATATTCATCATCGTGTTTAGGTGTTGTTTTTTTGTTTTTGTCTAATAAATTAGTATAGTTTAAAACTTCTAATGTATTTGGATGTTCCGAAACTGCTATTTCTTTTCCGTCATAACAGTATTGAATTTTCTCAATGTCTTCTTCTGTAAAAGTTCTTTGCGTTAAAGGTCCTATTTGGTAGAACATAATACTTCTACTTATATCTTCATCTTTATACAAATCTCTAAAGCCAAGAGTATGCATAAGTTCATGCTTAACAATAGTAGTCAAAACAGATTGAGTGTATTCTTTGTCCCAATAACCATCAGCATAATAATTTTCAAGTTCAATGCGAATAGGATATTGTATTTCAGCGGTATTTTCGTTCCATCTTATGTATGTTCTACCAGCAGGATCGCTATTTTCACTATAAATTTCATCTATCATATTGAAAGAAATATATTTTAAATCGGAAGGCTTATCAAAATCATTATAATCATATATTGTGTAATTTATATTTTCACTTATGTCATCAAGTGCGTTTATGCCGTCAACAATATATTCTTTTGTTTGTTCATCCATTTCGCCAAGAACTACAGGAATAGGATTTTTGTCAATAGGAAGACGCAAGATATCTCCTCGGTCTGACTTTAAAAAATCATCTTCATATTTTAAGTATGTGGTATTGTCGACCGGATGAATCATGTCTTTTATTTTGTCTGCATTTGCAGTAATAGCAATGGGCAAGCCTATAGTAAGAGAAGTGATCCCTACTGATAAACATAGATTAATTAAAAATTTTTTTGAATATCTGCGCATAAAATCTCATCCTTTGTTTGTTAAACATTTAAATTTTAAACCCAAATTTGTTAAATGTCAATATATAGAAAAAAAAATAAAAAAATTATAAAAAAGTTATTGACAATGAGGAGAGAGGTGTGGTAGTATTTAGACGTTATCTACCCCAAGGGGGGCAGATATGAACCATGAAAACTAAATAGGAAGTAACAGAAAAGGTTAATTGT
>CALWOY010000002.1 GCA_944383255.1 uncultured Clostridia bacterium
CCTTGACAACATACATACATAAATGTTAAAATCCCTGTGCATTTGCGAGTGTGGCGGAATGGCAGACGCGCTTGTTTAAGGGGCAAGTTCGAAAGAGTATGGGTTCAAGTCCCGTCACTCGCACCAAGTGAGAGCAATCCGAACCGCTGGGTTGCTCTTTTTCTTTCTCATAATACTGTCTCGAAGCATTCTTTGAAAGTCTGGACGATGGTCATTTGTGCCTGTCATAGCCCTGTCGATATATGTATCAACAATCTTAATATTTTCTCGCTCTGCATATTCTTTGCAAACTCTAAGTTGTCCGTCAATACTTTGCTCTGACTGACTATCACATGAATATCTTGCATAGATTACTGCTTTTTTCATAAAATACCACCTTTTAACCAATTATACCGCTATATCTCAAAAAAGTCAGCATGAAATATAAAAATTTTGAAAAAGTATTTAAAATTATCTTTGAATGTGATATAATAAAAAAGGAGTTAATCAATAAATGAAATTCGAAATAAAAGCAATTAAAACTAATGAAAAGGCTTCTATTGCGAGAAAAAATTTAGAAACCGAATATAAAGAAGAATTAAATCGTATTTTGCGACAGTTAAGAGATGGTGAAAAGTTTATAACTAAACAAGAACTGATTAAAAGGTTCTATGACTGGTTTTTTGCGAATGTTAGTTATGATAATGATATTCTTAAAATGCGAAACAATAACAATTCTTTTACATCAATTCAATATCCTTACAAAGACTTTTTTATCAATTGTGGAGAAAAATATGCTCCTATCCTATTGCACAAAGGAGTTTGCCAATCTTTTTCAATTGTTTTTAAAGATTTTTGCGATTTAATAGGTGTTGACTGCAAGATAGTTCGAGGACGAGATGAAAATGTTGTTGATTTAAAAAATGAACCACATATGTGGAATGAAGTTTTCTTGAACGGCAAATGGTCAACAATTGACCTTACTCCTTGTTATAAAACTTTTATGGGCAAACTTAGAACACAACAAAATAATAAATTCATAATACACGACGATAAAAGTACATTTGAAAGAGGTTAAAAGGAACAATATATATGAAAAATTTTAAGTTTACTTGGAAAAATTATGGCATGATGAGATCAGGTTATGACATTGAATATTTTTCAATCGAGATAAAGGATAGCGAGTTAAATCCAACGATTAAATTTTCCACAGGAGATAATTTTGGATTTACTGTTGTTGATAAAACATATAAACTCAATAACAAGATTGCTTTAAAAGAACTTGCGGAAATAAACATTCTAGAAACAAACACTCCAGAAAATGGTTGTGATGGAGATGCTTGGGAAATTGAAGTTGATGGGAAAATCTTAAAAGGATATATAGATAGACCACAATGGCTTGAACAAATAAAAAAAATAATTTGTTTTAAAGATATTTTTCTCTATGTTGATAGAAAAAGAAAAATGTATTTAGAAATTAAATAATTGTTAGGTGTCCGTCTCTATATATATTTAATATAAAAATAATCTCAAAAAAGTGGTGTTTTGAGCGGATTTTTAAGCAAAAAATTGCGAAAATCAGTTAAATTTACAGTAAGCAGGATAAGGAATAGACTCAAAATCGTGTTTTTGGTCGCTAAAATGCCTATAAATAAGGGCTTTTAGACGACTCACACTAAAAAAGAAGAAGTTTCGATTTTGAGTCATTCCCCTTTGACGACCAAGTGGGACACCCACTTGTCTTTTTTTGTTAAAAATATGGCAAAATATTTTGAAATATGTTATACTTAATTTATCCAATTTGTTAACCAAGTCCATAGGTTATTCCTCACAAAGATTTATTCTTTGGAGGAACTATGAAAAACAACAAAATGGATAGTCTTGATTGTTGTAATAGTTCCATGCAAAACAAGAACACCGCCCGTTGCAACTTGTCCACAAACAAACTCACAATCGGTTGCTGTGGGTTTGGCAAAAAGCAAATGAAAGAAATTGCCTTTCAGTTTGCTCATGACCTTATGGATTATTTTGACAATGGCGGAGATTTGATAAACCTGTCCGCAAAAAGTGTTTACTCACTCCTTTCGGACACATTCAAATCCAACAGTTAGGACAATGAAGAGAGAAGTCTAATCCAAGCTTCTCTCTTTTTGTTTTGAAATATAAAAATTTTATGATATAATAATTTTATAAGACAAGTTAATTTATCTTAACTCTTAGTTTGATATAACCAACACCAACTTGGACTTGTAGTCGGTTCGGATACTTTATCTCTTGTCGCACCAAAAGGAATGAGTCAAAGAGCAAGACTCATTTTTTTGTGCAAAGTATGTGAACAAATGGAGAAATACTTTGTTTCTGGTGTGCCAAACCACACAGTCATTTAGGAAACTAAACTCCTACGTGACTTGACACACTGGGTCTCGTCTTCTTGCTATTTGATGATCCTCAAACTTTTGCTTTAATAGATTCTTGGTTTCAAGCAACGAAATCATATAGTGAACTAAACTTCTAAAATAAGTATGAAGTTCTCAAAGTGATTACGTTTTTTATCTAAAGGATGTGTATGTTTTTGGAGAAAAAATGTTTTTTTTATTTTAATGTAAAGCAACAAATAAATTTACTTAATCAAAATTAAGTGTTATATTATGTTTATGGTAAAAGTTATTAAAGCAAAGAAAGAGCATTTAGATATCTTATGCACTTTCGCAAATAAATTATGGCAAGCTGAGAGACTCAACATAAAAGTGAACTTGGCAAAATTTTGAATAGTGATTTTGCTGTGTTTTTTATTGTTTATGAAAAAAATTTGCCCGTTGGCTTTGCTCAGTGCCAACTTAGAAATGATTATGTTGAGGGT
>CALWOY010000003.1 GCA_944383255.1 uncultured Clostridia bacterium
TAAAAAACTTGTTGACTTTATGGAGTGATAAAATTATCCTATAAAAAGGAGTGAATATGGATATAAAGCAAATTTTAGATTATCAAAAACAAGATTTTGAAATAATAAAACTTGAAAGAAAACTTGATGAAAGTGAAGATAAAAAAATTTATCAAGAAATGAGAATTGTTGTTAAAGATGCCCAAAATAAGTCAAATAATCTTGAAAAAGAAGCAGGCGAGCTAATCAAACAATACACAGAAATGAAAAAGGCATATGATGCTGAAGTTAAGGCTTGTGGAGAAATTGTAAATAAGGATCCAAAATCTTTAAAAGTTGAAGATCTTGATAAAACGGTTTCCAAAACTAATCAAATGATAGAGAGTATATCATTGCTTGAAAAAAAACTTATGGCATTTGCAGAACATGTAAATTCAGTGCTGGCTGATTTTGATAGTACAAGAAAACGTTATAATGAAGCAAGAAAAAAATATTCAGCACATAAACAAGCATTTGAATCAATGTCGGCAAAGATTATGCCAGAGATAGAAAAACTTAAACATGAAATAAAAAAGATTGAAGATAAAATGGACCCAATCTTTTTGCAAAAATATAAACAAAGAAGACAAGATAAAGTTTTTCCAATTTTTGTACCTGTGGTTGATAAAGCATGTGGTGGATGTAGAATGGAGTTACCATCAGCCAGCCTTGACCGTTTAAAACGCAATGGTTTTTTGGAATGTGAACATTGCAGAAGAATAATTTACAACGAATAAAAAATCATAAAAAAATACCTAACTAGAGGGTATTTTTTTTAATTTTCTTTATGATTTAAAATTTCTGCTTTAGCAAGTCTATCACAGCGGTTGTTTAATTCATCGTCACTGTGACCAGCAACCTTGTTCCATTTAACTTTATGGAATTCACTCAGTTCTACAAGCCTTTGCCAAAGTTCCAAATTTTTTACAGGTTTGCCTTCAGAATTACGCCATTTTCTTTTTTTCCAAGAAGAAATCCAATCTTCTAAAAAAGCATTGACAACATATGCACTGTCAGAATAAACTTCAACATTGCATTTTTCAGGAATGGCTTCCAAACCTTTTATAACAGCCATTAGTTCCATTTTATTATTTGTTGTTTCGGCTTCAAAGCCTGAATTTTCGGTGGTTTTTCTATTAAATCTCAAAATATAAGCCCAGCCTCCCATGCCAGGATTATTTGAACATGCTCCATCGGTATAAAGTACTGCTTTTTTCATGATTTTATTATGTTATATTATTACTATAAAGTCAACAAAATACGAAGATTTTCTTTATTTTTAAAATAAAAAATAATTTTATTAAAAAAATAGCATGACTGCTATTTTTAAACGATTGTTATGATTAGTCCAACCAAAATCAAACATAATGCTATAGCAAGTAGTATTAAATAAATTGGATCCTTATTGCTGGGATTATCAGTTTTCCTTGCTACTTTTGTTATTTTTTTTGCAAGAATAGAAAGAGCAAAGCCAAGTGCAGCCAAAATTATACCAACTAATTTATTTGGGGTTTGCAAAAATTCAAGTAATGTTGGCTCTAAAAGTAATGAAAACATATTTCCTCCTAAAACTTATAACTCATTATAACACCTGTAATATAAAATTTCAATACAATTTTTAAATTTATTGAAAAATGTTGTATCTTTAACCAAAAACCTTTGCTCTGAATAAAAATAATAGGTGAGGTAAAATATGCAAAATATTATGGTTTTATATGGTGGTAAAAGCGTGGAACATGACATTTCGGTGCTCACTGCTATCCAGGTTATGCAAAACCTAAATAAAAATAAATATAAGATAATTCCCGTATATCAAACACCTGAATGTGAATTTATAATTGTCAATGATTATCTTAATCCAAAAACATACATAGGCGATATAAAAAAATATCGCAGCGTTAATTTTATTTTTGGAGAGGGTGCAATAGTTGTAGGTAAGATTTTAAAAAAACATATAAAAATAGCTTGTGCAATAAATTGTTGTCACGGCAATTGTGGCGAGGATGGTACATTAAATGCATTGTTAAATCTTGCAAAAATTCCAATAACATCACCAAAAATTATGCCAAGTAGTACATGTATGGATAAGGTCATTATGAAAGACATATTTCGTGCAAATGACATTCCTTGCGTTGATTATGTGTTAATAACAGAGCAAGATTATAACCAAAAGGTTTTACAACAAAAAGTGTCAAATCTTGAGTTCCCACTTATAGTAAAACCGGCAAATCTTGGAAGTAGTATTGGAATAAATAAAGTAGATAACATTAAACAACTTTATGAAGCGGTAGAAATTGCACTTTACTATGATAGTAGAGTAATAGTTGAAAAATGCCTTGAAAATTTTAAAGAAATAAATATATCTTGTCTAGGAGATGAGGAAGTGGAATTTTCTAGACTTGAAGAACCTGTGTCTTGGCAAAATTTTTTGAATTTTGATAATAAATACACTCAAAAGAATGCAAAAAAAATACTTGACCCAAAACTTAATAATAGTGTTTTAGAGCAAATATATAACATCTCTACAAAAGTTTGGAAAATTTTTGACCTTAGCGGTGTTGTTCGAATAGACTATATGGTCGATGGTGACAATGTGTATATAAATGAAATAAATACTGTGCCGGGCTCACTTGCGTTTTATCTTTGGAAAGGCAAATATGATTTCTTTGAACTTTTAGACAAAATAATTGAAATTGCCATAGCACAATTCAAAAAACAGAATAAGCATAAATATACATTTACATCAAGTGTTTTAGTTGATTATAAACCAAATTCTATGAATAAATATGCAAAATAAAAAATATTTATACATTAACAAATTTTGTTTAATACCTTATTTACCTCAGGTGATAATGTGATGTTATTTTTAATAACTGCTTTTTCTGTAGGTGAAAGTATGTATTTTTCAATGCTAAAATCTTTCGACAGAGACAAACCACCGTTTTTCCCAATTTGCGAATAAATTTTGACACCAGACATACACAAGTAATCTATATACCGATAAACTGTTCTTGTACTTATTTCAAAACATTCGGCAATATCTTTTGCTGTTGTTTTTTCTCGATTTGCGATAAATAAAAAAATTCCAAATATTAAATATTGTTTCATTTTAACTCCATAATTATTGTCATTAAGCTCTAAAGCAAAGGGAAAAATCTTATCTTTTTAACACTAATATTATATCACATTTTTTCTTAAAAGCAAACATTTGTTCTATTTTTTATAATTTCTAATAATTTTAGCATATTACAAAATTTGACAACATAAATTAAAGTATCACACGGAGGTTATATGGAAAGATTTGAAATATACGAAGATATAAAAAAGCGCACCAATGGTGATATATATATAGGTGTTGTTGGTCCAGTTCGAAGCGGTAAATCTATGTTTATATCTCGTTTTATGCAGAATTTGGTCATTCCAAATATAAAAAACGAGCAACAAAAGGAGCGCGCAATAGACGAATTGCCACAAAGTGCTGAGGGCAAAACAATTATGACCACACAGCCAAAGTTTGTACCAGAAAATGCTATAAATGTACATATTGATGATGTGGACTTAAGTGTTCGCCTTGTAGATTGTGTTGGCTACCTAGTTAGTGGTGCAATGGGGCATGAAGAGGGAGATAAACCACGACTTGTAAAAACTCCATGGTCAGAAAAAGAAATACCTTTTGAAGAAGCAGCTGAAATTGGAACAGAAAAAGTAATTACAGAGCATTCAACAATTGGAGTTGCCATAACTACTGATGGTTCAATTAGTGACTTACCACGTTCAAGTTATGTTGAAGCAGAGCAAAAAGTTGTTGATGAACTAAAAAAGACTGGTAAGCCTTTTGTGCTTGTTGTAAATTCAAAAACACCACTAAGTCAAGACACACAAAATCTTGCAAAAAGCTTAGAAAAGAAATATGGCGTATCAACTCTTGCAATCAATGTCAAAGAGTTATCAGAAAAGGACATAGAGCAAATATTTGAAAAAGTACTGCTTGAATTTCCTATTCGCTCATTAAAGGTTACAATGCCGGATTGGTTGCGTGCTCTTGACGGCGACGATGAAATAATCACAACTATTATAAATGAAGTTAAAAAGTTTGGCGAAGGTGCAGAAAAGATAGGTCAAATAGATAAAACCAATGTTGCCTTTTTGGAAAGCGAAGACTTTGAACCACTAACCATAGGCTCAATAAAAATGGGTGAAGGCACAATAATGTTTGACATAAAACCACGTCAACAATTATTCTACAAAGTTCTTTCAAACCAGTGTGGAACAAAAATCCAAGACGATTATCATCTTGTTCGCTACATTAAAGAACTTGCATTCGCAAAGACTCAATATGACAAACTTGCTTCTGCACTTGAGCAAGTTGACGAAAATGGTTATGGTGTAGTAATACCAAAATTAGATAGTATGGTACTTGAAGCACCACAAATTGTAAAACAGGGTGGAAGGTTTGGAGTAAAAATCAAAGCCACAGCACCAAGTTTACATATTATGAAAGTTGATGTTGAAACCGAAGTAAATCCACTTGTCGGAACAGAAGAACAAACAAAAGATTTAGCACAATATCTTCAAGATGAATTTGAAACCAATCCTCAGGCAGTTTGGCAAACTAATATGTTTGGCAAAACACTTGAAACACTTGTCAGTGAAGGTATACAAGATAAACTCACGGCAATGCCACTTGAAGCACAGCGTAAAATGCGTAAAACTGTAGGAAGGATTGTTAATGAGGGTAGGGGTGGCATAATCTGCATCCTTCTATAAAACAAAAAATTAGGGGCAAATACTTTGTTTCTGGCGGGCAACTTTCACACAGTCATTTAGGAAACTAAATTCCTGCGTGAAAGTACCCACCGAGCCTAGTCTTTGCCACCTAATTTTTTGTTTTATACATAATATCGACTTGGCTCCACAGTCATTTAGGAAACTAAATTTTAAGCCCCAAAGCGAGAGTTTCGACGATGAGCCTCATCATCGGGGCTATTTTTGCGTTTTATGCATTTTACTATTAATAAAATGTAAACTCCTGCGTGTCTTGATATCTTCGAGCCTAGTCTTTGCCACCTAATTTTTTGTTTTATACTTAATATCGACTTTGCTCCACAGTCATTTAGGAAACTAAATTTTAAGCCCTAAAGCGAGAGTTTCGACGACGATCGTCATCGGGGTTATTTTTATGTTTTATGTAAATTTTGTCATTTAAAGTGCAGTAAGAATTCTTATATTTACTTTTGCATTTTATTTGTTATTTTTAATATATTTGCTATAATAAAACTATGCAGTGGGAAATAGCGATTATAAAATTTTTACAAAGTGGTCAAAATGGCTTTTTTGATATGTTTTTTTTGATAATAAGTTGTTTTGCAAGTTTCCTTGGTATATTTTTAATATTTGTTTTCTTTTATTTTTTTGCAAATAAAAAATTTTCTTTTTATTTTGTTTTGTCAACAATTATAAATGTTAGTTTTAATTATATTTTAAAATTCTTTTTTAATCGTCCACGCCCTTTTGAAGTGGATGCAAATATAATAAATAAACTAGAAGCGGTCGGCCAGAGTTTTCCTAGTGGGCATATGGTTTGTGCTATGACAATGGCATTTTTTATACTTTTATTTACACTACAAAAATGCAAGAAAAAATGGGCAAAAATACTTAGCATATTTTTATGCATTTTATTTCTAATTTTAGTTGCGTTATCTAGGATGTATTTAGGTCAACATTATTTTACTGATATTTTATCTGGAATGTTAATTTCACTAATTTTGTGTGTCACACTTTTAAGTTTAGTAAAAAATCAACTTATTCTTTAATTTTTGAATTAAAAAAATGCTTTTTTCATAAAATAAAATATATGAAAAAAGCGGGCATTATATCCATAATATTTGTCACAATTGCCATTATTGGTATATATCTTTTTTTGTGTCTAAGTTATATCTTTTATCCGATTAAATACAAAGATACAATTTTACTATACAGTGAAGAATATAATGTTCAAAGCAATCTCATTGCAAGTTTAATTAACGCAGAAAGTAGTTTTAATGCTGATGCAATTTCAAATAAAGGTGCAATAGGACTAATGCAACTTATGCCTCAAACTGCTAAATGGTTAGCAGAACAACTTGGCATCGAATACACTGACGAAAAACTTTTTGACCCAGAATATAATATTCGGCTAGGAGTTTACTATCTATCATATCTAGGTGAAAAATTTGGAGATATTCGTACAATACTTTGCGCGTATAATGCAGGCGAAGGTGTTGTTCGAGGGTGGCTTAAAAACAGTGAATATTCTTCTGATGGTAAAACACTAGATGTAATTCCATATGCCGAAACAAAAGCACATGTAGAAAAAGTTGAAAAAGGTCTAAAAATTTATGAAAAGAAGTTAAGATAAGTCGTCATCAGGATTTTCATTTTCATCATCCTCAATTCTAAGTGCCTGAGAATTTATAAGTCTATCGTCTTTGCTAAGAAGTGGTCTTATACTGTCATAACCATATTTTTGCCTAATTTTATCTATAGCATTTTCAAGATTTTTTCTATTTCTATCAGTATTAAATAAGTCAAGTTGTGACATATCATCATTGTCTAAATTCGAAACGCTTATTCTTATACTTCTAAGTGGACAAACCTCATTCCAAATTTGGTCTATAATATCCATAGATGCGTGGTATATATCTTTTGCAGAGTTTGTATTTTTTAAAATTGTATGACTTTTAGAAAGCCAAATAAGGTCATTGCGTCTAAGTGATACCGATATTGTCGACCCAGTCAAATGTTTTGCTCTTAGCCTTGTTGCAATCTCGTCACACAAAAACATAACTACACTTCTAAGTTCTTTCTTGTTTTTTACATCTACAAGTGTTGTGGTTCCGTTTCCAACACTTTTTACAATTTTTCTATCGTCAACATTTTGTACATCATCATCGTCAAAACCTTGTATATTTTTTTGAAGTCTTTCCCCAACAATGCCAAATTTCTTTTTTATGATATTCTCATCATATTCTGCAAGGTCGCCAAGTGTAAATATGTTTAATTTATTTAGTTTGGTTTCTAATTTTTTTCCTATACCTATAATGCTTCCAAGTGGTAAATGATATGTCTTTTGTTTAAAATTTTCTTTTGAAAGCACGGTCACTGCATCGGGCTTTTTCATATCACTACCAAGTTTTGCAAATGTCTTTGAAAAACTTACTCCAACTGAAATGGTTACTCCGATTTCATTTTTAATACGCTCTCTAAGTATATTTGCCACATCTAAGGCACTTCCAAAAAATTTGGCAGTGTCGGTTATGTCTAGCCAACACTCGTCTATTCCAAATGGTTCAACTTTGTCTGTGTATTCCTCGTAAATAGCCCTTATTTGTCTAGAATATCTTTCATAAATTTTGTGGTGAGGTCTAACGCATACAAGATCAGGGCATTTTCTTTTTGCTTCAAATATAACATCACCAGTTTTAACACCAAAACATTTTGCAATCTCATTCTTTGCAAGTACTATGCCATTTCGTTTGGTGACTTCTCCAGTGACGGCGACAGGTTGGTCTTTAATAGAAGGATTAAGTGCACATTCGCACGATGCAAAAAAATTGTTAACATCGCAATGAAGAATTATCTTTTTTGTTTGCATTTTATCCTCCTTTTGGTATAATTGTATTAGTTTTAATATGACAAAATTAAAGGCTTTTATGAAAATTTTATTTAAAAATGCAAATATTTTGGATGTTGAAAAAGGTGAACTTTTTCTTGGTAATGTTGTTGTTTCCAATGATATAATTAGTTATGTTGGCTGTGCATTGCCAAAAGATAATTTTGATGAAATAATCGACTGTAATCAAAATATTCTAATGCCAGGGTTTGTTGATGCACACTGTCATTCTCCTATGACAATATTAAGGGGTGTTGGTGATGATACACCATTAAGCACCTGGCTTTATGATAATATTATTCCTCTTGAAAATAAATTAACTCCACAAGATATCTATTGGGGTGAAAAACTTGCGGTACTAGAATATCTTGCAAGCGGAATTACAACTGTCGAAGAATGCTACTTTGATAATGACCAAATAATAAAAGCACTATTGCAGTCTGGTTTGCGGGCAAGGGTTGGGTTTGGACCATCAACAAGAAAAGAAAATAAAGATTTAAATAAATTTTTATCACAACAACTTGGTCTGTTTACTAATGTTGATAATACACTTATTAAGCCTTGTGTATATGTCCATTCAATTTATTCATCCACTTATGATGATATTGAAGAATGTGTAGATTTTTCTGCAAAAAACAATTTGCCTATGAGTATTCATCTTTGTGAAACACTTGAAGAAGTAGGAAACTGTACAGTTCAAAATGGGGGACTGACACCACCACAGTATTTAGAAAGTTTAGGTTTTTTTGATAGAAATTCGCTTTGTTATCACTGCGTTCATATGGATAAAGATGATTTGCAAATTTTAGCAGATTATAACGCAAGTATTTGCACTTGTCCGTCATCAAACATAAAACTTGCAAGTGGAATTGCACCAGTGTATGCTATGCAAAATAAAGGGATAAACATCACAATTGGCACAGATGGTGCGGCTTCAAACAATAGTCTTGATATGTTTAAAGAGATGTTTTTGGTGGCTACACTTTCAAAGGTTAATATAAGTGATGCAAGTGCTATAAAAGCAAAAGATGTTTTAAAAATGGCTACAAAAAATGGAGCAAAGACACTTGGCTTTGATAGTGGAGAAATAGCAGTAGGCAAAAAAGCAGATATAATACTTATTGATATTCATAAGCCACATATGTATCCGCATGATAACTTAATTTCGCATCTTGTTTATTCCGCAAAATCTTCTGATGTAATTCTCACTATGTGTAATGGGGAAATATTATATCGTGATGGCAAATTTATAAACGAAGATGCTCAGTTAATTTATAAAAAAGTAAACGAAATTAGAGAGAGGTTAAAAAATGAATATAAATGAAACATTGTCAAAAGAGTTTAATGTAAGACTTGATAGGGTAGAAAATATAGTTAAGATGATAGATGAGGGAGATACGATTCCTTTTATTGCAAGATATCGTAAAGAACTTACAGGTAGCCTAGATGACCAAATTTTGCGTGAAATGAATGATAGGTTAAACTATCTGCGCAATCTTGAAAAACGCAAAACAGAAGTGGAAAATAGTATTCGTGAGCAAGAAAAGTGGACAGATGAACTTGCTCAAAAATTAAGTGATGCCAAAACACTTACAGAAGTTGAAGATATTTATAGACCATACAAGCCAAAGCGTAAAACTCGTGCCTCTGTGGCTATTGCCAAAGGGCTAGAACCACTTGCGGATATTTTAATTAAACAAGAATTTGACGGCGATATTGATACACTTTGTAGTGGATATATAAATGAAGAAAAGGGTGTAAAGACGAGTCAAGAAGCACTTAGCGGAGCGAAAGACATTATAGCGGAAAGAATAAGTGATGATAGCGAACTTAGAAAGACACTCCGTGAACTTTTGATGGATAAGGCTAGTATAAAAACTGAACTTTTAGATAACGAAAAAAATAAAACCTATGAAATGTATAAGGATTATACCGAACCAGTTCTAAAAATGCCAAGCCATAGAATTTTAGCAATAAATCGTGGGGAGAAAGAAGAATGTCTGAAAGTAAATGTTATAATTGATGACAAATTGCCTTTAAAAGAAATTGAAAAAGTATATTTAAAAGAAAATCAAACGACATATGAAATAATAAAAGACACTATTTTAGATAGTTACGATAGGCTTTTGTTTCCTTCACTTGAAAGAGAACTTCGTACAACACTCACAGATAGGGCAAATGAACAGGCTATAAAGATGTTTGATGTAAATCTTCGTCCACTACTTCTTCAAGCACCATTAAAAAACAATGTCATAATGGGTTTTGACCCTGGATATAGAATGGGTTGCAAAATTGCAGTTATTGACCAAAAAGGTGATGTTCTCGATACCGCAGTGGTTTATCCAACACCACCAAAATCTCAGACCGAAGAAAGTATGGAAATACTTACTAATCTTATAAACAGAGATAAAGTTGATATCATTGCCATAGGTAATGGAACTGCAAGTAAGGAAAGTGAAATCTTTGTTGCTGAACTTTTAAAACATATTTCCAGACCAGTTAGTTATGCAATGGTAAATGAGGCGGGGGCATCTGTTTATAGTGCTTCAAAACTCGGAGCCCAAGAGTTTCCAGATTTTGATGTAAACCTAAGGAGTGCAGTGAGTATTGCACGTAGACTTCAAGATCCACTTAGCGAACTTATAAAGATAGATGTAAAATCAATAGGTGTAGGGCAATATCAGCACGATATGCCACAAGCAAGACTTACAGAAGTTTTGACAGGAGTGGTTGAAGATTGTGTTAATAGCGTAGGTGTTGACTTGAACACAGCATCACCAAGACTACTTGAATTTGTTTCGGGATTGAATATAAAAACTGCTCAAAATATTGTCAAGTTTAGACAAGAAATCGTGCATTTTAAAAATAGGGAACAACTTTTAAAAGTTTCTGGTCTAGGTCAAAAAGCGTTTGAGCAATGTGCGGGTTTCTTGCGTATTACTGACGGCGACAATGTGCTTGACAATACCGCTGTGCATCCAGAAAGTTATGATGCGGTTAACAAATTACTTGCACATTATAATTTAACAAGTGATGATGTTAAAAACGGAAATGTCAAAGTAATAAAAGATATGATAAACACCGAAGGTGAAGAAAAAGTAGCATCACTCATTGGTGTTGGTGTACCAACATTAAATGACATTGTTGAAGAACTTTTAAAACCAGGTAGAGATATTCGTGAAAGTATGCCAAAACCAGTACTCAGAAGTGATATCTTATCGCTTGAAGACTTAAAAGAAGGTATGGTCTTAACTGGTACTGTTCGCAATGTAATAGATTTTGGAGCATTTGTAGATATCGGTGTGCATCAAGATGGTCTAGTCCATATTTCTCAAATTTGTGATAGGTATATAAAACATCCAAGCGAAGTATTAAAAGTTGGTGATGTTGTGACTGTAAAAGTGCTTTCAGTAGATGTTGACAAAAAACGCATTTCTCTTACAATGAAAGATGTAGAATAAGCAAAATCACTATTGACAATTAATGCAAAAGTGATATAATTAATTACATTAGGAGATAATTATGACTAAAAGAGATTTTAAGAAAAAGCAAAAAAGATTAATGATGGTATCAAAAGTTGCCTTATATGGTGGTATGCTGATTGGTGTATTGTTGATGTGTGTAGGTTTTGTTCTTGGAGGTCCTAGTGCCATTATAGGAACTATCGCTGCTGGTTTTGCATGTGGTGTTTTAGGTATAACTGCGGGTGTATTAATGGAAAACAAGGCGCATAATTTAGTCTATAAGGATAATGATCAAAATGAAAAAGAAGTTGAAGTAAAAGAATATCAGTCTGAAAATGATCAACAACTTAAACAAATGACTGAACAAAAAATTATTGACGAAAAGCAAGCGTACAATGAAGATAATTTAACTTTATAAATTTAAAAGATACTCACCATAATGGTGAGTTTTTTATGTATAAAGGTTGATTTATTTAACTCAATATGCCATAATAACAATATGAAGAGTTTTTTAGAACGTAGGCAAAAAGAACGAAATTTTGATGCATTTAATGTCATAAACATTATGCTTTTAATGGGTGTACTAGTTGCTTTTATAATTTCAGCAGTTTTTTGTATAGTAGATTTGGTAAAGGGAACTGAAATTAGTGCTATACCTTTAATTGAAAGATTACTTGCTATAGTTTTGCTTTTTTTACCTTTATATTTAAGACTTATATTCAAAATTCAATTTCCGCGCACAGCAACAAGTTTGTTTTATCTATTTTTGTTTTTAAGTATTTATCTTGGCGATTTTATTGATTTATTTACTAAGTTTTGGTGGTGGGATATTTTAGTTCATTTTTCTAGTGGTTTATTGCTTGGATTTTTAGCGATGTTTTTTGTAAATCACTTGGCAAAAAAGGGTGCCAATTCACCAATATATATTTTTTTATTTGTATTTTGTTTTTCAGTAGCACTTGCTGGAATTTGGGAAATTTATGAGTTTATGATTGATGTTATTCTTGATATGGATATGCAACATGCTGGTGAACTAGTTGGGCAGAGTGCATTGTTTGACACAATGTTTGATTTGATATCAAGTACATTGGGTGCTATAATTTCTGCACTTTGTTGTGCCGTTTTGACATATAAAGATAAAAATTTCGTTTTGCAATTTCGTGTTGCAAAAATAAAGAAAAATAAAATTTCGCAAATTGAGGAATGACATGAGAGTATATAATGTATTACACAGAAAAAAAGAAGAATTTATACCACTTGAAAAAAACATTGTTAAAATGTATGTATGTGGCATGACAACAAATGGACTTGTTCATCTTGGGCATGCTAGGCAAGCAATTACTTTTGACATGATATATAAATATTTGAAACTTAAAGGTTATAAAGTCAAATATGTTTCAAATTATACAGATATTGATGATAGACTTATTTCACAAGCAAAACAACTTAATATTTCACCATTAAAATTAGCAGATGAAAGAATTGAAAAAATAAATAAAACATGGGAAAAACTTGATGTTTTGGAGCCAGATTTTAGGCCAAGAGTTACAAAATGTATTTCAGAGATTATAAAGTTTATTTCTGACCTAATAACAAAAGGCTATGCTTATGAAACTACAGATGGTGATGTTTATTTCGATGTAAAAAAATTTCCTGCATATGGGTCTCTTTCTAATAGAAAAATAGACGAACTTATAGATTCTGTCAGAATTGAAAATGCAAGTAATAAGCATGATAATTTAGATTTCGCACTTTGGAAACATACCGAAAATGATGAATTTGGTTTTGATTCTCCTTGGGGGCAAGGTAGACCAGGCTGGCATATAGAATGTTCTACTATGATAAAGACATATCTTGGTGACAAAATTGATATCCATGGCGGTGGAAAAGACTTAATTTTTCCGCATCATGAAAATGAGATTGCACAAAGTTATTGTGAAAACGGTTGTGACCTTGCAAAATATTGGCTTCATAATGGACTTATAACCATAAATGGTCAAAAGATGAGTAAAAGTTTAGGTAATTTTATGCTTGCAGATGACGTGCTTGAAAATTTTGATAGCGAAGTTATAAGATACGCCATACTAGTAAATCACTATACATCAACACAAGACCTTGGCAACGAGGCACTAAAAAATGCCGAAAAAAGTTTGTATTATTTTTATAATAGTTTAAGCACATTAGAAAATTATGAAGCAAATGATATGCTTGTAGATAAATTTTATGAAAGTATGGATGATGATTTCAATAGTGCAAAAGTTATTGCAGACCTTTTTGTAGAATTTACAAATTACGCAAAAACAAAAAGTGAAAAAGTCGCTGGAGCAATTGTAAATTCTCTGCCACTTGTGCAACAAATTTTAGGAATTTTAAAATATGAACCAAAACAATTCATAAATAATGTACAACGAAAGTATTTAAAAATTTTGAATATAACTGAGAAAGAAATCGAAGAAACAATAAATAAAAGGCTTGAAGCAAAAAAACAAAAAAATTATATACTTGCAGATAGTTTAAGAGATAATTTGGATAATCGTGGAATAATGCTTAAAGATACCAAAGACGGTACAATTTGGGATATAAAACAATTATATTAAAAGGAAAAGACATATGAAAATAGGTGTAGTAGGTTTGCCAAATGTTGGTAAAAGCACGCTTTTTAATGCAATAACAGAGGCGGGTGCTGAAAGCGCAAATTATCCATTTTGCACAATTGAACCAAATGTTGGCGTTGTCGATGTAAAAGACGATAGATTAAATATGCTGGCAAAAATGTACAATACAAAAAAAATAACACCAGCATCAATTGAATTTGTTGATATAGCAGGTCTTGTAAAAGGTGCAAGTCAAGGCGAAGGACTTGGTAACAAGTTTTTAAGTCATATACGTGAAGTTGATGCAATTTGCCATGTTGTAAGATGTTTTGATGATGAAAATATAATAAATGTAAATTCATCAGTTGACCCTGTTAGAGATATTGAAATAATAAATTTAGAACTTATTCTTGCTGATCTTGAAACAGTTACAAAGCGTTATG
>CALWOY010000004.1 GCA_944383255.1 uncultured Clostridia bacterium
AAAGATTTTGGAATAAAAATAGACTATTCACCACGCAAAAAAGTTTTTGACTTTAATCACTATGGCGAACCAGGGAATCTAGATTCACCAGAGGTAAAACATACATGCTTACTTGCTCGTTGCAGTCTTGCAAACTCCATATATTCAGACTATTCAAGTTTGGAGAAAAAGCATCTTACAAACGATAGTATAAACGAACTTTTAAACACAAAAAAGATTAAACATAAGCCACAAAAATGTGAAAACTTATATCTTATAAACAACGTTGACTATGCTCAAGAACAAGTTGTAAGAAAGGTAAACGAACAGGGCAATATGGTCATCTACGGCCCACCAGGAACAGGGAAAAGCCAAACCATAGTCAATGTTATTTCAGATGCCATATGCAAAGGCAAGAGAGTTTTGGTGGTTTCTCAAAAGAAAGCAGCTATGGAGGTTGTGTTTAATCGTCTTGCAAATCTAAACCAAAAGGCGATGTTTTTGACCGATGCGGAAAAAGAAAGGCGAAACTTTTACGAAAGATGTTTCAAAATGCACACAGTAACCGAAAATATGTCTTATGATGAAAACTTGTTTAAAGAATACGATGACGTCACACAAAAATTAAATAGCGAGATAAACAATCTAAACATTATTTCAGATGTGTTGACACAAAAGACAAATTTTGGCATTTCACTTCAAACTATGTACTATAACTCTTTCAAAATAGGGAAAAAGAGTGGTGAATACCAAATTTACAAAGCAATGCTAAAAGATAAGGCACTTATGAACTTAAATTATGAAGAACTTTCTTCGGCACTGGAAATCGTCAATGAAAAGAATAAGGCTGAAATATATTACAACTTTGTAGAAGAAAAAAAGAAGAATCCATTTATAGACCACTTAAAAAGTGACCTTAGTGTTCACGATGTTGCAATGGCACAGTCAAGG
This sequence comes from uncultured Clostridia bacterium, assembly GCA_944383255.1. Lineage (GTDB taxonomy): Bacteria > Bacillota > Clostridia > Christensenellales > UBA1242 > UBA5893. The sequence continues at coordinate 931 of CALWOY010000004.1, forward strand.
CTAAGAAGTCTTTGCTCTGAGCGTATGGCGCTTTTTGACCTTGCAAACCACAAATATTCGCGTGAAGTTTTGACATATTACACTCGTGCAAAAAGTTATCAAGATATGAAACCGCTTGCAAAAATGATAGCACGTTTTGAACAACCAAAAGTCTACAATATGCTTAAAACAAGTTATGTTTTATTCCCTATGTATCCATTTGCCAAGGTAAAAATGAATAAAGTTGAAAATGAGATATATGACACATTTCAAGGCACAATATCTGCAATGGATGAATACATTCAGGGTTATGAATTTCTAAAAAACATACTAACCGATAGTGGTTATGTAATGGCTATAGACGGAATACTTAACGGCAATAGCCAAATACTTAGGCTGCTGCTAAATGCTGTTGAAAACTACATAGAGCAACGCGATGTGTTAACTCTACTTAACAGTCTTTCAAAAAATCAAAAGATAGTTCTTGACTTTGCATATAAAAATTCAAGTAACTATACAAAATATAAATATACTCTTGAAAAACTTTTGCCAATTAGAATTTATCACGAAGTTGTAAAATGCGAAGATAGCCAAAAGGCGATTTTATCTAGAATGGTTGACTTTGAAAATATTCGTGCAAGAATTGTCACACTCAAACAAAAACAAAACGAAGTTAGCAAAAAGATTGCACTCCAAAGTTTTTGCCCAGAATACCAAAAACTTATGGATGGCACACCAAAAAGTAAGGACTATTTATACCAAATTTCCAAAAAACAAAATTTTTGGCCCATCAGAAAAACAATGGAAATATATGGAGAATATCTTTTTAAACTTTTTCCTTGTTGGCTACTATCTCCAGAAAATGTATCTACAATTCTTCCACTTAAAAAAGATATGTTCGACATAGTCCTTTTTGATGAAGCAAGTCAGGTGTTTATAGAGAATACAATTCCAACAATTTATCGTGGGAAAACCATAGTTGTTGCAGGTGATGCAAAACAACTTAGACCAACCACCACCTTTATGAAGCGTTATATGGGTAGTACCGTTGATGAAGATGTGGACTACTCTGTTCAAGCAGCACTTGAAGTTGAAAGTCTTTTGGACTTAGCCGTTTCTCGTTTTTCAAGTACAAATATAACATATCACTACCGTAGCAAAAATGAAGAACTTATAGATTTTTCAAACAGTGCATTTTACAATAACACTCTTCAAATTGCTCCAAACATTTCAAAAAATATTAGACACAAACCAATAGAGCGTATATTAGTTGACGGTACTTGGCATGATAGAAAAAATATTGTCGAGGCAAAAAAAGTTGTTGACCTTGTCAAAAATATACTCAAAACTCGAAAAAATGGCGAAACTATAGGAATTATAACTTTCAATGTCGAGCAAGAAAGTGCAATAGAAGACCTTATTGACAAAGAATGTTTTGTTGATGAAGACTTTAGAAGTCTATATCTAAAAGAAACTTCGCGTGTAGAAAATGGCGAAGATGTAAGTTTGTTTATCAAAAACCTTGAAAATGTTCAAGGCGATGAGAGAGATATAATCATATTTTCAATTGCCTATGCAAAAAATGAATTTGGAAAGGTTAATGCAATATTTGGTTCACTCTCTGCCGAAGGTGGAGAAAACCGCTTAAATGTTGCAGTAACTCGTGCAAAAAAGAAAATATATGTGGTTACAAGTATAGAGCCAGAAGAACTAAAAGTAGACAACAGTAAGTTTATGGGACCAAAGCTTCTTCGAAGTTACCTTAGTTATGTTCGTGCAGTTTCAACGGGCAACAATGACGAAGTAAAAGTAATACTAGATAGCGTTGGCGGTGGTTCACAAATAGTGACCAAAAAGCCACTTGGTCTACTTCCAATGGAAAATCAAATTGCCGAAAAACTCAACAAACTTGGCTACAAAACCGAGATAAATCTTGGAAATTCAAACAGCAAAATCTCAGTTGCAGTATATGACCGCAAAAAAGACAAATATCTTCTTGGTATAGAAACTGACCAAACTGCAATTGCATCAAGCAAGTCCACACTTGAACGTGATGTGTTCAAAAACCAGTTTTTAACGCAAAAAGGTTGGAATATGGTTCGTGTTTGGTCAAGGGACTGGTGGCATAATGCACATCAGGTAATCTCGTCTATCACCAAACTCCTGGAAAAAACACAAAAATAGAACCCGCTGACTTCGTTTACTGTCAAGCGTGTCCGTACAGTCATTTAGGAAACTAAACTTCTGCGCGGACACACTTGCCGAGCCTCATCATCGGGGCTATTTTGTGTTTTTTTGTTTTACTTACCTTTTGAGCCAAATGTGCCGAGCCTAGTCCTTGCGGTTATTTTTTTTGTTTTTCTATCTTTGCCTAATAATTTTGGCTATTTTTATAAATTTGTTTTATGCCTCGTCATCGGGGCTATTTTTGTGTTTTATATCTATCTCGTCATTTCTTTTTTGCCTTTTTCTTTAAATGTCATCCTGAGAATTGCTTCCTTGATGGCTGACGAAGGATCTCATTAAATTATTATTTGTTTTTGCCAATTTCAAAATACTTAGTATTTTGGCTATTTTTTTTATTTGTCATTTCGAGCGAAGCGAGAAATCTCAACCTTATGTCACCCTGACCGCTCCCAGCTCTGACGGAGAGGAAGGGTCTCATACTTAAAAGATTCTTCGTCGCTTTGCTCCTCAGAATGACGAGTAGTGGAGATTCTTCGCTTCGCTCAGAATGACAGGAGTTGCTCAGAATGACACACTCTAGTGTCACTCTGAGAACTGCCTCCTTGATGGCTGACGAAGAGTCTTATCCGCTTAAAAGATTCTTCGTCGCGTCGCTCCTCAGAATGACAGAAAAAGTTTCAGAATGACAAAAAAAGTCTCAGAATGACAGAAGATAAGACTCAAAATGATGGGGTATGTTTTATATTCAAAATTCAAAGCAGTTAAGTATTTGTTTTGATATTTCTTCTATTTCTTCCTGTGGGGCATAAAGTGAAAATAATTTTTCGCCCTTTTTTACTTTTTCACCAATTTTGTTATAGGTTATTATTCCGTATTTATTGGTTTGGTATTTATGGTTTAAATTATTTACAATTTCGCCTAAAGATTTGGTTTTGAAACCTTTTATCTTTAAATCTTTTTGTGCATAAACAGTTTTTTGTGGAGTTTCGTAAGGTGTGTCAAAAAGTTCAAGCGAACCTCCTTGTGATGAAACCATTGTTTTTAATTTTTCAAGTGCTTCGCCGTTTTTTATAACTTTAATCACCCTTTTCTTTGCAAGAAGATAGGGTATGTGTTTATCTAGTGAGTGACAAATGGCAGAAAGTTTAATGCATGCTTCGGTGAGTGGGTTATTTTTATTATAATTTTTTAATATGTCAATTGCTTCCATACATTCAAGCAGTGTGCCTATGTTATACCCTAGTGGCTGTGACATATCTCCATACACTACTTTTGCTTTTTTGCCGTCATATTTTGCAAGCGTCATCATCTTTTTGCCTAAACTTACAGCAGATTTTTTATTTGCCATAAAAGCACCATCGCCATATTTTACATCCAAAACAATAATGTCCGCACCTGTTGCCAACTTTTTACTCATAACACTGGATGCAATGAGTGAAATGTTGTCTACAAGGTTTGTCTTATCTCTAAGTGCATAAATTTTTTTGTCGGCAGGGGCAAGGCTTGCGGTGGAAGTCATCATACACCCGCCATTTTTTTGAACCAACGTAAACGCATCTTTTAGGCTTATATCTGTTTTGTAGCCTTTAAAACATTCAAGTTTGTCGCACGTTCCACCAGTAAAGCCAAGACTTCTTCCACTGAGTTTCAGCATTTGTGTACCAAGACAAGCGAGCACAGGAACAATAACAATTGTTGTGGTGTCACTAACTCCGCCCGTTGAGTGTTTGTCCACAGTATTTCCAAGTGGTGACAAATCTAAAATTGCACCACTATTTTTCATGGCTTTTGTCAAAAAATATAGGCATTTGTCACTTAGGCCATTGTGATATATTGCATCAATTAGTGGCAAAAACTCTTGGTCAGTAATTTCGTCGTGCGTATATTGGTTTATTGCATTTTCAATTTCATCAAAAGAGAAATCTTGGTGTTTTTTTATTTTTTCAATTAAATTTACAAGTTCCATATAAAAAATGTAAAATTTTAATAAAAATTTGTCAACTAAACTACGATATTTGCACAAAACACAATTTTATGATATATATTAGTATTATTAAAAAAATATATATTTTAAAAGGGAATAAAATGGCATTTGAACATATTCTTACAGATGAAAAATTAAAAAAATACATGAAAACTAGCGACTATAAATTTTACATAAAACTAAAACAAGAGCACAGAGCATTAACTTCTGACCTTGCGGAAAAAATTGCTAATGCGATAAAAAAATGGGCATTAAAAATGGGTGCAACGCATTACACTCATTGGTTTTTCCCCTTGACTGGCAAGTCTGCAGAAAAGCAAGTTGCATTTGTTGACATAAAGGACAAAAAACTAATTACAAGTTTTTGCGGGTCAAGTTTGACCAAAGGAGAAACCGATGCATCAAGTTTTCCAAGTGAAGGCGAAAGGGTGACTTTTGAAGCAAGAGGCTACACCGTTTGGGATATGACAAGTCCTGTGTTTATAAAAGAAGATGGTGATATAAAAGTTTTATATATTCCAACTGCATTTATAGGATACAACGGAGTTTCACTTGACGAAAAAATGCCACTACTTAGGGCAAATGAAAGGTTAAGCGATGTGGCAACAAAAATTTTAAATACGCTTGGCTACACCGATGTAAAAAGTGTGCATACAGACCTTGGCATAGAACAGGAATACTTTTTAATTAGCCAAGATATGTACGAAAAAAGAAAAGATATTGTGCTTACAGGCAGAACTCTTTTTGGTAGCAGTCCAAGCATTTCTCAAGAAACATATCATCACTATTTCGGGAAAATAGATGCAAAACTTAGCCAATTTATGCATGAAGTTGATACTGTTTTATTGAAAATGGGAGTAATAGGCAAAGTACAACATAATGAAGTTGCACCAGCACAACATGAGATTGTACAAAGATTTTTCACTACATCGGTAGAGTGTGATCAAAACAGACTTTGTATGGATGCGCTTGATGAGGTTGCAAAAAAGCATAATTTAAAAGTATTGTTCCACGAAAAGCCATTTGCAGGAGTTAATGGTAGTGGTAAACATAATAACTGGTCTATCTCCACTGACACGGGTATAAATATTTTAGATGTGGGTAAGGTAAGCGAAGATACATTTATGTTATTTTTTACAGCAATACTTTCTGCCATTGATAAACATTACGACTTGCTCCGAATGTCTACAGCAGGTGCAGGCAATGATGAGAGGCTTGGTGGGAATGAGGCTCCACCATCAGTTATTTCAGTTTATATTGGTGAAGATATAGAGGAGATGATTGAGTCTTATATTAAAGAACAAAAAAACTATAAGGCAAAAGTTACTGCTATGGATCTAAAAACAACATACCTTGCACCTATCATGAAAGATAATTGTGACCGAAACCGTACAAGTCCTTTTGCTTTTACTGGCAACAAGTTTGAATTTCGTATGCTTGGAGCAAGTCAAAGCCCCGCACTTGCAAACACTGTGCTTTCTACAATTCTTGCCAATGAACTAACTTTATGTTATGAAAAACTTAGTAAAGGAGAAACAGTTAAAGATATTGTAAAAGAGAACTATGAACTGCATAAAAAAATTGTGTTTAATGGCAACAGTTATGATAATGAATGGACAAAACTTGCATCTACGCGTGGACTTGAAGATATAAAAGACAGTGTTACGGCATATATGTCACTTCTAAAAAAAGAAAATATTGAACTTTTTGAAAGAAATAATGTAATGTCGCAAAGAGAAATCAAAGTAAGATTTCTTTCTTACATAAAAACATATTGTGAAAGTATAATAACTGAAGCAACGGTACTTAATAATATTTTGAATAAACAAATTATTCCTTCACTTTTAAAATATTTAAAAAGTATTTTACAAACACAAGAACTTTGTAAAGAAAACGAACTTAATACTCTATATTTAGATGAGATTTCCATGGATATAAATTATAGAGTGGAAACTTTATATGACTATTCAAAAAAATTGCAGAGTGTTTTGAAATCTGCAATTTTCGCCAACATTGATAAAAAACCAATTATTTGCCGTGATAAACTTTTGCCATTATTTGCTAAAATAAGAATATTATTTGATGAGATTGAACACAAAATGCCAAGCGAGTTCAAACCATTTCCAACATATGATGATATTTTATTTGATTAAACATCTTTTGTAAGTTTTCTGATAAGTTTGTTTCTAAGTTTTGTATATTGTGCAGATGTAATTTTCCCAGATTTTCTCATTTCGTTAAGTTTAAATATCCCATTTATTACTTGTTTAGTTTTTTTGCTTTCAGGCAGTGGTCTAACCTTTTTTTCTTGTTTTTGGCCTACTTTTTCAACTTCAACTTTTTCTTTACTTTCGCCATCAAGACCAGCGGTGTAAATGGGTGGGCGTTTTTGTACAGGAATGGTTGGTTCACTTTGAGTATATGTATCATGTGATACATAGTCGTTCCAGTTTATATCTTCTGCTTGAGATTTTTCTATTTGTAATTCTTCATTATTTGTATTGTCTCTTGTATTGCTTTCGACAATTTGCTGTGAGTTTCTAGGTAATGAATGTTGTTTTGCAATTCCAAAAATGAGAATAACAATACTTATCGATTGTAGTCCAAGTATAATACAAAGCAAAACATTTTCAAGCAAATCTGTTGAAAAACCATTTTGTGAGTTGTTTTGTATTAAAAGATACAAATATAAACCACAGGTTAAAACAAACCAAATCAAATAGAAAATGTAAAAACCTTTTTTGGAAACAAATTTTTCTTGATCAAAATCTGAATATTTTATAAATCTTGAAGAACAAATTAAAGAAAATATAACCATTGCAATAAGTACTGAAACGGTGACAAGTAGCATATTTTCGCCAAATTTTAAAAATGGGGATAGCACTGGTGTGAAAATATCTTCTATAACTTGCACACTATTGCTTGTAAATGTATATAAAAGTGCTATCACAAGTACAAAAACGGAAGCAAGTAACATTAAACTATAAAGTAATGTCAGTATAAGTCCGCCAATAAGGACAGTTTTTTTTCTCATAGTTTCTCCTATTATTATTTTGCTCTAATACTTTAAATATAACACATTTTTCCAACTAGTAAAAGCAAATAAATAAAATACTAGACATTTTTAATGTTTTGATGTAATATATTAACAAAGGAAGGTTTTTATGGCAAGCAATTGGGGAGAGACAAGCAATGTTACTTGGAAAGATAGAAAAAGAGTTTTAGGTATGCCTATAACTTTTACAAGATATTATCTAGTTGAAGATCCAGATTGGACAAAAGTTTTTGTTAAAACTGGGTTATTGTTTACGCGTGAAGAAGAAGTTAATCTTTATAGAATATATGACATATCTTTAACTCAGTCACTTGGAGAAAAGATTTTTGGGGTTGGTACAATAGTGTTATATTCAAAAGATGAAAGTACTCCAACACTTGTAATACGCCATATCAAAAATTCAACTTATGTTAGAAATTTACTTGCAGATAAGATAGAAGAAGAAAAAGTAAAACGTGGCTTTCGCGTTGCAGAGTTTAATTAACATTTGAGTAACACCTCTTTGCCATTTTTAAGATGGAACGACGAATAATCTCAAAAAATCAATCTTTAATGGTTGATTTTTTTTTAAAATATGTTTACACTTAACCTATAAAAAAACTAAAGGAGAAAAAATGGAAGTTGAGGCAACAAATTTTATAGAAGAAATTATAAATAAGGACTTAAAAGAAGGTAGATTTGACCATGTTCAAACTCGTCATCCACCAGAACCAAGCGGATATTTACACATTGGACATGTTAGAAATATTGTACTTAACTATGGTTTGGCAAAAAAATATGGGGGTGTTTGTAATCTTAGGTATGATGACACCAATCCACAAAAAGAAAGCCAAGAGTTCGTGGATGCAATACAAGACGATGTTCACTGGCTTGGCTATGATTGGCATGAGATTCACTATGCAACAGAATATTTTCAAATGAACTATGAAGTTGCAGTTAAACTCATAAAAGAAGGTAAGGCATATGTTTGCGACCTTAGCCCAGAAGAACTAACCAAATATCGTGGGACGCTTACTGAGCCCGGCAAAAATAGTCCATATCGTGACCGCAGTATTGAAGAAAATCTTGAACTTTTTGAGCGTATGAAAAATGGTGAATTTGAAATGGGTTCAAGATGCCTTAGGGCTAAGATAGATATGTCAAGTCCTAATATGAATATGCGTGACCCAGTCATTTATCGTATCCAATACCTTAATCATCAAAGGATTGGAAGAAGTTGGAACATTTATCCAACATACGATTTTTCTCATCCACTTGATGATTGCTATGAGGGGGTAACACACTCAATTTGTGGACCAGAATTTGAGGACCATAGACCACTTTACAATTGGGTGGTTGAAAACAGCGGGCTTAAAAATCATTCAAGACAGGTTGAATATGCAAACCTTTATATAAAAGGTGCAATCTTAGGCAAAAGATTCATAAAAAAACTTGTTCAAGACGGACTTGTCAGTGGTTTTGATGATCCACGCCTTTACAGTCTTCGTGGACTTAGACGCCGTGGTGTGCTTCCAGAAAGTTTAAAAACATTTGTTTTGGCAGCAGGAATTTCAAAAAGCAATGCGCTTATTGACCCTGAGTTTTTAAATCATTTTATTCGTGATGATTTAAACAAAGTTTCAAAGCGTGTTATGGCAGTTCTTAATCCAATTAAACTTATTATAAACAATTGGGAAGATGGTAAAGAAGAGGAAATTGACCTTGAAGATTATCCACAAAATGAAGAAACAACTCACAGAAAATATTATTTTGGCAAAGAGTGTTTAATTGAAAGTGAAGATTTTTTAAAAGAACCAAACCCAAAATTTTATCGTCTTTATGTTGGAGCTCGCGTTCGCTTAAAAGGTGCATACATTGTTGAATGCACAGGCTTTGACGAAGACGAAAACGGCAATGTAACCACAGTTTACGCAAATTATATCGAAGGAACAAAGAGTGGTAGTGATTGTCAAATCAAGGTAAAAGGAACAATACACTGGATAAATCCAAGCCATGCAATAAAAGTTGAAGCACGCCTTTTTGAAAATCTTGTTGATGAAGATAGTCAAGAAGAAGTAGAAGGGCAGGAGCACGCAACGGATAACTTCAAAATCAATCCAAATTCATTAAAAGTATTAAACAATTGCTATGTTGAAGATGGAATAACCTATACCAAAGAAGAAAGGTATCAGTTTATAAGAAACGGATATTTCTGTTTGGATAAGGATACGACGTCTGAAAAATTGGTGTTTAACAGGACTATCACCCTCAAAGACACAAAAAAACAAAAAACAAAAAATTAGGGGTAAATACTTTGTTTCTGGCGGACAACTCTCACACAGTCACGTACCTTTGTACGCTCGTGCGTGAGAGTACCCGCCGAGCCTCGTCTTTACCACCTAATTTTTTGTTTTTAGAATTTACACTTGTTAAAAATTGGGGTCCCCAAAAAAGTACCTACGGAAACTTTTTAGGGGAGAGGAAAAACCGAGCGAGAAGGCGTGATAAATTGCCTAAAAGGCAATTTTAAGCCAAAAGCGAGAGTTTTGACGAATCGGGGCTATTTTTTTGTTTTTTAATTTTACGAGCCTCGTCTTTACCACCTAATTTTTTGTTTTAATATAAAATGTCATTCTGAGGAGCGAAGCGACGGAGAATTTCATTATAATTCAAGGAACACAGCGTGTTCCTTCTTTAAAGTCACGGCAAAACCGCCAACGCAGTGCGGTTTTCGTTTGGCCGTGAGAAAGGGCATAAAACAAGCAACAAGCACTACATTTTGCAAGACTTTGCAAAATTGTGCCGAAAGTGCAGTTTTTGCCCAATGTCATTCTGAGCCGAAGGCGAAGAATCTCAACCAAAAGAGATGCTTCCTCTCCGTCAGGTAGGCAAAGGTCAGCATGACAAAAAAAAGTCATTCTGAGGAGCGTTAGCGACGTGAGAATCTCAAAGATGTCTCACTTCGTTCGACACGACACGGAGAGTGTTCGACGAGACACGGAGAGTGTTCAGAGTGACACTTTTTATTTTTTAAATCAAAAAATGGTACATCTAATTTTATATTAGGTGTACCATTTTTGTACATTTTTTGTATATATTTTGTCTAATCACTTAAATAATATCACCTTTTTCACTATTTTCAAAACAAATTTTAATAATTTTTTCCAGAAGAAGTACACCTAATATAAAATTAGATGTACCTAAAAAGGAGAGAATATGAACAGGAAAAGCAAGTTATTCTTTAGTTTAGTATCGTTATGTTTTTCAATTGCAGTATTATGCTTTGGGGTATACAGTGCAATGAGCGTAAGTTAC
>CALWOY010000005.1 GCA_944383255.1 uncultured Clostridia bacterium
AGATGAACCGACTCGCAATTTAAGTCCATTATCGGGACCGGTAATAAGAGAAATGTTAAAAAGTTTCAATGGAGCGATGATTACTGTTTCACACGATAGAAAATTTATAAGTGAAGTTTGTGATATCACATACTTACTTGATGAAAATGAACTTTCAAAGGTTAATTAAAGCAATTAATTGAAAGCAATAATATTTTGTATTAATAATCTTGTTATGTTATAATAATATATATAATAGGAGATATTATGGAGTTAAATAGTCCTTTTGAACAAATACTTGATAGTGATGAATATATCCAAAAAATTTTTAAACCTAATAAATTAAAGATGTATTTATCGTCTTTCTTGGCATCACTTTTTCTTTTTCTTTGGCTAGCAATCATCTTTGTTGGTATTGAACTTACTGATGCGGAAAGCACAGATTTATGGTGGGTGGGTTTAGTAATTTCGGTGGCAATTTGGGTAGTTTTTTTGCTTTTTATGTGGCTATTTCTTGCACTTTCATACAAAAATACATTTTATGCATACACCAATAAACGCATTGTCATTCGCCGTGGTATCTTTGGTGTGGATTTTAAAAGTCTAGATATGAATATGGTTGGCGCCATAACTGTAAATGTAACACTTCTTGATAAAATTTTAAGAAAAGGCACAGGCACTATTGTGTTTGGAAGTATGGCAAGTCCAATTGCAAACAATGGTATGTATTTTAGATTTGCAAATATTAGCAATATTTATGATAGATATAAGGAAATAAAATCTGTTATAGATGAACAAAAAAATACACAAAAAACTCCAATAAACTCTTAAAAAATGCAAGAAATTGCATTTTTTTTGTGCATATTAACACCTATTTTACTCACAATAATTTCGGAGGTAAAAAATGGACGTTAAAACATGGAGACCTGGTGAAGAAGCACCAGAAAGCGGAAACTATGCTTGCTATGATGATAACGGTAGATGTGGTGGAAGTGTTTACCTTGAAAAAGGTCAAAGATTTCCAGCAACTCAACATAGTGGAAGTTATTATAAATCAGAAAACTAATGACAATAAAAATACCTGCAAATCGCGGGTATTTTTATTTGTAAAATTTTCTTGTCATAACTTTATATTTATGTCATACTTAAATTAAGAGAGGTGAATAGTGGCAAAGTATAATGAAAAGAATTTTAATCAAGATAAACCAAACACATATTCCATTGATGCACTTATAGGCAAAGATGAAGAAATCTTGTTAAGAACAAAACCAAATAAAAATGCCTTCATAGTTTCGCAAATTTTACATATGTTGCCTTTTGCACTACTGTGGATATTTTTTGACGGGTTTATGATTTATATGATGATTGCCAACGATATATTTTCTCATATTCCTACTTTTGCAATAATTTTTATTGTGATTTTCTTTTTATTGCATTTAATGCCATTTTGGTTCTGGCTTGCAAATACATTGACGGCTTGGGCACGGTACAAAAATATTGAGTATGTACTTACAAGTAAACGTATTATAATAAAAAGTGGCATCATTGTTGATATTAAAAATATATATTATACCGAAGTTGAAAGTGTAAATGTTAAAGTTGGAATTGTAGATAATATGTTTAAAGTAGGCGATATCTACATTAAATGTAAACAAAGTACAGCCTTTATTATGGATATAAAACAACCTTATGTTGTGCTAAATAAAATTCAAGAAATAGTCAATGATATAAAAACTGATATGATTTATCCAAATGCTTTACGCCCACAAACAAATGAAGGGTATAATACAAAGTACACACCTAAAAAAGAAGATTAGTTATAATTTTCTTGCGAAAACTTATAATATGCAAATCCAAGTGCACCTTGGTTATAATCTACAAGTATTTCATCTCCAATTTCTTTTTCATAGTAGACATCGTTTGAAACATCGATGTCTATTTTCTTTCCGTTTATTTCAACTGTCAAGATATAACGCGTTATTTGCCTTGCACCAGATTGAATATCTTTTTCTACAACTTCATAACTATATGTTTCGGGCTCTGTACTAAGTGATGTGTTTATAACACTTAAACCAAACATTGAAAAACAATAACTAAATATAAAACAAATAAATATAATTCCAATCTTTTGCCAAATTTTTGGACAAGATTTTTTAAAGAGTTTATTGAATAAAGTAAAACATAAAGTTATTAAAATAATCAAAATTAAAACACATGGAATAAAAGCCCAAAGCATAAACATTTCATTTTCATAGTTGTATGAAAAACTATCAACACAATAAATAAGTATTGATATAAATGATATTATAAAAATGTGTTTACTAAATTTTGTAGAATAATATTTTTGTTTTCTAAGGAAATATACAATTAAATTAAAACAAATTATAAGTGTAGAAACAATAAATAAAGTAAAAATCCAACTACTATGTGAAATAAAAAATCTTGAATTAAGGGTAATTAGTGTAGAAAGTGTAGTTAAATAAGCCATTATTCTGTATTCTTTTATATGTGTTTGCATAAGCATTTGGACAAGTGCCAAGATTATATACAGTGATATTATTGAATGCACAATAATTTGTATTACAAAATTATCAATTAAATCATATGAAAAATATGCAATGTTAATGAAACCAAGCACAATAAGAATTATTGTTGAAATTGCATAAATTAAATTAAAATAATTAAATTTTTGTAATTTTTTATTACCTTTATTTTTCATAAATTTATTTTATAAAAAATAAATCAATATGTCAAAGTATACTTTTAAATTTGCCTAATAAAATCGGGTACTATAAATTTTTTGGAGTTTTTTAAATTTAAAATATATTTCAAGTTTTCTTTCAATCTTTTTTCATCACTTAGTTCAATTGCATTTACTAGTGCCGTGGTGGCTTTATTATAGTCGCCTAAATTATAATAGCAGATTGAAAGATAATCATATGGCATACTGGTCCAGCATTCTGGCGCGGAGATATAGTTTAAATACCGCTCTTTGATTTTTAACATATCTTCAATGGTTATTGCACAATCAAGATATTTTTTTTGATTAAAATATAGTATTCCTAGTTCCAAATAAGGTTCTCGTGTGTGAGGTGCTTCTAATATGGCATATTTAAGATATTCTTCTTGATTTTTTTCGTCGCCCAAATATCCATAGCATCTTGCAATATATCGCATACTTGCACATCTTTCATCAGCCCATGTTGCTGTTGGTAAACTTAGGTGGTATTTAAGCATCTTGATTGCATTTTCATATTCGCCATGAAACATAAATTCTCTTCCAAGATAATGCACATTTCTGTCATCAAGTGGATTTTCTTTTACAGAAAGTTTGAGTAGTGGCAAATAATTTGACCTAGATTTCGTATCGTCTGCTTTGTGGTTGAGTTGAATGTTTGGTAAGTTTATAAATTCAAATTGTCTGTCATCGCAAGGCACTAAAATCTCATGTACAGGGTATTTCCACTTATAGGCACCATTTTTATGAATTTTGTCCGACATAAAAACTATGCCTTCGCTTCCGTCTGGATTAAAATTCCAAGTGTAGCGATATTTTGCACGGCCCACACCTTCATGCCAATTTTCTTTTAAAATTTTACTCCAACCACTTTCGAAATATTCATCAATGTCAACACAGACACAAATATCAGCATCTTTTGGTATAAGTGCCATGCTGTCATTGCGTGCTACGTCAAATCTAAAGTGTTTATATTTTTTTTGTTTGGTAATTACACCCAATTCTTTAAATCTTTCAAAAGTCCCGTCAGTGCTACCAGTATCAAGAACACAGACATAGTCGGCTTCTTTTACAGAGTTAAAAAACCTATCAACAAATTTAATTTCATTTTTTGCGATAGCATAAACACAAATCTTATATTCCATATTGTTATCATATGTATTTTTTTTCAATTCTGACACAATATTTAATGTGAGAAAAATTACTCAATTTGTGCTATAAAAATTGTAAAATTTCAAATTTTAAAAAACCTTAAAAATGTTTAAAAAAGTTGTTGACAAAGAAAATATTCATTCATATAATATTCATTGACACTGTGTCATATATTGACATAATATAGGAGAAAATTGCTGTGCTAAAATTACTTAAATATTTAAAATGGTATGATTATTTATTATCACTTGTAGTGGTCGCATTTGTTGTTGGTCAAGTATGGCTAAACATTAGGCTTATTGAATCAATGGGCGAAATTGTTGCACTTATTCAGGCACATGCAGAAGGTGCGCCACTTACCAGCGAAATGTTGTGGGACCTTGGAATAAAGATGATTTTAATGGCAGTGGGCATATGTTTGTGCGTTATTGTCATTGCTTTTTTGGCATCAAAAATTTCAACAAGTTTTTCAAGAACGCTTAGAAGCAAAGTTTTTTCAAAAGTAAACTCCTTTTCTATGGAAGAGATGAACAAGTTTTCAACCGCAAGTTTGATTACTCGTTCAACAAATGATATTCGCCAAGTAGAACAAACTGTTTTTATGACACTTCGTATGGCAATTATGGCTCCAGTTATGGCTGGATTTTCAATCGCTAAAATTGTTGGAAGCAGTATGGAACTTACTTGGGCAACAGTTATATCAGTACTTTTGCTACTCGTACTTATTATATTTTTGTTTATATTTGCTGTACCAAAATTTACCAGCATTCAAAAGAAAACCGATAAAATAAATAATGTCACTCGTGAAAATTTAACAGGTATTAGAGTAGTAAGGGCATATAACGCAGAAAAAGAACAAGAACAAAAGTTTGAAATAGTCAATGAAGATTTAACAAAAACCAATCTTTTTGTAAATAGACTTATGGCTCTTTTGTCACCAGGAATGAACATAATAATGAATGGACTTAGTGTTGCAATTTATGTCCTTGGTGCTTATCTTATCAATGGTGGTTCACTTGAATATTCCACAATGGTAACATTTGTTTCATATGCAATGAACATACTTATGAGTTTTATGTTCATTTCAATGATGTTTGTTATGGTGCCACGTGGTGTTGTTTCTGGTCGAAGAATAAACGAAATTTTATCAACCACAACTAAAATTCACGATGGCGAAGGCGTTAAAACTGAAAACGAAGGTAGTGTTGAGTTTAAAAATGTATTCTTTAAATATCCAGATGCAGAAGAATATGTGCTTGAAGATATATCATTTAAGGTGAACAAAGGTGAAACAATAGCATTTATTGGTTCAACGGGAAGCGGAAAGAGTACACTCATTAACCTTATACCAAGATTTTTTGACGCTTCAGAGGGTGAAATTTTGGTTGATGGTGTGGATATAAAACAATATAAACTAAGTGAACTTAATGACAAGATAGGTTATGTGCCACAAAAGGGATACCTTTTTAGTGGAACAATAAGGTCAAACCTTTGCTATGGCGATGAAAATGCAAGTGAAGAAAAACTTATAGAGGCACTTAAAATTAGTCAATCTAACTTTGTCAAAAAACTTGATGGTGGACTTGACCACCCTATAGCGCAGGGCGGAACAAACGTTTCTGGTGGACAAAGACAAAGACTATCTATTGCACGTGCAATAGTAAAACAACCGGAAATATATATCTTTGACGATAGTTTCTCAGCACTTGATTACAAAACAGATAAAACACTTCGAAAAGCATTGAAAAAATATACAAAAGATGCGACCAAAATAATAGTTGCACAGCGTGTGGGTACCATACTTGATGCCGATAAAATTGTAGTTTTAAATGAAGGCAAAATGGTCGGTATGGGAACTCACGACGAGTTATTGAAAACTTGCGAAGTGTATCGTGAAATAGCAGAGTCACAACTTGGAAAGGAGGCAGTCGATGGGACCAAATAAGAAATCAGCAGATAAAGCAAAGAACTTTAAAAAGAGTTTCAAAAGGCTTATTCTTTCGCTTAAGCCACATTATGTTTCTATAATTTTTGGCTTGTTGTTTGCAATACTTGGTACAGTGCTTGCACTTGCACTTCCAAATGTAATGAAGATAATTAGTGAAGAAATTTTTACCGCAGTTGAACTCAATATAAGTATTGATTTACAGCGTGTTATGACTGTTGCAATTTGGTTAATTGCAATGTGCATTTCAAGTGCATTATTTGAGTATTTGCAAGGTATAATTATGGCAAAAATCAGTGCCAAAGTTACAAAAAATATGCGTACTCAAATTTCTGAAAAAATAAATAGGTTGCCACTTAAATACTTTGATAGTCAAACCTATGGAGATATCTTAAGTCGTGTAACAAATGATGTTGACACCATTGGTCAGTCACTAAACTCAAACCTATCAAGCATAATAACTTGTGTTACTATGGTTATTGGTGCACTTGTTATGATGTTTGTCAACTCATGGCAATTAACACTTATAACCTTGGCATCGACTCCAGTAAGTATTGTTATTGTACTTTTGATTGTAAAGTTTTCTCAAAAATACTTTGTACGACAACAAAATTCATTAGGTGAACTAAATGGTATAATTGAAGAAAACTATTCAGCACACAACATTGTAAAAACATTTAATGCCGAACAAAAAGCACAAAATGACTTTGAAAAAGTCAACAAAGTTTTGTATTCATCTGGTTTTAAATCTCACTTCTTTTCAGGAATACTTTATCCAGTAATGAATTTTATTACCAATCTTGTGTATGTGCTTGTATGCGTTGTTGGAGGAATAATCTCTATTGAAACACCAATATTTGCAATTACCATTGTTGCATTTATTGAATATATGCGCATATTTAATCAGCAAATAGGTTCGCTTGCACAAATTAGCGGTACTGTTCAAAGCGCTGTTGCTGCTAGTGAAAGGGTTTTTGAATTTTTGGACGAACCAGAACAAGCAGAGGAAAATGAAAAGACAGCCAAAATAACAGATGTTAAAGGTCTTGTTGAGTTCAAAAATGTTTGCTTTGGATATGAAGAAGGTAAGGAAATCATTCACAATTTCAGTGCTAAAATATTGCCAGGACAAAAAGTTGCAATTGTGGGCCCAACTGGTGCAGGTAAAACAACCATGGTAAACCTTTTAATGCGTTTTTATGATATAAATAGTGGAGATATAACCATAGACGGTGTGTCAATTTACGATATGAAGCGTGAAGATGTAAGAGAATTATTTGGAATGGTGCTTCAAGATACATGGGTATTCGATGGCACAATTAGAGAAAATATTGCCTATGGCTCTGAGGATAAAACAAATGAGGAAATAGAAAAGGCGTGCAGTTTTGCACACATTGACCACTTCATAAGATCACTTCCTGGCGGTTATGATATGATGCTAGATGAAACGGCAAACATAAGCCAAGGCCAAAGACAACTTTTAACAATTGCTCGTGCAATGGTCAATAATGCACCAATGCTCATACTTGATGAGGCAACATCAAGCGTAGATACACGTACAGAAATTCAAATTCAAAAGGCTATGGATAAACTGACTGAAGGCAGAACAAGTTTTGTTATAGCACACCGCTTATCAACAATTCAAAATGCAGACCAAATACTTGTTATGCGTGACGGAAACATAGTTGAACAGGGAACACATGAACAACTACTTGCAAAAAATGGCTTTTACGCCGAATTATACAACTCTGGTATTCAGGCATAAATCAAATATAAATACTCGCCCAAAAAACTCCTGCGGAGTCAAATGCGCCGAGCCTAGTCTTTGTGGTTACTAAAAATGGTACATCTAATTTTATATTAGGTGTACCATTTTTGTACATTTTTTGTATATATTTTGTCTAATTACTAAAATAATATCACCTTTTGAAGTATTTTCAAAACAAATTTTAATAATTTTTTCCAGAAGTAGTACACCTAATATAAAATTAGATGGTCCACAGAAATGTAGAAAGGAGAAAAAGTATGAACAGGAAAACCAAGTTATTCTTTAGTTTAGTATCGTTATGTTTTAGTGTAGCGATACTATGTTTTGGAGTATACA
>CALWOY010000006.1 GCA_944383255.1 uncultured Clostridia bacterium
TATCTCCTGCACCAAGTGCTTGAATTGCACTTACATTGGCTTGGTTCTCTTCCGCTACTGTACTTGTTGCACCAAGTGGTGTGGTCGATGTCATACGATATACTCGTGTTGTCCAACTTACAAACACATCTTGTATTGTATAACTTACATTACCGCTTATGGAATAACTTACAATTAGTGCACTATATACTCCAAAGCATAACACTGCTAATGAAAAACATAACGATACTAAACTAAAGAATAACTTGGTTTTCCTGTTCATATTCTCTCCTTTCTACATTTCTGTGGACCATCTAATTTATTATTAGTAGTCCTTTTTTTAATAAAAATTATTAAATTTATTTTGAAAATACTTCAAAAGGTGATATTCTTTTACTAATTAGACAAAATATATACAAAAAATGTACAAAATTGGTACACCTAATAATAAATTAGATGTACCATTTTTTATAGCACTCTAGTGTCATCCTGAGAATTGCCTCCTTGACGGCTGACGAAGGCTCTCTTGTGCTTGAGATTCTTCGCCTTCGGCTCAAAATGGCAGAAGAACGTGTGTCCTGTCGAGCACCCCTTGCGTCTTATCGAGGGCTTTGTGTCTTGTCGAACGAAAGTGAGACATCTAAGAGAGATTTCTCGCTACACTCTAATTTGAAACATATTTTTGTATTTTTTAAATTTAGTGATTTTTCACCATATAGCCAAAGAAGGTGCATTTTTGCACCTTTTTTCACGCTTTTTCTCAAGACCCTTCGCATACGCTCAGGGTGACATAAGATGTCGAGATTCTTCGCAAGCAACTTATGTGCGGACTCAAAATGATCGTTTCTCAAAAAAAATTTATATAAAGTTTGACTTTGGTTATAAATTATCATATCTTTATATAAAGGAGAAAATAAATATGTCTACACAAACAAATAAAAAAGGCTACGGAAAAATTATTGCTCTTGTAGTTGCTTTGGTTCTTATAACTGCTTGTGTTTTACTTATTGTATTTTTACCAAGAAAACAAACCGCATATGCTGTAATGGAATGCAGTGTCAATCCACAGGTACAATTTGTGCTTGATACGGACAATAAAGTTATGTACATAAACTATCTGAACGAAGATGCACAAATCCTTTTATCTAATGAAAATTTAGAAGGAAAGGATGCAGACGAAGCGGTGCAGATTTTTGTTAAACTTTGTTTAGAATCTGGCTTTATGGATGTCAACACTACTGGTGACAGGGTGGATGTTGTTATTTATTGTGATAACACCGAAGCGGTACAAAAACTTTCCGAAGATATTGTTAAATCAATTAATGATTATTTTGATGAAAATGGCATTATTGCCGGTGCTGTAGCAGACATAAAACAAAATTTTTCGGAAGCACTTGAAAAAATTAATTCCAATATTCAAGATGTTGCTAATCTCACGCAACAAGAAATTCTAAACCTAATTTCTGAAACATCAGAAGATATTAAAGACATTTCTTATACACTTAGAAGTTCTTTGTTTGAATATATTGAAGAACTTCGCAATAGTGAAATGTTCCAAAATATTCCTTCAATAGAACAACTAATAGAAGACCTTCAAGCTCAACTTGAACAATCACAAATTTCTGATAAACTGAAGGATCAACTCAACAGTCAAATTGAGGAAGCACGTAAAAACCTTAATGAACTATTGGATGAATTAAATAAATATATTGATGAGAAAATTGACGAATTGCGTCGATTAAGTCAAGAAATTTTTGACCAAGCAAAATTACTTTTAAATGAAAAAATTGAACAAACAAGATCTCTCATAGATGCTCACAAACAATATTTTGAACAAAACAAGGATGCTGTACTTGCAGCAATAGAAGAATATAGACAAACTTTGGCATAAAATAATAAAAACTTTAAAAAACCATGGATAAAACCCATGTTTTTTTAAATTGGGCAAAACCATTGTTCTAGCAACTTTATTTTCTCCAAAGCATACCTTCCTTCAGCATATAAGCTGGAATTATACAAAATCCTTGTAAAAATATAGTATCAATTAAAATGCAATTGAAAATATCAATTGTATGCATTTTTGAAAACTATTTTTATTAAATTTGAAAAGCTGCACGTGCTGCAAAATTAATACTACCATAAACAAGGCCAGTACCATAAGCTCCATTTCCGTAAACAAAGTAATTAATATTCGAATGCAAAGAATAAGGAGAACGAATCCAATAATAATCTTTTGCTGACTCTGTATTCCAATCTGCGTCTAAACTACTTCCAGTTGGCTCTAAACCTAGAAGCTTGTGTGCCTCATAATAAGATAAAAGCCAAAAAGTATCAGAACCCTCATCACTAAGTCCACCAACATCAACAGATTCAATAGGTATATCTTCTGGATTGTCTGTACCATTTGACATATTTGTATATAAATCTACTAAATCTCTTGCTCTAATTTGGATATACACCTCATCATATTCTGTATCTATGTTCAAATCTGTTACCATATTACTTGCCTTTGCATTTTTATTTGCCATAGCATGTACTAGTTTCCCTGTGTTTGAACTATTTGGTGCGGTATATGTATAATCAGGATGTTTAAGAACAGTTCTATCAGTATAATTAATATATTTTCTAATCGTACTCGTTTTATAGTCATTAGCAAGGACATTGTTGTTTGTATATGCCGAATTGGTATACGCAGCTCATTTTATGCCCCTTTTTTATTTCTCCCCCATGATTATCAAACACTTAATCTTTTTTTAGTATATACGAACTTATTCGTAAAATCAATTTTTTACGAGTTTTTTCTATTATATTTAAATAAACTATATTTTTTATTATGTCGCCATATAAAATATAAAAAATCTCGTCTAAGTAAGACGAGATTTTTTTTGAAAAATAATACTATTTTTCTGTAACATATTCAGTGTCGCCAACAACAACTCTTACTTCAAGTCCATCTGGAATAACTCCATCAGTTGCTGTACATGCTGAACGAACCCAGTAGCCATTGTCATTCTCTTCAGTTCTTGTTGCAAAAGCACAACTTATTATTCTGTCGCCTTTGACATCAAGATATGAGTCGTAATATTCTTCTGGATTTTCTACTGTTGCCCAGTAAGATGCACAATCTTCTAACAATGTTTCAAGATTTTCACCTTTGGAAACTGCTGTTCCAAGCACTTCATCACCATCTTTTAGAATGAATGTAATCTTGTCAACATCAGCAATTTTGACCTGGTCAAAATCAATATTTACAGATGTATCCAAAAGACGTGTGCCATTTCCACCATCATACCATGATGTAATTGTTGGCGCGTGAACAATATCACCACCATCAACAACATTTGGTGTTGGGTCTCCACATCCTGCCAAAAGAACACCAGCCAACAATACTAAGCAAAGTGATTTGACAATATTTGCAAATTTTTTCATATTCTCCTCCTTTTGTTAAAATCATATCAACTCTACCAATTTTAAAATGATGTGTCAACCAAAGAAATGTACATCATTATAATATTTTTAATATTTTAAGTAAACTTATAAGTAAACTTATATGAATTTAATAAGTATAGTCATATAAGGTTATTAAAGTTTTTGAATATCAACTTGTTAAGCATAACCTTATGCAACTATTAAAATATTATGAAACAAAACATAAAAAATATTTCATATAAAACAAATATTATGCTTAAAAACATTAAAACGTTTTGGAATGCATACACATTTTATGAATGAAATATTTTTTTAAGGAACAGCTTATTTTGAACTCAGAGATTATCTTAAAGTTTTCTTGCATAAAAAATCTCGTCTAAGTAAGACGAGATTTTTTGAAAAAATTTGCAAATATTAGAAAAAATAAAATTATTTTTCTACAAACTCAAGGTCGCTGATTACAACACCGTCAACGTTAGCAGTTGCATTCCAAAGGTATCTAAAACCAACTACTCCAACTGCTGGTTTTTGGTTTGTAACCTTTTCTCCATTAACATCAATTTCATAGTCTACAACATCATCTGCCCATTCAAGTGAAATGGCAACTTGAACTTTGCCATCATTGAGTTCAACAGTATGTCCGCCATCAACTACAGTATTATAATCTAGTGTATCATCATAATTAATGCCAATAAGTTCATTCATATAATATGTATCGCCTTGTTTTGCAATACCAACACGAACTTCTTCTGTATGAACATAAGTTTCGCCATCAAGTCTGTTTAGACCTAAAACCCAACTTGTGAAATCTCCATCTTCCAAAACAGAAACATCAAGTTTGAACTCTACAGTAATTGCACTGCCATCCCAATCTTTGTTTTTGTCGGTTTCGCCAAAATATGTTGAACCATATGTGGAATTTTCGGTATCTTCATTCATAACAACACCCTTGTCAGTAACTTCGCAATTTCCACAATACATTCCTGTTTCATCAAAACCATATGTTTTTGGGTCACCACACGCAGCAAAAAGCACGGCTGAAACAATGACAAGCGCAAGGCAAGCAAATGTTGTGAGTACTTTTTTAATTGATAAATGTTTACTCATATTCTCCTCCTTTTGTTAAAATCATTATCATAGTACCACTTTTTAGGATGATGTGTCAACCAAAGAATTATGCATCATCCTAATATTTTTTAATATTTGGGGTAAACTTAAAGTATGAATTTAATTGATATAGTCGTCACAAAATTGTTAAAGTATATGAATGAGCAAAAATTAACGCAATATCAACTTGCTGAGCTCAGCAATGTACCTTATGCGACTATTAAAAGTATTATGCAACGAAGAATAAAAAATATTTCACTAAAAACAATTATTATGCTTTCAAAAGGTCTTGGAATGCGAACAAAAGATTTTTTGGATGACATAAAATTTGATGAAATTGATATGATATGAAATAATAAAAATGTCCTTTAAATTAAGGACATTTTTTTACTTATCATTTTTATATTTAGTTTTGTTTGTTGATGACACTTTTACTGCTATTATAAGTCCAAGTGCAAGTGCCGAAACAACAAAGAGTATTGAGAAAAGAACAATGCTTACCACCATATTCCCTGCATCAATAAGTATACCACACGCAGATAGGACAATCATAACCATGCTGAGTAGCATACAAAATGCACAGGTGAATATAAGCAGTGGATACATAGTTTTATTCATCTAATACACTTTTCTCATTTGCTGAATCTGTCATTTGGTGCTGACGATAATAGTAAATAAGCATACCAAGCAGTGCCATACATACAATAAA
>CALWOY010000007.1 GCA_944383255.1 uncultured Clostridia bacterium
GAGATGCAACTGTTGCAAATAATTTAAATTTTCTTTTCATATTACTCTCTCCTATTATGAAAATTTTTTGTATATATAAATGTTTTGTATAAAATATGGCGATTATTTTCTACAAAACAGATATACCGTTTGTTGGGGCAAAAACTGCGCTCTCGGCATAATTTTGCCTATAATTTTTGGACCATCTAATTCTTTATTAGATGTACAAAATTTATGTTGTATCGACAAAAATATAAAATTGGACAATTAAAGAGCAACTTTTATTAAACTTGACCAGCAGAGAATAATGTCTTATAATTTTATTAAAAGAGGTACCATGCAAAATATATATGATAACAAATTATTCTTTGAAGAATATGAGAAAATGCGTTCAAAAGATATAAATTCAAATAAACTTATAGAACAACCGATTTTTGATTCTATGTTGCCAATGCTACGGGGCAAACGCATTCTTGACCTTGGTTGTGGGACAGGGGAGTTTTGTAGACTAGCCAAAAGTGAAGGTGCAAGTTTTGTTATGGGTATTGATTGTTCAAAAAACATGCTTAATGTAGCAAAAAACTACAATGATGGTATAACTTATCTTAATTTACCAATGGAAAATTTAGGCAAACTGAATGACAAATTTGATATTGTAACGAGTTCGCTCGCTTTTCATTATGTTGAAGATTTTGATAAACTTATAGGAGATATAAGTAAGTTATTGATTAGTGGAGGAGAACTTATATTTTCTCAAGAACATCCAGTTGCTACAGCTTTTAAGTCACCAAAAAACGAGAGAATAGATAATAAAATAGATATACATGGCAAAAGATACTATCTTTTAAGTGATTATAACAATATTGGTAAACGTGTGGTTAAGTGGAATGTTT
Source organism: uncultured Clostridia bacterium (assembly GCA_944383255.1). GTDB lineage: Bacteria > Bacillota > Clostridia > Christensenellales > UBA1242 > UBA5893. The sequence continues at coordinate 873 of CALWOY010000007.1, forward strand.
CTGGTGTTATAAAATACCACAGAAATTTTAGTGAGATTATAAACACACTCATTCGTCATGGTTTTGTTATAACAAAAGTTATGGAAAGTTATGCTGATGAGAATGTAATAAAAAAAGAACCTAAATATGCTTATCAAAATGATAGGCCATATTTCTTATTTATAAGTGCAAAAAAGTAATTTAAATTTATCATTGCAAAATGAATAAATATAGTATATAATGTTAATAGGTCAGGCGTAGATTTATGTTGCTCATAAGGACTGTTAACTTTAAAGCCGTTTTTCCTTTAAATGGCTAGAGCAATGTCACGATTGTCTTGATCAATCTTGCTGTGCAAGAAATCTAAGTCACAAATTCTCATTTAACAAGTGGGGCTTGTAATTAAAAAGGTCGTTGGCGGACGTAATAAGTGTTACAAGTCAGTCTATGAGAATGGGGTTAGTAATTTGTGGCGAACAGAGGTTATTTTTCATATCGTATGTCAAATGTCTATTTTATTTTTGCTCAAATTTTTGGCGGAATAGCGACTTTGATCTTATGCTTATCCTATGTGGTAAAAAGTAAAAAGGGCTTTTTATTATTGGGAATATTTGGCGATATTGCATATGGAATGTCATTTTTGTTTGTAGGTTCTTGGAGTGCAGGAGTAATTGCACTTTTATCATGTTTACAATTCTTTTTCGTTTATTTTTTCGAAAAAAAGAATAAAACAATGCCAAAAATTATAGCATTTTTATTTATAGTTATTTTTATTGGAGTTGGTAGCTTAACATGGAATAGTGCTTGGGATATTATTCCTCTTGCGAGTTATATTTGGTATACGCTTACATTGTATATTAAAGATGTTAAATCAATAAGGTTAATGTATATTTTGCCAAATATACTTTTGGTGGTTTATGACATTATGGTTATGGCATATGCCAGTGCTTTCGAAGATGGGATAGAAGCTTTGTTCTTGGGTATTATGATTATATTAGACTTTATAAAAGTTACACTATCTAAGAGAAAAGTTATTGCTAATTTGAAAGCACAAATTGTGAATAAGTCCAAGGGAACTATTTTTTGTAGTTTACAGTCCGCTTATTCACAATTAAGAAAAGTCAATAATTATTATATGTCAAAGATAGCCAAAAATCAGTGGAATACATTTAGCATTCCAAGTTTCTGCAAATTTAGTAAAGTGTCATTCTATTAGCGGTGTCGCATAACGAACAAAGTTTGTTAAAAAAAGAGAGAAATTTGAAAATTTTTCTCTTTTTTTATTTATATTTAAAATTAATTAATAATATATTTTTATATAATAAATACGGAATAATACTATTTTGTAACAAAAAATTAAAAAGCTACATAAATAAATTAAAATACAAAATACTGTAAAAATTACATGAATATGGAGTGTAAAATATGGAATTAGATTTTAATTTTTGTGGATTTAATAGAAGTGAGTTTTTTAAGAATGAATACAAACAAAAAATAAAAGACATACACAAAAAGTTACATCAAAATGACCATTCAATTGGGACCACTTGGGTTGATTGGCCAATTAAATATGATAAAAATGAATTAATTTTAATCCAAAGTTTAGCAAAAAAGATACAAGATAATAGTGACGTATTACTTGTTGTTGGAATTGGCGGGTCATATCTTGGAGCAAAAGCTGGTATTGACATGCTGCAAAAAAATAATAAACTTGAAATAATTTTTGCAGGAACTAACTTGGATTTTAGTGATCTTAAAAGGAAATTGGAGAAAATTAAAAATAAAGATGTTACAGTTAATGTGATTTCGAAGTCTGGTACAACTATTGAAATTTTAGTAACATTAAATATTATTGAAAAATTTATGAAAAATAAATACAATGAAGATTATAAATCTCGAATAATTTTTACTACTGATAAAAATAAGGGATATTTAAGAGAACGGGCTAATACTGAAGGCATACAAACTTTGAGTGTCCCAGATGATATGGGAGGAAGATATTCTGTGCTTTCAGCAGTGGGTCTTTTACCTTTTGCTGTAGCTGGGATTAATATAAAAAATATTTTAAAAGGTGCAGGAAGAGCATATAAAGATTTATCAGAATGTTCAATTGAGCTAAATCTCGCATATCAATATGCTATTTATAGACATTATGTATATACTCACATAAATAAAAAAGTGGAGATTTATTCATCATTTTCGACAAAACTTGCATCTTTTGGTTTATGGTTGCAACAATTATTTTGTGAAAGTGAGGGAAAAGCTGGCAAAGGACTTTTTGTATCAACTCTTGGCTATACAACCGACCTGCATTCAGTTGGACAATATATTCAACAAGGGTCACAGATTGTAGCAGAAACTTTTATGTATGTTAAAAATCCGAACTGTGATTGTATAATATCAAAAGTGCAAACTGATAGTCCAATATACTTTTTAAATGGCAAGACAATAAATGATATAAATAATGCAGCTTTTTACGGTACTATAAAAGCTCATATGGATGCAAAAGTTCCAATAGTAGTTTTGATTTTTGATAAAATTAATGAATATAATTTCGGTTATCTTGTTTATTTTTTTGAGCTTGCGTGTGCTACAAGTGCTTACTTATTACAAGTAAATCCTTTTGATCAACCAGGAGTAGAACAATACAAAAGGTATATGAAAGACTGTCTTAATTAGTAAATAATTTTTATTATTAAAATTGATATTGATAATTTGTGTTAAAGTGGTAAAATTAGCACGATATTTTTCCATTTGATTGTATTTTTATGTTATACAATAAATTTAATCATGGCGAGCATGTCGATTGGAATATATTAACTTGTGACGGCGGTGAACTTGAAAGTGGTAACTATTATCTTACTGAAAATATAATATTGACTCAAAATATAACAATCGGGGGAGAAGTTGCTCTTTGCTTAAATGGTTATATGCTTGCGGGTAATGGTAATGGAGCAGTCATTACAGTTTCAGGCGGAACACTAAATTTATGTGACTGCAATAGTTCTAACAATTCTCATTAATTTTATGTTACGCAATATATTCCATTGGTGAAACTCCTAACTATACGGCAAGTGCACAGGATATTGTTTATGGAGACGTTGTTACTCCAGTTATAGGCAATAATATTTTTGGAGTAGATATAACTTATTCATATGTGTTAAATGGAGAAAGAATATCTAGTCTACCAACTAACGCAGGTGAGTATACTGTTACTGCTACATTTGGGGAATATATTGACGGCGCAAATAAAACATATTATCCTGCAACAGATGTTGAATTTACAATCAATATAGTACAAGCCACACCATTATATGATATACCTTCAGATTTATCAGCAGTTGAAGGACAAAAACTTAAAGATGTTGATTTGCCAGACGGTTGGAGTTGGCAAGACGACTCCCTTTCAGTAGGAGAAGAAGGAGATAATACTTTTACAGCAGTTTATACTCCAAGCGATTCAAACTACAAAACCATTTCAGCAGAGTTGACAATAAGTGTACAGCCAAATTACACTCTGTGGATAATTATAGGAACAATAATAGGATTGGTTGTTGTAGCAGGGGTTGTTGTTGGAAGCATTTTCTTATTAAAGTCAAAAAGAAATAAACTAAATTAAATTGTTTAAAGTATTTAATTATTTTGTTTAATTAAAATTTTTAAAAAACATCGGCGCACACTTTTGCTCACCGATGTTTTTATTAAAAAGAATTACAAAATGTTTTATGAAATAAATCTTCCAGTTTCTGGGTCATAATATCTTGAATTTATGTAATATAGTCCAGTTTCTTCATCAAAGTAATATGACCTATAGCGGAAAGGATTAAGTAGGGCGATAGCCATAAAATCAAGTCCACTTTTTGTGTAAGTAGTTTGATTTGCTATGTCGACAAATTGTCCGCTGTTCAAAACAAAAGTTTTATGGTTACCTAAGGCATCATATGTATATTTTATTATTTCTCGTCCGCTATTGTCATAAATGCCAATAATGTCACCAAGAATATTCTTTTTATAGAAATACTCAGTACCATTTAAGTTAAAGCCGACAAGTCCGCCAACACCATAGTGGAAAAGTATTATATCTATCATGGAGTTTTCGCTTTCTTCTAGGCTTACTATTTCTTGAGCAATTATTTTGTTACCGTTAAGGTAAAACCTAGTTTCTTGATTGTCAACTATTTTAGATATTCTAATTCCACTTTCATTATATTTATATGTTGCAACACTACCTATCTTTTCAAGATTTCCTAGTTGATTCCATTTAAATGCCGTGCCTCTATAACTTGTTGGGTAACCCAAATTGTCATACTCAAATTTTTCATTATCAAATGATATAAGTAATTTTTTCGAACCAGAGGCAGTATAACCATATTTGGTAATAAATGATTTTCTAAGAATAAAACCATATTGAAATATATTGCCTTTTTCTGTAACATTTTCTTTAATAATGTTTTCATAATTGGTTAGGGTGTATGCAGTTTCTAATTTTTCAATAATATCGCCATCACTGTCATAAGAGTAGATGAAAGTTTTATTTAATTCCTTATTATCTTCTCTTACAAGTCTAGAAAATTCATCATAGGTATACTTAACCTTGATATTATTATTTTCATCATAGATATACTTTGTGTTATCTTTAATAACTTTGTCTTCATCTGTTTTCTTAAACATTTATTTATTCTCCCTTTATTTCACAAACAAAATTATAAATGCCTAAGAATTTTTGATTACTATAACCTACTATAATTTACTATAATGATTTGTCATCGTTATAATTTGAGTTACTACTATTAGAAAATTTCTTATCATATATATCAACTGCTTCTCTATGTAATTGAAAAATTCTTGCTGTGGAATAATGTGTTATAAACGCAATGTCATCATAAGATTTTCCGTTTATATATCGCAAAAATAATATGTTTTTATACGGTTGGTTTATTTTGTTCATTTTTAGTTTGATTTTGTTGACTATTTGTTCGCTTTCTTCAATTAACTTTTCTATAATTTCAATTTGTTCATTGATTTTTATGTATCTATCTGTATGACATAATTTTTTGTCTTGTAAATTAAATAAATCTTCAAAAAGGTTATTTAATTCAACTTTTAATATTTTTTGAAATTTTATTTCGTGTAGACAATTTTGTAATTCTTCTTTTGTATTCATGTCTTTCCCTTATTAGTAAATTGTTATTGCATAGGCTTCATTTATGGTACTTAAATCGTTTATAAGCAAATAACCATAAGT
>CALWOY010000008.1 GCA_944383255.1 uncultured Clostridia bacterium
AAAAATATCGCCACACTGCATCTTCATATGACGAAGAAAGTGGGGCCATTGAACCAGGCGAGGATGATGGGATTTATAGGCCAGAATCACCATTTTTGGACTTAACCTATGGTTTACCAACAGAAGAAAATCAAGAAGGTTTTGCTTTTTACATAGTGATAGATATAAAGAATCTAGGCAGTGAAATAATAAACGCACAAATAACAGCACCAGATTCGTTAAAAAATACAATTCTTGAAGATTCAGGCAATGTAGAGATATCTGCAAAGGGGACAGAGAGAATAGTATTAGGTTTAGCCCTAGACGATGTAACTCTTGGCATTGACTCAGTAGGTTTTACATATACAATAACAATAAGTCGTGGTTCATTGCCAATAAATGAAATAACAGATATGCAATTCACTTTGAATGATGACAATACTGCAACATTAGATAGGTATGAAGGCACTAGTGAAAATCTTGTTATACCTGACACAATAGGTATACGCACAGTTTCTAATTTTACAAAAGAAATTGGTTCATATGACATGTTTAGGGCAAATCAAAATAATAGGTATTTATTCTACACACCATTAGATATAGAGCTTCCAGAAACAGCGCCTGCTGAAGCGTCCGCTAAATATCCTATATTACTATTGAATGAAATAATGAGTGCAGAATATCCATCTGTTTATTTCCCAATGAAAATGCAGTCTGTGGATAGTGTTGAATATACTACTGATGATCTTGAATATTTAAAAACACTAGGTATGGACAGTATGGCCTCTATGGTGCTTGGGGGACCAGTACTAGTCTTTGAAAAACTTGGAGGGTTGTCGCCACTATCATCGGTGAAAGTTACATATGGTTCACCTGGAAATGAAAATTCTTTTACTTTAAATAAAACAAACTATGATTCAGCAATGAGTCCTGATTCTAGTGAAACAAGTTCACCAATAAAAGAGTTTGTGGATAAAGTAAAGTCTGATATAGGGTCATTGTTACCAATAACATATAGCGAGATAAAATATGCTTTTCTAGTTGAAGGGGATGATGCTGATGCTAATAAAGTATACACTGTTACAGAAATTGCTGAAGGAGCGCAACTTGCTAGAAATCTAGGAACAGGAGCATCTCCAAAAATTGTAAAAACTGTGCATATTCCTAGTACCATTACTCATATAGGGCGACAAGGTTTTTATTGGCTGTATGAGATTGATGAAAATAGAACTATTGAAGAAGTCCATATAACAGATTTAAATGCATGGTTAAATATAGACTTTGACTATGGGCGATCATCACCGAATTCTGATCCTTCAAGTATATCAGATTCAAATCCATTATGTAATGCAGGGACATTGTATTTAAATGGAGAGCCACTTCAAGGAGACATCACAATTGGTGAAGGTCTAACAGAAATAAAGGCTGGTACACTGGCTGGCTTAAAAGGAGTTACATCAATAACAATAGCAGATGGTGTAACAAAAATTGGCGATTCTGCATTCAGTGATTGTTCAGACTTAACCAGTATAGAGATCCCAAGCAGTGTGACAAGTATAGGATCAGCTGCCTTCTCTGGTACACCATGGCTTACAAATTTACAAAATCCTTCAACATATGGAATAGCGACAGCAAGTGATGGACAAACAAGATTTGTAATAGAGGTACCAACCGACATAACAGATGACAAACTTGATATGACTAATGTAAAGGTGATTGCGAATAATGCCTTCTCTAATTGCTCCAGCTTAACCAGTATAGAGATCCCAAGCAGTGTTACAAGTATAGGCTCTTCTGCCTTCTCTGATTGCGACGCATTACAAACAGTAACCTTTGGAGATAACTCACAACTGGAAAGTATAGGACTGCGTGTCTTTAGGGATTGCTCCAACTTAACCAGTATAAAGATCCCAAGCAGTGTGACAAGTATAGGAGATGATGCCTTCTCTAATTGTTATGCATTAGCGGAAGTATACAACTATTCAAGTCTAAATATTGATGGTTCATCAAGTGTCGGCTATTTAGGGCAATATGCCAAAGTGGTACATAACCTAAGTGATTTAGAAGAAAAACCAGCAACAAGAACAAGAATACAAAGAATAGGAGATGTGCAGTATTATGCATATGAGGACGACTTTATAGCCTTAGCACCAAATGTAGCAAGGGATAGCCTAACAACCTTGACATTGAATGATAGTACTACTGAGATAAATCAATATGCCTTCAATGATTGCTCTGCCTTAAAAACAGTAACATTTGGAGATAACTCAAAACTAGAGAGTATAGGAGATTATGCCTTCGAATATTGCCGCAAATTAACCAGTATAAAGATACCAAGCAGTGTGACAAGTATAGGAGATTATGCCTTCTCTGATTGCGACGCATTACAAACAGTAACCTTTGGAGAAGATGATAGCGTATGGGTACTTGATAATAGTTATAATAGTTCACATATCGAGATTAAAATAATCGATCATACTCCTCAAAGACTTGCAAATTATTTAAGAAGTACTTACTGTTCTTACACCTGGACAAAACAGCAATCAGCATAAATTAGTTTAAAAAATAAGCACGCGGGAATAGGACATATTCCAAAATGCGTGCTTATTTTTCCTTAAGACAAAATGTTTTTTGTTGACATATAGCGGGGGAGTATTGTAATATTTTAATAATACTGATGAAATTAAAAAAAGATTTTGATATTGTAAGGTATAATCCAACAGTTGATGATGGGCTTAGTACTGAGCAACTAAAGGAAAGGCAAGAACATAAACTTTTTAACAAGGTGAAACAAAAGACAGGAAAGTCTTACTTTCGCATATTTTTTGACAACATTTTTACATTTTTTAATTTAATTTGGATACTTATTTTTATAGCTCTTGTCGCTGTTGAAAGTTACAATGACCTTTTGTTTATTGTTGTAATATTTTTTAACACTTTGATTTCTATAATTCAAGAATGTAAGGCAAAAAGTGCTGTTGACAAATTATCTCTACTCACTATGCCAAAGGTTATAGTTAAAAGACAAGGAAAAGATATTGAAATTGGTGCCGACAAACTTGTTTTGGATGATGTTATAAAACTTGAAATAGGCAACTCTATACCTGCCGATTGTGTAATTTTGAGTGGGAAGATTGAAGTTAACGAAAGTTTGCTTACTGGTGAAAGTGATGCCGTTAAAAAAGCGGAAGGAGATCCAATTCTTTCAGGTAGTTTTATAATAAGTGGAAGTTGTATTGCAAAGGTGGATAAGATTGGAAATCAAAGTTACATTCAGTCCATTGCTCACGAAGCTAAAAAATTTAAAAATCCTAACAGTAATTTAAACAAAGACCTTAAGACCATGATAAAGTACATTGGTTTTGGTATTATTCCTATTGGCGGAATAATGTTTATAAGTAATTTTTATTCTTATGGACATAGTATAACTTATGCAGTTACTAAAACTGGGGGAGCACTTATAGGGATGATACCAGCGGGCATGTTTTTGCTGGTAACGATTGCACTTTCTGTTGGCGTTGTTAAACTCAGCAAGAAAAAAGCAATGGTTAAAGATCCTTATTCTATAGAAATGCTTGCAAGAAGTAATGTACTTTGCCTTGACAAAACAGGGACAATCACTGACGGTACTATGCAAGTTGATAAAATAATTGAATTAAAGAGTTTGGAAAAAATAAAAAATGAAGATATTATTTCAAATATTTTATATGTTCAAAAAACGAGCAATGCTACATCAAATGCTCTTATTCGAGAACTTGGGAAAAAAAACAATTTAAAATGTATATATAATCTAGAGTTTTCTTCACAAAGAAAATGTACGGCGACCAGTTTTGAAGACCTAGGAACATTTGTTTTGGGAGCACCTGAGTTTGTAAAATGCACACTTACAAAAAAACTTAAAAATACCATTTTCGATCTTTCAAACCAAGGAAAACGTATTTTGATGCTTGCATACAAAGAAGGATATATTTTAGATGAGAGCGAAAAGTTGCCACGTGCAACGTCGCCACTTGCACTTGTGGTGATTGAAGATACAATTCGTGAAGATGCAAAAGAAACCATTGCGTGGTTTAAAGAAAATGGTGTACAGATAAAAATTATATCTGGAGACAACCCAATTACCGTTTCAAATATTGCAAAAAGAGTAGGTGTTGCAAATGCTGAAAATAATATTTCACTTGAAAATATGAGTTTGCAAGAAGTAGAAAAAATTGCTTCGTCTTTTACTGTTTTTGGTCGTGTTAGTCCAGAGCAAAAACATGCTTTAATCAAGACATTAAAAAAACAGGGCAACATTGTGGCAATGACTGGTGACGGAGTCAATGATACTTTAGCCCTTAAAGAAGCAGACTGCTCAATTGCTATGGCAGATGGCAGTGAAGTTGCAAGAAGCTTATCTAATCTTGTACTTCGCGATTCTAAATTTTCAAGTCTTCCGGCAGTGGTCAAGGAAGGTAGACAGGTTATAAACAATGTTCAGCAATCTAGCACTTTGTTTTTGATGAAGACACTATTTACAATATTATTATCATTGTTTAGTATTGTTACGGTTTCTGGGTATCCTTTCCAACCAGCACAGATGTTTTTATTGGAACTTTTTGTAATAGGACTTCCTTCTGTTATACTTGCACTTCAACCCAATACAAGTTTAATAAAAGGTGAATTTATTCCAGTGGTTTTGAAGCGTAGTATACCAAGTGGGCTTTTAATATTTATAAATGTACTTGGCACAATAATATTAGCACGATTTGGACTAATGAATGCAGAAGAATTTGCAACACTTTCAACGCTTGTACTAATATTTACGGGTTATATAAACCTTGTGTTTCTGTGTGTGCCATTTTCAAAAATTAGGATATTTTGTTGCAGTTTGTCCTTTGTTTTGTTAGTACTAGCAATAGTTCTAATGGGCGATTTCTTTGGAATGACCACCATAAATTTAAAAGTGTTGTTGATACTTATTGCATTTATGGCAGTTGCTATTCCTCTTCATATACTAATTCCTAAAGGTATAAAGAGAATAGAAAAACGCATACAAAAAACAAAACAAGAAAAATTAGAAAGAAAGAATAAATATAACAAAAAAACAAGGCTTCAAACCTTGTCAAAAACGACTAAAACTATAAAAGAAGAAGAATTAAATAATATATCATTTTAAGTTTTTTTCCTTGTCATTCTGAGTCTTGAGCCATAGATATAAAGACGAAGAATTATGGCAAGGTTTTTATTTTTCTAAAAGGTCTTTTTCGATTAGCGCTTTTTGTTTAAATGAAAACATACCATCTTTACCGATTATGATATTATCAACATAAACGACACCAAGAGATGCAAAAAATGTACAAAGGCTTACAAAAGAATCATAGTCTGCACGACTTGGCTGAGCACTACCAAATGGATGGTTGTGTGCAGTTATTACAGAAACGGCTTTATTGTAGATTATGGACCTTGTCATATCAATTTTGTTTAATTTCACTGAAGTAAGATCACCCTGTGCCAAAGTTTCATAGTTTTCAAATAAAGAATTTTTGTTTATATAGGCGACTACAAATATTTCTTCTGTCAAGCCTTTGAATATATTGCTGAAATATTTATAAACATCGCCAATGGTTTTACAAGAATATGCATGCTTGCTTTTGTCTTTAAGATAAACCTCAAAAATTTGAGGTAAATATGTAATCATCTTTGCAGTAACTTCACCAACACCTTCAACTTCCATAAGTGCGGAATATTTTGCGTCCAAAATTTTTGATATTGAGCCAAATTTTTTTAATAGAGAATGTGCAATTTCATTTGTATCTTTTCGGGCGTTTGACATTGTTAAAATTTGCTCAACTATTTGCACGTCACTTAAATTCTCAAGTCCCACTTTGTCTATCAGAGTACGCAGTCTGTTTCGATGTCCGCTGTGTACATTTTTGTTTTTCATATTTCAAATTATATCAAGCCTTTAAAAATGATGCAAGTGTTTGACAACACAAAAAATATATGTGATACTATATTAAACTGCACTAAAACTATGTGACTAAAATTTTTTTTAATACTATAATTTAATACAAGGAGATTATTTATGAAAATTGCTATTTCATGCGACTCTACTTGTGATATACCAAAAGCTTTAATTGAAAAATATAATATTCATTTGATGCCAATTACTATATTGCTTGGAAGCGAAGAAAGAAAAGATGGAATAGATGTTTCACCACAAGATGTTTTTGATTATGCTGAAAAGTCGGGTGAACTTGCAAGAACATCGGCAGTTAATGTATATGAATATTTAGAATATTTTAAAAAACTTAGGGAAAATTATGATGCAGTCATACATTTTTCTTTATCTTTTGGAATATCTTCAACAGGGAATAACGCACTTTCTGCAAGTCACGATGTTGACAATGTTTATATTATAGATACAAAGAGTTTGTCTAGCGGAAGCGGACTTTTGGCACTGAGTTGTGTTGATAAAATTCAAGAAGGTAAAGATATAGACACAATAGTAAATGAGTTGAATGCAGAAGCAGATAAAGTTCAAGCATCATTTTTAGTTGATACTCTCAAATTTTTGTATAAAGGTGGCAGATGTTCAAGTATTGCACTACTTGGTGCAAATTTGCTTAAAATAAAACCACGCATAAGTCTTGTAAATGGGAAAATGGAGATGACAAAAAAATATCGTGGAAGTATCTCCGATGCTCTTATAAAATATTTTGAAGATATTGTAAAAGAAGTTGAACCAAATAAGCGTAGAGTTTTTGTAACATATTCTAGTCCTGTTGAACCTGCAAGAACAATAATATTAGATAAATTAAAGAAAATTGGTTTTGAAGAAATTCTAGAAAGTAGTGCTTGCGCAACTATTAGCACACACTGTGGACCAAAGACACTAGGAATATTATATATAGCCAAATAGGGCGGAATATGAGTAATTGTATGGTGTTTTAGAGATTTTTTTGTCAAAATCAGTTTGAAAAAAATATAAAGTAGGGTATAATTACTATACTTAAAGCGTGCTTTAAGAATTTAATTAAAGGGGACAAAGATGAACAAAGGAGATTTTATCAG
>CALWOY010000009.1 GCA_944383255.1 uncultured Clostridia bacterium
CTTAGAAAGATAGATAAAGTTATAGATAAAGAATACAATGAAGCCAATAAGTATACATTTATAGTGCTAGATGCCACAACAGGTCAAAATGCACTTAGTCAAATTAAGCATTTTGACGAATATGTAAAGATTGACGGAATAATACTTACAAAACTTGATGGCACAGCAAAAGGTGGAGTTGTTTTTGCAATTGCTGAAGAACTTAATCTTCCAGTTGTATTTGTTGGCACAGGTGAAACCATAGATGATATTGATGCCTTTGATGCTGATGAATTTGTAGATAATATAATTTAAATTGTACATGCAGATTTTGCATGTATTTTTTTGTATCAACTTCTCAAAATAATTAAAAAAATTTTTTAAATATGTATAAATATTTGACATCTTTTTAGGGGCATTTGTTATAGTTTTAATTAAAATCAAAAAGGAGGGTAATAATTTAGAATAGTATGGTGTATATCATGCAAATACAAATGAAGATTGTTACCATAATGGCAATGTAATGGTTAGTGGTTTTATTATGTATTTTTAGTATTTGTTAGCCATATATAAAAAACTGTAGATATATCTACAGTTTTTTAACATCAATTTATATTATGTTCTTTGTATCTGGTGGGCTTGGAGGAATTCGAATCCCCGACCTTTGCCTTAGAAGGGCACTGCTCTATCCAGCTGAGCTACAAACCCATATGGAGCGGGTGAAGGGAATCGGACCCTCGCAACCAGCTTGGAAGGCTGGGACTCTACCACTGAGCTACACCCGCATCAACACAAGTAATATACTATCATATGTAAAATTTCTTGTCAACAAAATTGCAAAAAATATTTACTTATACTTTTATGTATGTTAAAATTAAGTTATGACTAAATTATTTACCAAAAATGATAATTGTTTTATTTGTGATAATTGTCATAAAGTTATAGATAAACTTGGGTATACTTCACGTGATCATTGTTCGAGATGTTTATGTAGTAAGCATGTGGATATTTTACCAGGTGATAGATTAAATAATTGTCGAGGCTTAATGGTGCCTATTTCTTGCATAATGTCGTCAAAGAAAGGTTATATAATTACTTACAAGTGTATAAAATGTGGCGAGATACATAAAAATAAAGCGGCAAATGATGATAATAAAAATACTATATTTGCTGTTATGAATGGATCATATAACAAAGATAATTTTTAAATATACTAAAGGTATTAATTTTAAATCTGATGAAGTCATGAATACAACTGATGATTATGATTTAAAAAAAACTCAACGATCTATTTATGAATTTTTTTGACATTATATTCTTTACCTTGATAATACACCTGCTGGCTATGCACTTTACAGTCAAAAAGATAATACTAATGCTTTTTATTAAAAGCAAAGTGTTTTTAGCTTAAGAGATATAGAGAACGCGGACGAAATAAGTTGACTATAAATAAACATAATATAAAAAGTTTATCTTTGCATGATATGTTTTGCTACTAACAATGGTTTAAGTTATTATATCAACGACTATGGTGATAGGTTTACATAGCATATTGATATTATACATCAAAATGAGATAAATAAACCTAATTATACTTATGAAGGCATATAAAAAATGAGCGTATGCTTTTATGCTCATTTTTATTTATTCTGGTTTATCAAAGAATACATACATATTTGCTAGTTGTCCAATACACATAATATAACTATATATAAGATTAGTAAGCTGAGTTTCGTCTATAATGTTGGCAGTTAAAGAACCTGCTTTTATAGTAAAGCCATAGATCTTTAAAACTGCACTTATACAGGATTTAACATCTGCGGCTTTTAAGTCATACATTTCATTCATATATTTAAGGGTCACTTTTTTATCTGTAAGATACCAGTTATTCTTTTCATTAACTAAATAAATTTTTATTTCTTCTCCATTTTGGAAAAGAGCACCACTATTTACTTGCCATTCAGTTGTACTAATTGGGGTTAGTGAAATTGAACCAATTAGTGCTTTATTTACATCTGAGATTGTCATATTACACTCCTACTAAAATAAATATATCACAATAAAAGATACTATGCAAACAATTTGAATAAATTTAATATAAGAAAGTGATTGTCGAAATTTGACTATTTCATTGTTTATGATATAATTAAAACTATGCTTAAGTTATGTAAAAATTGGTATAATCTTTTGAGTGGTGAATTTTCTAAGCCATATTTTTTAAATTTGCAAGAGAAATTGACTGATGAATACAATAGATATACAATTTATCCGCCAATGGAAAAAGTTTTTTCAGCATTAAACTATGTTAAGTTTGATGATGTTAAAGTGGTAATAGTTGGTCAAGATCCGTATCACGAAGAAGGGCAGGCAATGGGGATGAGTTTCTCTGTACCAGAAAATTGTGTAATTCCGCCATCTCTTGTAAATATTTTTAAGGAAATAAAGTCCGACCTTGACATTGATTGCATTCAAAATGGTGATTTGAGTCGTTGGGCAAAACAAGGTGTGTTACTGCTTAATGCCGTTTTAACAGTTAGAAAGGGTAGTGCAAATTCACATAAAGGAATAGGTTGGGAAGTCTTTACTAGTGAAATTATAAAAAAGCTTAATGAACGTGAAGACCCAGTTATATTTGTACTTTGGGGAAATAATGCAAAAGCGGTTATGCCACTAATTACAAATAAACAACACTATATATTAACTGCATCACATCCAAGTCCACTCTCAGCATATAACGGCTTTTTTGGATGTAAGCATTTTTCTAAAATAAATAATATATTGCAAAGTCTTGGCAAAACACCAATAGATTGGCATTAAAAAGGAGATAATATGGTCATCGGAATTATTATTGGCTGTGCGTTAATTTTACTTGGATTGTTTTATTTAGTAAAATTTATACAAAAACAGCGTTCAAAACCACGCAAGCCTAAAAAAGAGAAACAAAAAAAATCTGAAATTGCGACAAAAGAAACAATGGTTAAAAATGTTCATTTGATTGTTAAATCTCCTTATATGATGCGTAAAGAAGTACTGTTTTGGAAATATCTTAACACCATTTTGCCAAAACAATATGTTGTTGTGCCAAAGGTATCACTTGTTGATTTACTCATTCCTGATGGAGATAAATCTATTTTTAGGCTTATTGCCGACAAAACATTAGACTATGTAATTTTTAAAGAACAAAATATGTCTGTTGCTTTGGTATTAGATATTTATGATAAATCATATGGTGATGAAATGCTTGATGAGCAGGATCCATTTCTGCGAGAAATTCTTGGAAAGTTGAATATAAGTGTTGAAAGTATATTGGTTGCCAATGATTTTGATAGAGAAAAGTGTAAAGAACAAATTTACAAAGCATTAGGCTTGTATGTTGCAACTGATAATTCAAATAATAAAGACGAAAGTAAATAAAAAAAGCTGTGCGACTAATTCGATAAGTCCACACATACCGCTTCTCAGATGTGCTACTCCACCAACGCTACCTTGCGACAATATACCACAAGCTTAATGTTGCTACCGTCAGGTCCTCACATGGTTCACAAGTGTTTTACTACGCAAGACATTGATTTCATCATAGAACAAATGAAAAACTAATATATGTGCACAAACCTCAGTTAGTTGGTCAACTCTACATATAGTGGATTGTAGATTCAGGGAACCACTAACTCCCCGTTTAGCACAGCATTGTTAGTATAGATAACTTTTAAAAAAAAAGCAACATATTTTTTATAAATGCTTTAAATGTTTGCATTTTTTTTAATAAATAAATAAACTAAATAAAGAGGTGACAATGGAAAAACAAAAGTCAAACGCAGTACGATTTATTGATGCATACAACAAAATTGATTATGCACTTAGAGTACAACATAATTTTAAACGCAGTTTAAGTTTCTCAGATATGATAAGAAAAGCAGTTGTACAAAATCATATCGTAAGGAAATATGAGGATGACCTTATAGATTTTGGTAGGCTTAGAAATGCTATAGTACATAAATCAAATGATAAATTTTTGATTGCAGAACCCCATACTGATGTAACTGAAAAAATTGAAAAGATTGCAAGACTTATAACAACTCCTCCAAAAGTTATTGAAACAGATTGCGTTCATGATGTTTTTACCATATCTTATGATGTACCAGTTCAATCTGCAATTGAAATTATGGCACAAACATCATATTCAAATATACCTGTGTTTAAAGATGGAGTTTTGATTGGGGTTGCAAATGGACAAAAAATAATTGATGCTTTTGGCAAGTTTTTATTAAATGGTGGTGATGATACAGAATTTTTGCAGCATAAAAAAATTGAAGAAATTGTTAGTCAACCAACTAATACACAGTATTTTGCAGTAGCAAGTATTGATGTAACTATTGAAGATGTAATGAATATGTTTTTCACAAACCGAAAACTTCTTTGTATCATATTAACAAAAAATGGAAAGATGGGAGAAACTCCAGTTGGAATTATTACATCCTCAGATTTTATGGAATTAAATAAAATTATCGAAAATTACTAAAATTAAATTAACTAAATAATTATGAAATTATTATTTTTTATGTTATCATATTTAACATGAAACAAAAAATTTTAGAATTTTTAAGGCGAGGCATCATAAAGTTTTCATCATATAATGATATGGTGCTGTTTTTTGCAGGGAAGTTTACTTCTACTCCAAAAGAGATTGGTCAAGTGCTTCAGAGTATGTTATCGCGTGGTGAAATTTATGAAGACCATAAAGGTCAATACAAAGTAACAGATAGCAATTTTATTAAAGGTAGAATTGCTGGAACAACAAAGGGCTATGCTTTTTTAACACCCATTGATAAAAATCTTCCTGATTTTTTTATTCCAAAACATTTTCTTATGAACGCACTAGATGGGGATTTAGTGCTGGCAAAAATTATTTCAAATACGGATAAATCAACTGAATGTCAAGTAGTTTCAATTTTGGAAAATGCAAATAAAAGAATAGTTGGTACTATCACTTATATAAACAAAAAAGATGCACTTATTGTGCCAGATAATAAGAAATTGGATATTGAAGTTTTTGTTCCACAAAAATTTACAAAGAACGCAAAAAACAATCAACGTGTTGTTGTGCAAATTACCAATAGAAATGCAAGACGAATAAGTGGAGAAGTGATTGAAAACTTGGGTGATAGTAATGATGTATTAAGTCTGGAACTAGGTATAATAAGGCAGCATAGACTATATGAAACTTTTCCAAAAGTTGTTATGGAAGAAGCACAAAATATTCCACAAAAAGTTACAAAAATTCATGGTCGAAAAGATTTAAGAGATCAAAAAATATTTACAATAGATGGGGCGGATGCTCGTGATTTTGACGATGCCGTTTCCATTAAAAAAGACGGAAAAAATTATATTCTTGGAGTTCATATCGCTGATGTTGGGGAATATGTTAAAGATAATTCTCATTTAGACGAGGAAGCATACAAAAGGGGTACCAGTGTGTATTTTCCAAATATGGTTTTGCCAATGCTTCCCAAAGAGCTTTCAAATGGTATATGTTCATTGAATGAAGGGCAAGATAGGTATACTCTTACTGTTGAAATGGAAATAGATGAAAATGGTGAAATTTTAGACCATAAGATTTATGAAAGTGTTATAAAATCATGCCATAGGGTGACATATGATGATGCATATGCAGTACTTTGTGGTGAACATATTGAAAAAATTGAAGACATTGCAGAAGAGTTAAAAATAATGAACCAACTCAGTAAGATTATAGAGAATCGACGTGTAAAGAATGGTGCTCTTGACCTTGAAATCGCAGAAAGTGAAATCGCAGTTGATGAAAATTATAATGTTACCTTTTTAAATAAACGTGAAAGGAATGATGCACATAAGTTAATTGAAAATTTTATGGTGGTTGCAAATGAAACAATTGCAAAACATTATAGTGATTTAAAAGTTCCTTTTGTTTATAGAATTCATGAAAAGCCTGTACTTATTAAAATCAAAAATGTTTGTGCATTTTTGGAAGGTCTTGGAATAACTACTCCAAGTGTTAGCAATGTAACGCCAAAATTTGTTCAAAAGCTATTAAATCTTACTAAAGATAAAGATTATGCGGAGATTGCCAATAAAGTGATACTTAGATCACTTCAAAAAGCGCGTTACCTTGACGAAAATTTAGGGCATTTTGGACTAAGCCTTGAAAATTATTGTCATTTTACTTCTCCAATAAGGCGTTATCCTGACCTTTGTATTCATAGAATAATTAAAGAATGTTTACATGCAAAACTGAATAAAACTAGAAAAGAAAAACTTAGAGATTTTGTGATTGATGCATCTTTTAGATCAAGTGAAACAGAAAAAAATGCGGATGAAGCAGAACGTGATGTTGATGATTTATTTAAGGCACTTTATATTAAATCTCATATTGGTGAGAGTTTTGAAGGGATTATTAGTGGCGTAACAAACTATGGTTTTTATGTCGAACTTGATAATACTGTTGAAGGTTTGGTCAAAATTGAAGACCTCCCTGCTGACAACTATTTATATTATGAAAAATCTTTAAAATTAAAAGGAAACTCCCACGTGTATAGTCTTGGCGATAAAGTCAAGGTTAAAGTCGTATCAGTAAATGTGGTTGAACGTAAAGTGAATTTTGTGTTAGACAAGTAAAAGAAATTCAAAAAAATTGTAATTTTATATAAAAATATGCAATTTGGGTATTGAAAATTTTAAAAAGGGGTGATATAATGGGCTGTGCAGTTAAGATAATTTGCAATAACAAAAAAGCATATCATAATTATTTTATCTTAGATGTGTACGAAGCTGGTATTGAACTTAAGGGGAGCGAAGTAAAGTCAATTAGAGCTGGTGGAATAAGTATAAATGATGCATTCATATCGTTTAAAAATGGGGAAGTTTTTTTAAAAAATGCATATATTAAACCATATGATAAGGCAACAAATTCTATTCCATCAACATCAAGAACCAGAAAACTGCTTCTTAATAGGGTAGAAATTGACAAAATTTTCAAACAACAGCAAATTAAAGGCAATAGTGTAATTCCACTTAAGGTATATTTTAAAGGTGGCTTTGTAAAAGTAGAAATTGCTACAGCAAAAGGTAAAAAACTTTA
Source organism: uncultured Clostridia bacterium (assembly GCA_944383255.1). GTDB lineage: Bacteria > Bacillota > Clostridia > Christensenellales > UBA1242 > UBA5893. The sequence goes on from CALWOY010000009.1 coordinate 7,094, forward strand.
TGATAAGCGCGAAGTTCTCAAACAAAAAGCAATAAAATTGGCCATTGAAAGAGAACGGAGTAGTTGTTAGCGGGGACGTTTTGGTTTCGACGGGGAAGATGGCATTAGATGTCAAGCGTGTGGTAGGTTCGGACTACCTTAAAACCGAAAAATGCTTAAACGCAAATAACAATAATGCTGTAGCTATGGCAGCCTAAGTGCAATTAGCTATCTAATTGCTTAGTGTCGAGGTGATTAGATCGGATTAGACACAAAATTTTGTTAGTTTGTCTGGACTTACAATCTTATTTAACGGACTAGTGATTAAGTATTTTGTTTGTGGAAGACTTAAAAGCGAATAGAAAGCACAAACTACACACGTAGAAAAGTCTAATGGGACTTTTTCGGACGCGAGTTCGACTCTCGCCGTCTCCACCATAATGTTTATGTAAATTACTTAAAAATTAAAAAAGGAAGGAAAGTTAATTATGTTAGATGTATTGTTAAACGTATTAGCGGTAATTGGAATTATTATTGTAGGTGGCTTTGTGGTTGTTTTCTTGGGTAATTTGTTACTTAATGTTCTTGATTCTGAATCAAGGTCAAATAAAGAGAAAAAAGAGGAGAATAATGTTCAAGTTGAGCAAATTACATATTCTCAAATGCAAACTCCACCTCAACAGATTAATTACATTGAACCAGAGTCAGTTAATTCTACAGAATATACTGATGTTGATTTACGTAAAGCAAAAGAGGAAGAAGCTGCATTAAACGGTCAAAACATTGATGAAGCTTATGCAAGACTTAGAGCAGAAGAAGAAGCATTTAGAAAAGAAAGAGAAAAGTTTATCGAAGAGCAAAAGAAAGCACAAGAAGTTAAAGTTGGCAATGAAACAACGGAAGACATTTCTGAAATTGATAAAGAAAATATTGAAGAAAATGCAAATGAAAGTGACGATATTGATCTTGATAACATTTTCTTTGATGAAGACGAAGAAATTGTAGAAGAACCACAGGAAGAAATAGAAGAAGAGTCGGAAGAGCCTGCTTTGGAAACAGAAGACACTGATGAAAAGGCAGAAGAAATTATTGATGAAGTAACTCCTATAGATGACGAAAGAGTAAAAGAGCTTGAAGCAGAACTTGCAAAACAAAAGGCAGAACTAGAAGAATATAAACGTAGAGTACAAGAAGCTGAAGATAAACTTGAAGAAGAATCAACAGAAGCTCAAAGTGATGCAAATCTAACACTTGAAGAATATGAACAAAGACTCGAAACATTAACACAAAGGCTTAAAGATAATGATAAACAATTAAAATCTGTTAAGAAAGAATATTTGCCTCTTGCAAGAGTTAGAAAGAGTCTTGAGAATGATCAAAAGAAACTTCGTAGAAGAGAATCACTTGTTGCAAAACAAAGAGTGATCCTTTATGGAGTTAACAATTTTGGTGATATAGATGAAGAAAAGGCAAAAAAATTGGAAGAGGATCAAGAACTTTTAGATGGACTTAAAGCAAGTGTTGCTCATTGTGAAGAAGTTCTTGAGAAGAATAAGGAAAGACTTCCAATTCTTGAAAATACCTATAATATTCTTGTTGAAAATAGTAATAATCTTAAAGCTGATATTGCGGAAACAAATGCAAAGATTGAAGAGCTTAAAAATGCTAATGCGGATGGTGATGCTGATAATACAGATACAACTAACGAATAATAAAAATTTATAAAAAAGGTTGTGATAAAAATTCACAATCTTTTTTTATTGTACAAGCAAAATTCGACACAATTTAACATATAAATAATCTCAAAGGAGATTGTATGATATTTGAAAATTTTGTGTTGTTTATGAACAAAATACTTATGTTTTCTTCATACATAAACAATGCTCAAGGTTTTCCAAAGCCACTCAGTACTGAAGAAGAGCGTGAGTGTTTTGAAAAATTTAAAAAAGGAGATATGGCTGCTCGTGATAAACTTATAAACCATAATTTAAGGCTTGTTGCACATATAGTAAAAAAGTATTCTGGGAGCGGTGAAGCAGATGATTTAATATCAGTGGGGTCAATAGGTCTTATAAAGGCAATAAATTCATTTGAATATGGAAAAGGAACACAGCTTTCTACTTACGCTGCAAGATGTATTGAAAATGAAATTTTAATGTTACTTCGATTAAATAAAAAGCACAAAAAAGTATTTTCTTTGGAAGAAAGTCTTGGGCAGGATAAAGATGGGAATGATATTGAGCTTGCTGATATTATTCCTTCTGGAGAAGAAGAAGTATTTAAAGTAGTTGAAAATAATATTTTAACTGAAAAAATAATTAATATTATTGATAAACATTTAAGTGAAAGAGAAGGTAAAATAATCAAAATGAGATATGGTATAAATGGGACTCCGGCACTTACACAAAGAGAAGTAGCGGAAAGATTAGGTATATCAAGATCATATATTTCTAGAATTGAAACGAAAGCACTAGGTTTAATTAAAGAATATATGGGAGATATTTTTCAATAATAAATTTTTTTTATTAAAAACCATTGTATTTTGTCAATAAATAATATATCATTAAATTAAAAGGAAATACAATGACCAAAGATGTATTTATAAAATATGTTCAGGAATTAATTTTACCGTTATTTACTGGGTCACATATTGCAGGGGAAGATGTTTCATCAAATCGTGATAGTGAGGTCGCACAAGGCAATGGTGGTACTATGCTTGTTAAACCTCATAAAGAAGATGAATATCGTTTGATTATCAAGCGAAGTCAGCCTTTTAAAAACATGGATATTGAACTGATGCATGCTATAATTTCGGAACTTGATAAAATTAATGAATATAATATAGAGGATGAAACATACAAGCAAAGGCTTCAAACACTCGCTATGGAAAAAGCAATTTGTAATTCGTTAACAGAAGTGTCTAGTAGTGTGCTTTTAGGTGTAATACAAGAGCTTGACAGATGTGCGAGAAAAACTTATGAAGGTAAAAGAATATCTTTTGGTATTATTATAAATGAGTATAACAATTGCTCAGAACGAGTTGAAACTTTATATTATTCAGATCTTTTCAAAAAGGACTTTTTTACCGTTATATCAAATGGTGTTCAAAGTTGTATAGAAATTGATAAGGAAGGATATCTTTTGGGTCATGTAATGTTTGAAAAATTACGTTTCGCTCCAACCATATCACCATATGATTATATAGGTGTTGCTAAATACTGCAATGAAAAACGTATTGGTGTGATTTTGTTAGAAGGCGGAGAGATACTTATATTTAAAAATCATGAACTTATGTATTGTAAAAAACGTGGTGTTTGGTGCAGTTATTGCCATGATGAGATAATTCAGTTGCTTTCAAACCGCACGACCCATACTATAAAAGAGATACGCAAAGCAATATATTTTTCGGCACTTGATTGCTCTTTTGCTGGAAGTGGTGGCTGTCTTGCATATGTCAACAAGGACGAATTGGAAAATGCTTTAACTCACATTGATATAAACGATATAATGGATGAGAAATACTTCAATATAAAAAAGCAACAATTACTTGAAGAAGCCCATAAATTGTACAATATGGATAAAAAACCGCCTATTGAAGAAGATATAACTTATCAAGATTATATCAAAACTAGAGAACTTACAAAATCAAATGCACTTAAACAATGCATTGCAGGACAGAAATTTCATGAACTAAATAGAAAACTTAGGCAAGAGCTTATTGCAATTGATGGTGCTACAATTATCGATTATGATGGTACAATTATTGCAATAGGTGCAATAATACAAATTGAGGCGGGTTCTTCTGGTGGGGGTCGTCTTGCTGCTGCAAAAACTCTTGCAAAGTATGGAGTTTCGATTAAAATTTCAGCTGATGGCATAATGCAGGCATTTATTAAGGATAGAAAAAATAACAAAGTAAAGCCAATATTTGTGGTTGGCTAGTATTGACAAAAATTTAAAGTTATGTCATTATATATTTGTAGTTAGCCAGATGATCGCAGTATAGTTGTTGTGACTATAATGAGGAAAGTCCGAGCCTCGTAGAACAGGGTGCCAGTTAACTGCTGGTGAAGGTGACTTTAAGGAAAGTGCAACAGAAAATATACCGCCCACATTTTTTGTGAGTAAGGTTGAAATGGAGGTGTAAGAGACCCCCGCATACTTGGTAACAAGTGTGGCACTGTAAACCCCACCTGAGGCAAGGTTAAAAAAGACAAATATGTTGTTCGCATCGTCTTTTAAAAACACCGCTTGATTGCAATGGAGACATTGTAACTAGATAGATGATCATCTAATACAGAACTCGGCTTATAGACTAACTACACTAAAATTTGGATATGTGACTAGGTGTTACATATCTTTTTTTTGTCAATAATCAAATTATGATTTATTGTGTGATATTCTTGTTCGTTGTATTTTTAATAATCTTGAGATTTAAAAAACCTAAAAGGATATTAAAAAAATATATTCATTGTAAGTTATCAAAAGTCAAAGGTTTATTTTACACTCAAAAACTGTATTTAAACTATCTGGAATATAAAAATTATGATAATACATTAAAACAGATCAAATTAATAGATAATATAATCTCTTGTGCAAAATACTGTGTTCCAAAACTTTATAATGAAAATATAGATTCTTTAGCATTAAAAAATTTTGGCATCGATATAACTATTCCAATTTTATATTTTAAGAAATTTGATAATGAAATATATAATGCTGTACAGATTGCAAAAACTTATTATAAATTTAATGCTATTACTGATATTACGTTTAGCAATTTGTCCTACAATAATATTTTTTATCTTGATAGTGAGTTCTCTATTATGTCGTTATACTGCAGTATTATGGCACTTAATGTATATACAGAAGAAACGTTTAAAGTAATAATAAATGATGGTAATAAACTGACTACAAAGCTTAATAATCAAGCAATAACATATGCTTATATTGAAAATAATAATTATCAAACATATCAATTTTCAAATTCTACAAGCAATATTCAAATAAATCAATTTAATTTTGATGGTGAATATAAAAAAATAAACATACAAAATAAATCTTTCAAATCTATTAGTGTTGATATAGAGTTCACTTATGATTTGAATACAAAAAATTTATATTTTGAGAATACAAAAAGGCAATGTAAAATTATTGATGTTGTAACAAAACACTTTAAGTTTTTATTGTGTGACAAAAATATCGAAATCAATTATCAAGGAAATAAGTATTTAAATCCGCGTTTACAAATAATTAAACATATAAACTTAAAAGGCATGCAAAATGCATCATTTAATTTATATTTTGGAAATAATATAATTGATAAAAATTACTTAGAAAATTCAAGTATTTATTATGAAAATAAAATAAAGGAATTGACGAATATTAAAATTAAATCATCAAATATAAAATTAAATTATTTATTTAATTATTATTTAAAACAGCATATTACTACAGTAAATTATTTACAAATAGATGCAATAGATATTGACATTGTATATTCGCTTTATAAAAATAAAAAAATAAATGCAATTGATTTTTATATGTGGCTAAAAGAAAAATACTTGGGTATTAAAATATTTAAAGACAAATTAAAAATTGCTCCGATTTGTAAGCAAAATTTTGAATTTGAACTTAACATTAACAATAAAAAAATATGTGTTGCTGTATACAGTAGTGAACAACAAAAGTGTATAAATATTGACGGTATAAAATATTGTAATATAAACATAATTCCTTTTTCTCAAATTTTAAATTGTAATAATTTAATTGTTTATGTTTAGTGTTTGGCATATTAGTTTGCAAATTCCTTATATATATGCTATCATAAATACAAACAGGAGATTATAGTTTGGAGACCTTATTTGAAAATTTACACAATGACAAAAAGCCACTTGCAGAGAGAATGCGTCCAAAGACATTAGATGACTTTGTTGGTCAAAAACATATATTGGGACAGGGTAAACTTCTTCGTAGACTAATTGAAGCAAAGCGTGTCCCAAGCGTTATATTTTATGGGCCTCCAGGTACGGGCAAGACCACACTTGCAAGAATTATTGCGGATACAAGCAATTCCAATTTTGTTAAACTAAACGCTATATCAAGTGGAGTAGCGGATGTAAAAGCGGTCATTGAAAAAGCCAAAAATGATTTTGAACTTTATGGCAGAAAAACATATTTATTGCTTGATGAATGTCATAGGTGGAGCAAAGCTCAAAGCGATTCACTTCTTGCTGCACTAGAAAATGGCTATGTTATATTTGTAGGTTGCACTACAGAAAATCCAAGTTATAGTATGACAAGAGCGATAGTTTCAAGATGTTCTGTATTTGAGTTTAAAAGGCTTGGTATACAAGATGTAAAAAATGTTTTAAATAGGTCAATTCAGCAAGATGAATTATTGAAAAGGTATATCATAAAAATCGATGATGATGCTTTGACTTATTTTGCAAACGCTTGTGGAGGGGATGTTAGAAGTGCTTTGAATGGTCTTGAAATTGGCGTTATAACAACCAATGAGAACAGAAATGGAGAAATTGTCATAGATAAAGAAACAGCAGCACAATGTTTGCAGAAAAAAGCATTGAGTTTAAATGAAGATGTATATTATCATCTTTTAAGTGCTTTTTGTAAAAGTCTTCGGGGAAGTGATTCAACAGCGGCTTTATACTATGCTAATAGATTGATTGAAGCTGGAGTAGAACCACAAGTGCTAGCAAGACGAACAATAGCACATGCATCAGAAGATGTAGGGTTATCCGCACCAAATGCATTACTACAGGCATGTGCAAGTTTGTATGCACTAGACCATCTAGGTATGCCAGAAGGAAATTTGGCACTCACTCAAGCAATTATTTATGTGTGTGAATCACCTAAAGATAATAGGGTTGTTGTCGCTATGAATATGGCACAAGATGATGCAAGAAATCACCCGGATGATAATATACCTGAATACCTAAAAAATCACACAGAAGCAAGTAAAAATTATAAATATCCACATGATTATGGTGGTTATGTTGAGCAACAATACTTGCCAAATTCATTAAAAAATAGAAAGTACTTCGTAAGAAAAAATATAGGAGAAAAAAATCAAAAATAGGTATTCAAGATTTTTATATAAAAACAACAGTGGATTTCCACTGCTGTTATATTTTTGGTTCAAAATTTTCAAAAATTACATTGTCACAATATTGTACAACTTTCATATATTCTTTTTGACTTCTTACAGTCCAAGCAATCAAAGGTAAAGATTTGTATTTTTTAACAAATCTATTCGGGAGGCGAGAGGCTTCATATGCTATAAAGTCAGGTTTTGCAATTTTGTTTAGTACCATTCTTTTAAGGGCAAATCTTTTAATAAACGCAAGTTTTTCCCCTTTAAAGAATCCAGCAAGTTGTCCACGCAAAATATCTGGAGCATTTTTTTTAAACCATTCCAAAACATATGGGTTAAATGATTCTATAGCGTATTCTCCTTTGTATGCACGAAGCATTTCCAACAATTTTGTTTCAAGTGCTCCAACTTTATTTGTGTTTTTTACTTCAATCAAGAGTGGAACTTTACCGTCTATTAAAGTTAAAACTTCTTCAAATGTTGGTATAGTGTATTCAGTATCAGCCAAATGATAATTTTCAAGGTCAGATTTTGTAAGGTTTTTTAAATAACCATCTTTTCCAGTCATTCTTGATAAACTATCATCATGAAACACTACTAAAGTTTCGTCTGAAATTATATGAACATCAAGTTCAATAGGGTATCCATTAACAATTGCATTTTGAAAAGCACCAAGTGAATTTTCTGGGAATTCGTCATTGTGTAATCCGCGATGTGCAATACATCTTTCTACGAGCCAAGATTTAAAAATATCCATCATTATTCCTTTTTTATTAATATATCATAAATATAAAAAATGTGTCTACAAAATTTAACAAAATGTATTTTTTGATTTGATTTTTTTTAGTTATTATATATACTAATCTTGCAAAGGAAATTAGACCGCATGACTGAAAAATTAAAAAACATAAGAAATTTTTGTATAATTGCACATATTGATCATGGGAAAAGCACACTTGCGGATAGACTTATTGAAAAAACAGGAACTGTATCTTCTCGCGAAATGAGTGATCAAATATTGGATAGTATGGATTTAGAGCGAGAAAGGGGTATTACCATTAAACTTACTCCAACTAGAATGTTCTATACATTAAATGGAGAAGAATATATTTTAAACCTTATAGATACTCCAGGACATGTGGACTTTACATATGAAGTTTCACGTTCGCTCGCAGCATGTGAGGGCGCTATTTTGATTGTTGATGCTTCGCAAGGTGTTGAGGCTCAAACAATAGCAAATACTTATCTTGCAATAGATAATAACTTGGAAATTTTACCTGTTATAAATAAAATTGATTTACCTAGTGCTGACGTGGAGAAATGTAGAAAAGAGATAGAGGATGTTCTTGGGATATATGCCGAAGATTGTCCTGCAATTTCAGCAAAAGATGGTATAAATATTGATGAAGTGCTTAAACAAATCGTTGAAAAAATCCCAGCACCAAGGGGCGAGATAGAAGCCCCACTTAAAGCACTTATATTTGATAGTTTATATGATAATTTTAAAGGGGCAATTTGTTTTGTTCGTATTTTTGATGGTAAAGTTAAAGTTGGCGATAAAATAAAAATGATGAAAGTCGGCAAAACCTATGAGGTTACTGAAGTAGGCGTGTTCACTCCTAAGATGCAACCAAAAGAAATATTATGTTGTGGTGATGTTGGCTATATATGCGCAAGTATAAAAAATCTTTCCGATACAAAGGTTGGTGATACAATAACAGATGCAGATAACCCAACGAAAGAGCCATTACCTGGATATAAAGATGTTCAACCAGTTGTGTTTAGTGGTATTTTTCCAGTTGATGGAGCAAAATACCAAGACCTTAAAGATGCTCTTGAAAAGTTAAAACTCAATGATGCCAGTCTAAAATTTACACCTGAAACATCTGTTGCTCTTGGCTTTGGTTTTAGGTGTGGATTTTTGGGGCTTTTGCATATGGAGATAATTACAGAAAGGCTTGAAAGGGAATTTGGTCTTGATATTATAACCACAGCACCTAGCGTTTCTTATAATGTATATAAGACAAATGGCGAAATGGTGGAGGTAAGCAATCCATCTATGCTTCCACCGTCTGCAGAAATTGAAAGAATTGAAGAGCCTATGATAAAGCTAGATGTCTATACTCCACCAAATTATGTTGGTGCTGTAATGGAACTTTGCCAAGATAAGCGCGGTGAATTTATTGATATGCAATATTTAGAAAAAACCCGTGTTGTGCTAAAATACCATATGCCTCTTGCTGAGATGATTTATGACTTTTTTGATAGTCTTAAAAGCCGTACAAAAGGATATGCAAGTTTAGATTATGAAGTTTACGGTTTTGCTCCAAGTGAACTTGTTAGACTTGACATAATGTTAAATGGTGAACCATGCGATGCACTTAGTATGATTATTCATAAAGATAAGGCTTATGCTCGTGGTAGACAAATTGCTGAAAAATTGAAAAAAATTATTCCAAGGCAACTTTTTGAGGTTCCAATTCAGGCTTGCATAGGTGGTAAGATAATTGCAAGAGAAACAGTAAGCGCAATGAGAAAAGATGTTTTGGCTAAATGTTATGGTGGAGATATTTCAAGAAAGCGTAAACTTCTTGAAAAGCAAAAGGCGGGTAAAAAGCGTATGCGTCAATTTGGCTCTGTGGAACTTCCTGCCGAAACATTTATCAGTATACTAAAAACCGATGACAATGATTGAAACAATGATTTATGTGCATATACCTTTTTGCGACAGTAAATGCTTTTACTGTAATTTTGTTTCGGGAATCTACAGTGAAGAAATAAAGCGACAGTACTTTTTAAAACTTAATAAAGAAATTGAATATAATGCAAATAAAGATTATATCGTAACATCGATTTATATTGGTGGGGGGACACCAACTTCTGTTGACTCAAAATATATTGTAGAAATAATAGACAGTATATTTACATATTTTACTATTAAAGATGATGTTGAAATAACAATAGAAGCAAATCCGTGTTCTTTGACTAGGGAAAAATTACTTGATTATAAAAATTGTAAAATAAATAGACTTAGCATTGGAGTACAGTCGCTTGATAATAATTGTTTAAAAGTAATTGGGAGAAAGCATACAAAACATAAGGCTTTAAAGGCAATAAACCTTGCAAAACAGTGTGGCTTTAACAACATAAATGCTGATGTTTTAATAGGTATACCCAATCAAACTTATCATAAGTTAAAATCTACTATAAAGGCTTTATTGAAAAAAGTATCTCATATATCAGCATATATGTTAATAAATGAGCCCAATACACCCCTAACAAAGATGATTGCAAATAATGAAGTGAAAGTTGTTGATGAAGATAAATGTGTAAGTTTTTATGATAAAATAGTAAAATACTTAAATAAAAAACTTTTTACAAGATATGAAGTATCAAATTTTGCAAAAAATGATATGGTATGTAAACACAATATAGGTTATTGGCAATGTAAAAATTATCTTGGTTTTGGCGTTTCTAGTCATTCATATTTTTTGGGAGAAAGGTATTATAACACTTTCAACATTTCAAAATATATTCATAGCGAATTTAACTATGAAAAACACAAACTTACAGAAAGTGAAAAGATAGAAGAATATTTAATGCTTGGACTTAGAACAAAATATGGTGTAAATATTGAAGCATTAAGGAGTTTAGGCTTTGATATTTTAACTGCAAAGAGAGCAGAGTTAGATATGCTTGTATCAAAAGGCTTTATACAAGTTTTAGATGATGCAATTATAGTAAATAACGATAAATTTGGTGTATTAAATCAAATAATTTTAAAATTATTACCAAACTAAAAAAAAATTGTTGCAAAAAACAAAACTATATGTTATTATATGTAAAGTAATTTTACTTGACAGGTGACCATATGAGTGTGGAACAAAATATTGAATATGGGATGCTTTTGGACATTTATGGCGACTTATTAAGCGAGCGTCAATATGAAATAATATCCAGCTATGTAAATAATGATATGTCACTAAGTGAAATTGCGAATAATTTCAATATCTCAAGAAGTGCGGTTTTAGATGCACTAAACACTGCAAAACGTAAACTCAATGAGTTTGAAAGTAAATTGAAATTAAATCATTTAAAAAAGTCGCTTGAAAATGCGGTAAAACTTGATGACACATTATGTAAAAATCAAGTAAAAAAGCTTTTGGAGGAGTTTTAATGGCTTTATTTACAAGTTTAAGTGAGAAAATGTCGCATATCTTTTCTAAGCTCACTAAACGAGGGAAATTAACAGAACTTGAAATTAAAGAAGCAATGAGAGAAGTCAAACTCGCACTTTTGGAAGCAGATGTTAATTATCTTGTTGTAAAAGACTTTATCAAAAAAGTTTCTGAAAAGGCTGTTGGCGATACCGTTTTAAAAAGTCTAACTCCTGGGCAACAGGTTATAAAAATTGTTAACGAAGAACTTACTGCACTTATGAGCAGTTCAAATCAAAAACTTATGGTTGCATCTATGCCACCAACAGTAATTATGATGTGTGGACTTCAAGGCGCTGGTAAGACAACAATGTGTGCCAAACTTGGTGCATACCTTAAAAAATCTAATAAGCGTCCACTTTTGGTTGCTTGTGATATTTATAGACCAGCAGCAATTAACCAACTTAAAGTTGTTGCTGCACAAGCAAAAGTAGATGTCTTTGAAAAAGGCACTCAAAACCCAGTTAAAACGGCAAAACAGGCCGTTGAGTTCGCAAAATCGCAGAATTATGATACTGTTATTATTGATACTGCTGGTAGACTTCATATCAATGAAGAGCTTATGCAAGAACTTAAAAACATAAAAAAAGAAGTCAGTCCAACTGAAATTTTGCTTACAGTTGATAGTATGACAGGTCAAGATGCAGTAACAGTTGCTGAAAGTTTTAATAATGACCTTGATATAACTGGAGTCATTTTAACAAAATTGGATGGCGATACGCGTGGCGGTGCTGCACTTTCAATTAAAGCCATTACTCAAAAGCCAATAAAATTTTGTGGTGTTGGTGAAAAGATAGGCGATATAGAGCCTTTCTATGCCGATAGAATTGCATCAAGAATACTTGGTATGGGTGATGTTCTGAGTTTAATAGAAAAAGCACAAGAGGCAGTCAGTGAAGAGGAACTTAAAAAGTTTGAAAAGTCGTTTAGAGAAAACTCATTTACATTTGAAGATTATCTTGCTCAACTTGAAAGACTTAAAAAAATGGGCAATATAAATGACTTAATTGCAATGATACCTGGACTTAGTGGGAAACTTAAAGGTGCTCAGGTTGATGAAAATGTGTTGAAAAAGAATAAGGCTATTATTCAAAGTATGACAAAAAAAGAAAGGTTAAATCCTGATCTTATAAAAGGAAGTCAACGAAAACGCATTGCAGAAGGTAGTGGAACTACTATAACAGAAGTCAATCAACTGATAAAGCAATTTGAACAATCAAAAGAAATGATGAAACAGATGAAAAATAAAAAAGGCATTGCAAGATTATTTAATTAGTTATATTAGCAAAAGTTAATATATAAAAATAAAAAAGGAGAAAAAAAATGGCATTAAAAATTAGATTAACAAGGCATGGAGACAAAAAATCACCATTTTACAGAGTAGTAGTTGCAGATTCAAGGTCACCAAGAGATGGTAAGTTTGTTGAAGTTATAGGCACTTATAATCCTTTAACTGAACCTGCTGAAATCAAAATTGACGCTGAAAAAGCATCTAAATGGCTAAAAAATGGTGCACAACCAACAGAAACAGCCAAGGAATTGCTAGTAAAAAGTGGTGTTATTGAAAGATAATAGCACATAAAGGAGTATTATGGAGCAATTAGTTGAGTACATTGTAAAAAGTTTGGTTGATGATAAAGATGCTGTAAAGATAACCACTGAAAGAGAGGGTAGTGAAATAAACATTATAGTCAATGTTGCCGAAAACGATATTGGCAAAGTAATTGGAAAAAATGGTAGAATTGCCCAATCAATTAGAGCAATAGTAAAATCTATATCAGCCAAAGAGAAAATCAGATACAATGTTAAAATAAACAAATAGGCATATTTTTGCCTGTTTTTTATATGGAGAGATTATGCGATTTGTAGGAACAATAGTCAAACCTCAAGGAGTCAAAGGTGAATTAAAAATTTATCCATCCGATACAGACCTTGACATTTTTAAAAACATAAAGTATGTTTATATTGACAATTTGAAAATTCTTGTTAAAAAGATTGTTGGTCGTCAAGGTTTTTTGTATGTGTTTTTAGATGGCATAAATGATAGGAACAGTGCCGAAAAATATAGGCAAAAAAAAGTGTATGCTATTGATGAAGAAATGACCCTAAAACAAGATATGTTTTATGTTGATGACCTTTTAAATATGGATGTTGTCAGTGAGGATGGTGAGTTTTTGGGAACAATTATTGACATACAAAGTTATGGTGCAACCGATGTGTTCACAATATTAGATGTCGATAATCGTGAAATAATGTTGCCACATCTAAAATCAATATTCTTGGGCGTTTTTGATAATCATATGAAAGTAAATAAAAAATTATTTGAAGAGATGAAAGTATGCACAGATTAACTATTCTTACATTATTTCCAGAGATGTTTGATGCAATCAAGCATAGCATTATAAAGCGTGGTATCGACAATAAATTGTTTGAATTGAATGTCGTTGATATACGACAATTTTCAAAAGACCAGCATAAAAAATGTGATGACTATCCATATGGTGGTGGTGCTGGTATGGTAATGATGGTGCAACCAATAGTAGATGCATTTAGAAGTTTATCGATAAATAATGCAAAAGTTTTATACACCAGTCCAAGAGGAAAGGTGTTTAACCAAACTATGGCGCAGCAACTTTCTAAATATGAGGACATTGTTATACTATGTGGACATTATGAAGGCGTGGATCAACGTGCTATTGATATCTTGGGTGCAGAAGAAGTCTCAATTGGAGATTATGTTTTGACTGGTGGTGAATTGCCTGCAATGGTAATGATAGATGCAATCGTTAGAAATATTAAAGGCGTAATTAATTCACAGTCGCTAAAAGATGAAAGTTTTTCTAATGGACTACTCGAATATCCTCAATACACTCGTCCAGAAGTTTTTGAAAGTTTAGAAGTTCCAAAAGTTTTACTTTCTGGACATCATCAAAATATAGATAAGTGGCGACAGGAACAAGCAATTGAAATAACAAAAAAATATAGACCTGATTTGTTAGAGGAGTAAATGGCAAAAGTAAATTGGTTTCCTGGACATATGGCAAAAACATTGGCGCAGATGTCCAAGGAAATAAAAAATGTTGATATGATTATCTATGTTCTGGATGCCAGAGCGCCTTTGTCATGTCTTAATCCAAAATTTAATGAATTGTGTGCCGATAAGCCAATTTTATATATCTTGAACAAAGTAGATTTAGCGGACGATAGTATTTCAACACATATTAAAGAAATGCTTAAAAATAAGGCCAACTCAGATTGTATTACTTTAAACAGTATTCAAAGTGGAACAAGTAAAATTATTGAACCAATAATGAAAACTTTATGTATTAAAAAACTACAAAAGTATGAAAAAAAAGGGCTTTCAATTCCGCTAAGAGCAATGGTAATTGGAGTTCCAAATTGTGGTAAGAGTACACTAATAAATAATATGTGTGGAATAAAAAAGACTAAAACAGGGGATAAAGCAGGGGTCACTCGTGGTAAACAATGGGTTGCACTTAAAAATGGTTTTGAAATTTTGGATACACCAGGAACACTTTGGCCAAATCTAGAAGATCAAGATATAGCAAAAAAATTATGCATAATTGGAAGTATTAAAGATGAAATTGTTGATATAAATGAACTTAGTTTTTATCTTATAAATTTACTTCAACAATATTATCCGCAAGTTTTAAAAGATAGATATGATATTACAATAAATGATGATGCGCTCTTAACCCTTGACGCAATTGCTGAAAAAAAACATTTTTTAATTAAGGGTGGAGATATTGACTATGATAGAACTTGTGCTATGATTATTGATGATTTTAGAAAAGGTAGATTGGGGAAAATTACCTTAGATCAGGTGAAAGATGTTTGAATATGAAAATGAATTTTTAACACAAGGTTATAATTATATCGCAGGCATAGATGAAGCGGGTAGAGGCCCACTTGCTGGTCCTGTCGTTTGTGCCATTGCAATGATGCCACTTGAAAAAGACAAAATAATTGATGGTGTAAATGATAGTAAAAAACTTTCACCAAAAGTTAGAGAAATGCTTTATGACAAAATTGTAAATACTGCACTGGCTTATGATATACAAGTAGTAGATAACAATGTTATAGACGAAATAAATATTTTAAATGCAACAAAGCAAGGTATGTTAAATTGTATAAATAATATTAGCATAGTACCAGATATAGTATTTGTTGATGCTGTTAAATTAGATTCCAAAATAAAAACAGTGCCCATTATAAAAGGTGACGAAAAAAGTTATAGCATTGCTTGTGCTTCAATTTTGGCAAAAGTTTATAGAGATAGATTGATGCTTGAAATGGATAAAAAATACCCACAGTATGAATTTAAAAAGCACAAAGGGTATGGTACACAAAAGCATGTTGAACTTCTAAAAAAATTTGGGAAATGCGATATTCATAGAAACACTTTTATTAAGCATTTTGTAGGTGAAAAATGAACACAAAGATTCCAGGTCAGCGTGGTGAAGCGTTGGCTTTTAATTATCTAATTGAAAACAATTATAAAATTTTAAATACAAACTTTTCATGTAAACTTGGTGAAATTGATATTATCGCTCAAAAAGATGATTACATAATTTTTGTTGAAGTAAAGGCAAGATCATCTAGTGCTTTTGGACTTCCTAGAGAGGCGGTAACATACCAAAAGCAACAACACATAAAAAGAACTGCACTCTTTTATTTGCA
>CALWOY010000010.1 GCA_944383255.1 uncultured Clostridia bacterium
TAAGGAATTAAATTTTATATTAATATTATTTACATCTTTTAATTTAACTATAAAAGAACAATCCATTGAAATACATTTTCTATCATAAGGTGGGTTAAAAATTCCAAAAACACTTACTATAAATGATAATATTGCATATAACCACCAGAGTTTAGATTTCAACTCTAACTCTCTTGAAAAAGCTATTTTAATTTCATCTTTTTCTGTTTGAAAATCTGTTTCATAAGAGCCAAATTCGTTTTTCTTACATTTTACATATTGGTCATCAATAAAAATATTAGGAATAAGTTTTGAATTGATTCCAACCAATTTTAATTTCACCGAATTCATTATATCACCTCCGTTGCAACAACTATTATAGTAATAATCACAATTGCAATTACAACCGAAGAAATCACTATTCGAGCGATATGTTTATTTCTCTTATCTAAAAGTAACAGAATCAAAGAAAGAACTGCTCCTACAATGGCAATAGAGGCAAATATATAAAAATTTTCTAAAAAGAAAGCAGAAATCTTTGCAGATACTTCAGATGTTGACATTAATATATCAAAATAATTGGGAACAATGACAAATATGGTCCCAACAGATAAAATAATGACAACAAAACCTATAAGCAAAATAAAAGCAGTTGCAGCAAAAGATAGAATTCCGCTAAAACACAATAATAGAGCTAATATTGAAATGTTAGAAAAAATCTTACCTAACCTAATTAAAAATTCTTTTAAGTCATTTCTAAGAAGTGGGGTGGTATGTGAATTTTGCATATCATCCTCCAAATGTTAACATTATTTTATAATATTATATCAAAAAAGTCAAACAAATAAGAGTATAAAACACTATTAATAAATTATTTTTATAACTGTCTAAAAGAAAACTGCAAAAACTGAAATAATTTTAGACAAATTTATAAGTTAAGAGATAAACTTGAATAACACGATTTTGGTAGAGAAAATAAGGGATTTAAGGGGATTTGTAAGTATAAAATGGCACTAAAAAAGAAGTTCCAAAGGCACCTCTTAATCAGGGG
This sequence comes from uncultured Clostridia bacterium, assembly GCA_944383255.1. GTDB lineage: Bacteria > Bacillota > Clostridia > Christensenellales > UBA1242 > UBA5893. The sequence continues at coordinate 1,031 of CALWOY010000010.1, forward strand.
GTCCAGGGTTCGAACCCCTGGCGATCCACCACAACCCAAATGGAGAAGTTTACTCCATTTTTTTTGTTTTGCAACCTGATTAAGAGTCAGGACTCTATTTGTTTAAATTATTTAATTAAACTGATTTATTTTTGTTTTAAATCTTTTTTGCTTTTAATTTGCATTTTTGGAACAAAGAATATTAGCAAACTTGCAATAGTAATTGCAATTATAGGGAAAAAATTCTGGTTGATTACTAAATTTGTTATTCCAATAATTGCTCCTATAATAACGCTAACAATGAAACCAATTTTGTGTTTGAAACATAAAGCAAGTAATGCATATAACAAATAAAACCCCAACATATATCCAATTAAATATGCCATATTTCCTCCTTTTAATTTTTTGCACCGGTTAACGATGCATTCACAACTATCATTATACATACTTATCATTAAATTGTCAACACATTCACAACTTATGCATGCATTCACAACCTTATTTTTTATGTATTGCTAAAATTATTGTGAACATAACAATTAAGGGGAATAGGTATAATGAAATTACATGAAGCAGTAGGTAAAAGAATTTTAGAATTTTGCAATGAAAGAAACATTACTCCAAATAAACTTTGCACAATGTCTGGAGTAATCCAATCAACAGTAAATAGTATTTTTTCAGGCAGAAGTCAAAATCCAAAACTTGCAACAATTCAATACTTATGCGAAGGCTTGGGAATAACACTTAAAGAATTTTTTGATAGTCCACTTTTTAATAATTTGGATGACTAAAAAATAGCATTAGAATTTTTCTAGTGCTATTTTACTTGTTTATTACAGAAAATTTATTAGTCTATCTTCAAAGGTTTTATATAGTATATCATATATTCTCTGTCTTGAATATCTATATTGATTTCTCCTTCGTTATTTATTATTCCATAGACATTGTTCATATCCACATTTAAGGCTTTAAATGATACATTTCCTAAATTATCAGTGGAGATATCTGTAAAATAATATTCGCTTATAAGTTCTGTTGTTGCGCCAGTTGTAATTTCTGTTTTGTAGATTTTTTCATCACTTCTAAAATATATATAATCATTTGTGAAAACAAATTGTTTTGGATGCATATCCGACCAGTTTTGAATGTAAATTTTTTCAAAAGTATAATTTACATCATCTTGCCAAGTAACCTTGTATATATAATCAAGACTTGTTGTTATGTTTTGGTTATTGGTAATTTCGCTACGGTAATAATAGTCGACATTTCCAGTTCTTTTAATTAAATCTGCTGGAGCCAACCACATATGTTCGCCACTAAATGTGCTGTCAACCAAATTTCCATATTGGTCAACTTGTTTGGTTCCATCTAGTGTATAGGCTATGCCATTAACATCTTTTCTTAATTCTGTGTCTAAAAATAATAATTTATTATTGCTTATGCAGTATGAAACTTCATATTGTGCGTATGTGGGAAGAATATAAAAATTATCATATTTATCAACAAAGTAAGACTCTAATATTAACCCCATATCTTTATTATAAACTTCCTCAACAACAAGTTCATCATTTTTAACATATACTCTATAAACCTTATCAATTTTAATAGTATTATTTGTAGGATATATAGTATAAAAATATACACTATCTTTTGTTTGCTCCATATCTATACCTTCTTTCTCGTTATCAAAAAAATGTGTGTCTTCACTTACAAAATAGATATAGTTGGTTTCATCAGAGTTATTTAAATAATACATTTTTCCTGTTTCGTTATCAATGACATAAGTATAATTTAACCAAAAGTATTCGCTTTCATCAATGAAAGGGTAAGGACTAAATTCTACAACAATAAATCTATCAAAAATTTTGATTTTTGAAACTTGCCAATCTTTTTTTTCGATTTCTTCTTGCTCAGTTTGGTCGGTTTCAGAGGTGTTGTTAGTGTTATTTAATGCAAATCTTAATTTTTCCACATTGCCATATTGGTCTACTCCAATCATATAGTTTTTTCCAGCGGAATTTGCATCAAGGCTTAAAACATTGGCACTCACTTGCTCATCATTGGTTAGTTGACTTCCAGCACCGATTGCGACATATTTATCAAAATTTAAAATATACATTTTGCTCAAATCTAAATCATTTTGTCTTAATCCAAAAAACAAACCAAGCGAAACTCCGATAATGACTAGAGTTGCAGCCATGGAGTAGGCGAATGCTTTTAAATTAAACCAACTATGTTTTTTGGGTGAAACTTTATTGATATTTTGTTGGTTTTGAGTCTCTTTATTTTTTTGATATCTTTCCAAAATAATATCTGCTCTTTGTTTATTTGTTTTCATAATACCTCCAAATTTAATAATTCTTTTGATGCTTTTCTTAATTTTTTCATTGCTCGATATTTTATATTTCGAATTTGTCTAGTCGATCTATCCATAACATTAGAAATTTCATCCAAGGTCATTTCTTCAAAAATGCAGAGATATAAAACTGTTTTATATATAGGTTTAAAATCATTTAAAATTTTTAGCAATGCAACTTTTGTTTCATTAAAATAAATAGAATCATCTTGTACGGCCGTGATGTTTTCATAATCTGTTTTTACAAAATTCCTATTTCTTTTTATGTAATTTAAAGATTTATTTTTTGCAGTTTTATAAATGTAAGCCTTAAAAGAATTTTGATCAAAAAATTTTAAATTGCGAGATAATATCTCAACGAAACAATCCATCATTATATCTTCGGCTGTATTTATATCATTCACTAGGTTATTGATAAAATAAGTCAATCTATCAGCATAAATTTCAAGTATTTGTTCGAGATTTCTTTCATCAAACATATTATTGTAGATTTTGGTTGCATTTTCCATATATTTTCCTTTTAGCATCTATTAATATAACAAATTTGGAGTAATTTTGTCTTAAATTTTTTTATTAAAGTTTTTGCTTATATCTTTTTATCATAGTTTATGTAAATACAAACGCCGTGGTTTGATAGATAATTTAATTGTCTTTTGTATACAAAAAAATAACTACAATATACTCGTAAAGAAATGTCAAGTAACATTTTTTATTCACACATTTTCTGCCAAAAACATATTGTGGAATTTTTCATTATTTTCAAAAAGTTGGTCAAATGTACCACTATCTATAATTTTTCCTTCATCTAAAAAGAAAATTTTATCTACATTTTTTATAGTGGATAGCCTATGAGCCACAATAACTATGGTGCTTGTCCCTTTTAACGCGTCAATTGCGTTTTTTATATGTTCTTGTGCAAAATTATCTAAGGAACTTGTGCTTTCATCAAATAAAATTATGCTTGATTCTTTCAAAAACGCCCTTGCTATGGCAAGTCGCTGTCTTTGTCCGCCAGATAGTTTTATACCACTTTCTCCAACAACCGTGTTTATACCATCATGCAAAGTGTTTATAAAGTCTTTTAAATATGCTTTTTCTATTGCGTCATCAATCTCTTCGTCAGTGGCATCAGATTTTACCATTAAAAGATTGTCTTTTATAGACATATCAAATATGTAGGGGAATTGGTTTACAAGCGAAATATTATTTCTTAAACTATCTTTTGATAGGTCATTTATATTGATGTCATCAATAAGCACTTCACCGCTATCAAAGTGCATTATAAAAATAACTTATAGTCAATGTGTTTTTGTGTCATTTCGAGCATAGCGAGAAATCTCATATATGTCTCACACTGTTCGACAAGACCCAAGTTCGACAAGACACGATAAAGTGTAACAAGACACAAAATGTGTCATTCTGAGGCACCGTCAGGTGCCGTGAGAATCTCATTCACTTAGAAAATTTTTAATAATTATTTGTACTGATTTTCAAAAATGTGTATAATAAAAACTATGGATAACATCAATAGTAATTTTAGAGAAAAATTTAATGAAATAATAAAAAATAATAATTTTTCCGAAATTGGCGAGCATAATTCGGTAATAAAAAGAATTAAAAATATAATTTCAAATACAAAGCCAAATAAAGAAAAATTTTTTGTTGCTGACGGAATTTGGGCACAAAACCGTATTCTTGAAACAAATACAAATATCGATGCACTCATTATTTGTCCTGAATGTGTCTACACCAATGAAGCGGTTATGATTATTGAAAAATTGATGCAAAAAACTACAAATCGCTACATAGTTTCAAAAAAGACATATGAAAAAATTGCCGAAAGAGATAAACCAGACGGACTTATGAGTATTGCTAAACTTCCGATGCCTGAAATAGCAAAATTTAAACCACATAAAAAAAGTATTATTTTGGTACTAGATGGCATTGAAATACCGGGCAATATCGGTACAATGCTTCGTGCTTGTGATGGTGCGGGTGTAGAGGCAGTGTTTATATGCAATCGTCGTGCAAGACTTACGCATCCAAAACTCATAAAAGGCAGCATGGGTGCAGTTCTAACTATTCCAATGTATGAATTTGAAGATGTCGCATCGTGTTACAAATTTTTAGAAGATAACAATTACACGATATTTTTGGCTGATACCCGTGCAAAAAACACTTATTTTACTCAAAAATATCCACCTCACACTGCCTTTGTTATGGGCAATGAACGTCACGGTATATCACGTGAATGGTATACTTATCCAGTTGAAATGATTTCAATACCAATGCTTGGGAAATGCGATTCTCTTAATGTTGGTGTTTCTGCAACAATACTTATTTATGACGCATCTATGAAACATGGATGTTAAAATACTAAAAAAAGGAGAAAATATGAATTTAGATTTTGTAAGACAAATAGTATTCATTAAAAGGAAAATGCCAACACAAGTTCAAAAATTTGCTAAGTTTAAAAATAAGTCGAGCATTGAATACAATGCATCACTTAGTTTAAGAGACATTCTAGAATCGTTAATTGATAAAAATATGCGTGACACTAATAAAATGATAGAAACTTTGTTTCGTAGGCTTCAAGCAAACCGAATGGGGCTCTTTACAATTGTAAAATTCAGCTTAGAAAATTATTTCGCATCAATTTCTTTGCAATATGTGTATGAATTTTTTATAAAAAATAAAATAAATGAAAAATATAAGCCTCTGCTTGAAAATTATTGTGATAATGTAAAATATAATCTAGGTGGACTTCCACCAAGTAATAATTTTGCTGATATTATGTCTCAAGAATTAAAAAATGAACTTTTTGAATTTTTTCGTATAGATGGTTTAACAGATTGTTTTTATCATATTAATGATTTTGTTCTTTTATTTAAAAAGCGTGTTAATCAAATTTATATCAAATTTGGGATTTTGGAATGTATCAAAAAAGTCTTTTATAAACGAAATCAGTTGAAATTTCAAAATAAAATAAAAACACACATTGACGAATCACAATACACATTCTTAGATGATACCAAACTTCCTGGGAATTTCGTTTGGCTTGGTTATAAAATTGGTATAACTTATGGCTGGCAGGGTATAGGTATTACTTTAGATATCGAAGATATTATAATGGAACACTACAGGAAAGCTATATTTGAAGCTGTTAAAAATAATTATGCAGATGAAGAGAAAATGCGCTTAATGCTATATTCAACTACCCGCAGGGTAGTTATAAAATTGCATAAGCATGGGAAACCGAATAAAAACGTGAGCATTACGCCTTTTAAATTTTATAAAAATTTTAAAAAATATCCAGAGCTTGTTGGTGAAAATACACGACGCTTTATGCAAGGTGTTGTTGTTGATGCTTTTAGACAACAAGCAATTGCTATGCCATTTTATTTAAAAGATTACGACCCTAATAGTGGATATAATTTATGGCATAATTTTTTTGCTAATAAAGCAATTGTGTTAAATAAGTCTATAGGTTGGACATATGCTAAACTTTATCAAACTATGAAAAAATATCCGAAAATTGATATACATTCAAAGTCATATGACGAACTTGCAAAAATGTATATAGAAAATTTTGTTATAAAATTTTGGTAAATACTTGAGAAATTTTTTATTTTATGTTATATAATACATAAGGTTGCGAGAGCGACTGATTTATAAATTCAAAACAGGATTACTAATGCTGTTTTATGCGTGTGGAGTTGTGACTCCACCCATTTTTTAATGTATATAATACAAAATAAATTTTTTTAATTATTTAAGAAATCTATTCTGATTTTGTATTTTTTATCATATTTTGCAAACAATTTCAATGTAGGTGAAATATGAAAAAAGATGAATATAAAATTTGGCTTGATACTAATAAGCTATATGGGGATAATCGTACAAGTGTGCTAATATCAAGTTTTGTGGTTTGGGCATGTATATTTATTGCTATGCTTTTTCCACTATTTGGATTTGGTCTCGCATTCTTTTTAATGTGTACACTTTGTATAGGGTTCAAAAAAATAATCCTTGATATAATTCGTGGAGAAAATTACAAAGTGGAAAATGTGTTTGATTATTATATGCATTGTCTTTCTGCTTTTTGTCTTAGAGTTTGTAGTATGGTTCTTATATTTTTATGGTCACTTTTGTTAATAATTCCGGGAGTGATATGCGGGTTAAATTTTTGTCTTGCTCCATATGTTTTTGCAGATGAACCAAATATTGGAACCATTGCATGTCTTGAAAAAAGTAAAAAGTTAACTTATGGTCATAGGGCAGAACTTTTGATAATATTCTTAATGGAAGCACTATTTGTCGCTCTGGTAGCAACACTTGCTAGTTGCTTCGTAATTATATTCAACTTTATTGTGACGATGCCACTATGGTTTAATGTTATAATTCCTTTAATAATAACTCTATTTTGCTTTTTTGTTATTATACTTCCTTACTTTGAAATGCTCATTGGTAACTTTTATGTAAATTTAATAAAAATAGAGACATTAAGCAACAAAATAAAAAAAACTATTAAAAGTGCTAGTACAAAGAAATAATTTTTGTTATAATGTTCAAAAGGATAGCATATGACAAAACTAATAAAAAAAATTGACGAGAATTATGAGATGTCTGTAGATGATTACAAAAACGCTTTTTTACTTCGTCGTGCAATCATAAGTAAAAAAACTTATGGTAAAGGTTCAATTGAGATTGAAGATATTTATGCCGAAGCATATATTGAACAATGTGCTCTTGCCGCAGGTGGTGATGTTGTAGCACAGGATTTAATTTCTTATTGGTTTAAGCATGGTAATCCAGCATTACCGGAAAATGTTGAACTTTCATACAAATGGCAATTTCTGGCTTCTGCAGGTGGTAATAAACATAGTATAAATAAACTTACATTATTTTTAAATTATGCTTATGACACAATTGCCATGCAAGACTATTTCCAAGAGCTTGTGGGAGTTATTGGTATTGATCAAGAAAATTATCAATCTCTTTTGGGACAAGTTATTTGTCAATTCATTGTTGACGATTTGAATATTAATGCACTTGATTTGGCAAAAGCAAAGACTATTGAAATAAAATTTAATCAATTATCAATGCAGCGTTTTACTGCATCACTCAATCGTGCAATGATTAAAGTTCATGCGTATTTGAGAAATTTGTTAGAGAAACATAGAAATGAGTAAGGAGATTTATGGAAGATAAAGATTTTATAAAAGTTTATGAAAAAATTGTTGATGAACAAAATGATATAATGGAAAAGACATCTAAGATAAAAAGCGAGGTAGATGCTTTGCAAAGCGAATATGTAACCTGCACTGAGAATAGAAAAAATGAGATTATGCAAAGGCTTGAAAAGTTAAACGATGAACTTGAAACACTTGAAAAACGTTCTATAAAAAATTCTAAAAGGGCTCAAAAATTAAAATCAATAAATTAATGATATTGACATTTATATATTAGTATATTAAAATATAGAAATATGAAAGCATTTGATCACAAAAAAAAAATATCTGAAGATATTTGGTCTATAAAAGATGGGAAAGTTACAATTAAGAATTCAGCGAAACCCACGCAATTAAAAAAAATAGTTGTTCCAAATGGGGTTCAAGAAATTGATACTTCTAGTTTTGAATCATGTGAAAATCTAGAATCTATTATTTTTCCTTCATCTATAAAAAACTTCGGAAAGTATTGTTTTTCTAATTGTTATAATTTATCTGAGATATACATAGATAATTCCAACAACAACCTTTATATGGTTTTGCCAGATTATTTTAATGTTATCTTAAAATCAAATGGGCATTTTTTATTAACTAATTACTATTATGCCACGGAAAACAACATTCTAAATAATGTTCATGAATACTCGCAACATTATATTATAAGAGGTTCATACTTAGCAAATTATTATATTAAATATTTTGATGATAAAGAAAAGTTATCAAAATTAAATGTGATAAAAAGTCCTAGTTTGGTAAAATATTTTTTTAAGAAGTATGAGAGTACACTGAAGAATTATGAGCTAATCATTGAGAAAATGTTAAGCAGAAATATAAGAAATTATAATCTTTTGATTAGACAGCTTGGCGATTCCTATAAACCTGAGTATGAAATGGAATTTATACGATTATGTGATATTCTGGGAGTTTTTGAAAATAAGCCTATTGTTACTAAAAGGATAAGCAAAACAGGGAAGGAAATAGTTGAAAAAATAGACTATGCACAGAAAGCTAGAGAATTTATAAGAGAAAAATTTTCGCAAACATATAATCTATATATTTTGTTTTATTTTGATAAAAATATGGAAGGTGGCTTCAAAAAAGGCTTTGCAGATTTTATGTTTGAGCATTTTGATGAACTGTTTATAAGAGATAAAGGATTTCTACAAAATTGTTATCATAGATTTGAAGAAATTCAGAAAGCCCATACAACAAATAAAGGGAATTGTCGCCAACTTGCACCTACTATTGATTTTTTTGTAAAATATCTCAATGAAAATAAATTTGCAGGCATAAACAAAGATACAAAAGTCATAAGTGAAGTAATTGGAAAATATTACAATGATCAAAATATCTTTAATAGAGCGGTAGATGTAAGCAAAAAAAATAGTATGCAAAAAATTCCTAAGAACATTTTACCACAAGACTTAAAGGAAAATATTGACGAAAATGCAAGAAAAAAGTTTAAAGTTCTTTATCATAAGATAGCAGATATTTCAGAGATGAATTTAGATAACTTTAAGTGTTTAAAAGAATTGTCAAAAAGTAGATTCACATATGAATTTTTAAGAAAAAATGATGTTTTGAATTTAGTTTTGGGGAAATTGTGCAACTGTTGTGCTCATCTTAATGGGGTGGGAGATGGCATCGCAGTCTCTGCTATGCTTGATCCTGATATACAAAACCTAGTTATAAGAGACGAAAATGATGAAATCATAGCTAAAGCAACTTTATATATAAACCGTGAACAAGGATATGGTATTTGCAATTCATTTCAAGTTAACAACCTTGCTTCAAAGAGCAATATCTTTAGTAACGATATGATTTACCAAAAATTAAAGCAAGCATTGTTTGATTTTGCACACGAATATAATAAAACTTATACTCCAAAACTAAAAATTATAAATGTGGGTATGGGCATGAATGATTTAGCAAAGCAATTGGAAGACTATGCTGTTGAGTCGGAAAATTTATTAAAGCCTTTCAATTTTAAAGAATATTCAATTTTTGGGCATGATGGATATAGGGGTGATGCATTTTTTAGACAATACACAATTTGGAAAGAAGAAGATGATCACAAAATGTAAAACCTTGTTATAATAAACCCACCAGTAAATCTGGTGGGTTTTTATAATGAGCCAATTTTAGCACTATATTGAGTATCTTGATTTTGACTGATTGCGAACCAGTTCTATTTCTTAATAGACTACCTGGGGTTTTTATATATAAAAACAGGGCACAATTGTGCCCTGTATATTATTTAGATAAACCGTTTCTTTTATCCATATCTTTAATTCTCTTTGACTCTTGAAGCAAAAGAACAGCTAGAGAAGATTCATCAAATGAAAAGTTTTCATTTGCAAGTGCCTTAAATAATTCTGTCCAATTTAGCATTTTATTGTCTACGTATGCTTGTTCAATTACAATTCTATGGTCCATAAGCAACTTACCAAAACTTGCTAAATTATATTTTATTTTTTCATTTGTTGCTTTGTCTTTGACAATATTTACAAGGCCAGTTAAATATTTTTTTTGTGGATCAATATCGTCCATTATTTCAATTTCAGTTGCTGTTTTAGGGGTAAGTCTGCCACGTGAGCACATTTCAGTAATAATTGTTATAACCTTTTCATTAAATTTGATATACTCATCTCCCGTCATTTTTGCGTTAATGACTGAAAGTGGCACATATATAGGTGTTGGTTTTTTACTTTGTTCTGTCATCTCATTTCTCCTTATAAAAAATATATCATATAATTTTATTTTTGTAAATAGTCAAATAAAAAATTTTTGCATAAAGATAGCTATTCTTCAAAAAATAATCTTATGAAGTCTTATGTAAAGAATACTTTAATATTAAGTATATGTATGCTTATATCAAAAATCTTTGGTGCATTATATAGGATACCGCTTTCAAATATTCTTGGCACGCAAGGTATTGGGCTTTATCAAATGGTTTTCCCTGTATACTCCTTATTTTTAGTTGCTATAACTGGTGGGATGCCGACATATGTTGCTCAGCGTATTTCATCCTTCCGTGCGAAAGGAGAAAAGCAAAAGATAAGAACATTAGTAAGAAATTGTGTTGCTTTGAGTTCTCTTATTGGTTTGTTCTTTTGTCTTTGCTTGATGATTTTTGCGATGCCTATATCAACTCTTCAAGGAAATTCTTCAGCTCATCTTGGTTATATAACGGTTGCAGTAAGTATACTTTTTTCTAGCATTACTTGTGTCTATAAAGGCTATTTTCAAGGCATGGAAACTATGGCATATAATGCCAGTGCAACTATTCTAGAGCAAGTAAGTAAACTTGGATTTGGGTTACTGGGTGCAATCTGGTTAAAGAAATTTGGTGTGATATATGCAGTGGCAGGTGCTTTCTTGGGTGTATTTTTCAGTGAACTTGTGACACTTGTTTTTATGTCTATGCTATATGTTAGAACAAAACCTAGTGCTTCTGATGTTTATATTAAAGGTACATATTTAAAAACAATATTTAAACAATTTTTTCCATTAAGCTTGTCATCAATTATTTTACCATTGTCTTCATGTATTGATAGTTTTCTAGTTATAAATTTACTTACATTTAAAGGGTATGATATTTTAAAGTCAACGTCGCTTTTTGGTATTGCAACTGGCATGGTAAGTCCTTTTGTCAATTTTCCAGTAATTTTATTTGGCACTATTTGTACTGCATTTCTACCTGCTTTGGTTTATATGCTTGAAAAAGGTGAAAATACAAATGAAGTTGTGGGTGGAACATACTTTTTTATATGGCTTTTATGTATTCCATGTGCTCTTGGATTCGTTGGTATTGCACCAACTATTATCGAATTGTTCTTTCCAGCCATTGAAAGTAATTATATAAATTTGGCGGTTTTCTATCTGCAAATTTCCGCATTTAATATTATATATCTTTCTATTTCACAAGTTTCGTGTAGCATATTGAATAGCATTGGGAAATTTTATTTGCCATTAATTGCACAAAGTATTGGTTTTCTATTGAAAACAATAATGTTTGTAATTTTAATTCTCTTTACAAATTTAGGTATAATATCACTTGCAATAGCCATTCAATTTGGTGATGCAATTTCATGTCTTATATCTTTAATTTTGGCAAGAAAAAAAATTGTAATACAATTAAAAATGAAAAAGATTTTAGTCCCAATCTTTGCATCGATTTTTATGTATTTTAGTGTAGTTATGGCAAATAAATTTATTATATTAAATGTATATATAAAATTAATCCTAATGGTAGTAATAGCAATATTTGTATATTTCTCTATATGCTTTATTTTTCACCTTATATCATTAAATGAGATTAAAAATATGTTTAATAAAAATAAAAATGTAAATAAAATTAAATATGAATAAGAAACAATTTATTGATGAATTAAAAAAAAGAATAAATATGCCAAGAAATATAGTTGAGAATAATTTGGATATAACTATTGAATTATTGAAAGAAATATTATTTAAGGGCGAAAAAGTTAAATTAAAGAACTTTGGAAGCTTTTACTTTAAACAATACAAAGAACGCCTATTTTTTAATCCACATACTAATTCAAAAACATATCTTCCACCTAAAAAGGTAATAGTATTTAAATGTAGTAAAAGATTGCTTTAACTACAAAAATGTTGTAAACTATTTTTATGAAAATCAAGAATATAGATGTGGGTAGTTTGTTTTTGGCACCAATGGCAGGAGTAAGTGATGTGGGTTTTAGAAAAGTCTGCAAAATGTTTGGCGCTGATCTTACATATGTAGAAATGATAAATGCTAATGCTATTTTGCATGAGAACGTACATACAAAAAAATTGCTTGAAACTAAAGATGATGAAGATATAAAGGTGGTACAAATTTTTGGTCATGACCCACTTATTATGGCAAAAGCGGTGCAAAGCCCATTACTTGCAAAGTTTGATATTATAGATCTCAATTTTGGATGTCCAGCACCAAAAATTATAAAAAATGGAGATGGTAGTGCCCTTTTAAAACATCTTGACACTCTAGCCTCTATTTGCAAAAGTTGCTCAAGTGCAACAACAAAGCCAGTAACAGCAAAAATAAGAATAGGCTTTGAAAGTGATGAGAATATAGCTGTACAAATTGCAAAAATTTGTGAGCAAAATGGCATTGCAGCTATCACTGTGCATGGAAGAACACGGGCACAAATGTATAGTGGAACTGTAGATTATGAAACTATAAAAAAGGTCAAACAAAGTGTGGCAATACCTGTTATTGGTAATGGTGACATTGTTGACATTAAAACCTACCAAATGATGCTTAAAACAGGTGTGGACGGTGTTATGATTGGGCGTGGTGCACTTGGCAGACCTTGGATATTTGCTGAGCTTAAAGGTAAAAAGGTTGAAGACAAATTTAGTGCAATTAAATGCCATGTAGAAACATTAAAAAAATATTACACAGATGAGGAATTGTGTCTTATACTAAGAAAACATTTTTTATGGTACATTAGAGATATACCAGGCGCATCAAAGTACCGGTTTGAGCTTGCAACTACAAAAAATCTTAATGATAGTTTGAAAATAATTGAAAAAATTTATAATGACAAATGATAGGTTTAATATTTCACTAGACTTTTATTAAAAAATGTTTGGTGATTTTTTTAAGATTTAATACAATATAATAAAGAGAGGGTTGAAATGAAAAGAACGATTAAAGATATTGATGTTCAAGGGAAAAGAGTATTTTTAAGAGTAGATTTTAATGTTCCACTTGATGACAGTGGCAATATCACTGATGCTAGTCGTATTATAAAAGAGCTGCCAACAATTAAATACTTGATATCCCATGGCGCTAGACTAATAATTTGCACACACCTAGGGAGACCAAAAGGGGAACCAAATCCAAGACTCTCAACTATTGTTATTGCAAAATATTTGGTTGGGGTGCTTCACTGTAAAATCAAATTTTCACCTAATGCAGTTGGTGATGAAGCACAAAAGATGGCTGATGAATTACAAGATGGTGAAGTTATGGTCTTGGAAAATATTAGGTTTTATAAAGAGGAGGAAGAAAATTCGCCACTTTTTGCGAATAAACTTGCACAGCTTGCTGATATCTATGTAAATGATGCTTTTGGTACAGCACATCGAAAACATGCTTCAATTTATGGAGTTGCAAAGTTGCTACCAAATGCGGTAGGTTTTCTGATGGGAAATGAAATTAATACTATATCTAGTATTTTGGAAAAGCCAGAATATCCCTTTGTAGCCATACTTGGTGGTGCAAAAGTCAGTGATAAGTTGGCAGTAGTTCATAACTTAATTAAGCTTTGCGATACTGTTTTAATTGGTGGAGGAATGGCTTACACATTTTTGAAGGCAAAAGGTGTAAATATTGGGAAGTCATTATATGAAGAACAATGTTTAGAAGATGCAAAGTCCATACTTAAAGAAGCACAAGAAAATAATAAGGAAATTATTTTGCCAGTAGATCATATAGCTTCGACTATCCTTAGTCCAAATGCTTCTGTAATTAAAATTCCGACGCAAGATATACCAGAATCTCTTGTTGGTCTTGATATCGGTAAAAAGACTACCAAGATTTTTATTAAAAAAATCAAACAGGCAAAGACTATAATTTGGAATGGTCCTATGGGTGTGTTTGAATATGAAGCATTTAAAAATGGTACCAAGAAAATTGCAAAAGCAGTTGCAAAAAACAAAGGTAAGACTATTGTTGGCGGTGGTGATAGTATAGCAGCTCTTCATGCTTTAAAACTTGATAAAGATATATATCATATCTCAACAGGAGGTGGTGCTAGTTTGAAATTAATTGCTGGTGAAAGTTTGCCAGGAGTGGAGGTTATAAGCGATATTGAGGAGTAATTATGAAAAAGTTTGTTATTGGTAATTTTAAAATGAATACAACCCCGTTGCAGTTTAGTTCATATTTAGATGAATTTTTACCAAGGATAAAAGAGTGTAAGACAAATATCATTTTTTGTATTCCTGCAACTCATTTTCATGTTGCTAAATCAAGGTTTGATGCTACAAATATAAAATTTGGTGCTCAAAATATTTCATGTGAAGAAAGTGGTGCTTTTACTGGTGAAATATCTAGTTCAATGGTCAAAGAATGTGGAGCAGACTATACACTTATTGGACATAGTGAAACAAGAAGAAGATTCAAAGAAACTCTTGAAAGTTTAAATCAAAAAATAATCAGAGCTCTTGCTGTAAATTTAAAGGTCATTTTATGTATTGGGGAAACAAAATATGAGCGTTCAACAAGAAAAACTAAATTATCACTTAAGCGTCAACTTGATTCAGCTCTTAAAGGACTTTATGAAAATGAGCTTAAAAACATTATTATAGCATATGAGCCAATATGGTCAATTGGTACAGGAAAAACACCAAATGTTAAGGAAATTGAAACTACAGTGGCAGATATAAGAGCTATAATTTCTGATAGTTTTACACAGCGATCAGCTGATAAAATAAATATACTCTATGGTGGTAGTATAAACGAAAGCAATTTTGCGCAATTTGTAAAAATTAAAGGCATAAATGGTCTTTTGGTTGGTGGTGCATGCCTTAATCCAAAAAGTTTTGCTAACATTTGTAGATAAAAAATAAATTAAAATTAAAAATACTCGTAAAAAGTTTGATTTTACGAGTATTTTTCGTATATACTAATATAAAAGTAAAAGAAATACATTATTTTACTTGCAACATATGTGTATAGCAAAATTAGTCAAGTCTATCAAGTATATACACAAATTAGATAAAAATTGGGAATAAAGGAGAATATATGAGAAGTAAGAAAGGTAAGTTATTTTTAAGCTTAGTGGCATTGATATTTAGTTTGGGAGTAATGTGCTTTGGGGTATATTCAGCAGCCAGTGTGCAATACACCATTGGTGGAAATGTGTATTATGAAGTACCAACACCAGCAGTAAGGATAACAAAAATAACTTCAGGTAATACAATACTGAGTACAAGTAGTATAACTTTAGAATTAGGAAAGCCTTATCCACTTGATTATAGTTTAGAAATTCAACCAAATTCTACTTATGTAGATCGAGAACACCCACAAGGGCAGAGAACAGAGATATTTTTGCAAATGAGTTCGAATATATCAAACTACGCACGAATGTTTATAAATTACGATAGTACAACAAATTCAGATGTAAAAGTAAATGCCTCATCCTTATATTTAAAA
>CALWOY010000011.1 GCA_944383255.1 uncultured Clostridia bacterium
CTTATGCTTTCAAATCTAGAAGCCGATGTTGTATTTAGTAGAGATAAACTTGCTAACATATTAAAGAAAAATGTGGAAGTGTGTGCAAGTCGAGAACTTTGTGATTTGTGTCAAAATATAATTTTTGCAATAGAGAATAAGCAAGCGATAACCGAAAAGATGTTTGAGGATGTAAAAATATTAAAAAATGATGAACGTCAATTATTATACAAATTTTTTTCATCTCTTGGTAAGTATGACGTAATTGCGCAAAGCAAAGAGATTAAAACTTATCAAATATCAATCAATAGTTATAGCACTCAGGCTCAGGAAGACTGCAAGAAATATTCAGGACTATTTATAAAGTTGGGAATCATTGTTGGTATACTTGTCTGTTTGCTGATTATATAGGAGAAGTTTATGGGTGTTGAAGTTATATTCAAAATCGCCGCTGTAGGAATACTCACAACAGTGGTGGGACAAATACTCAAACAGAGTGGCAAAGAAGAAATTGCGACATTTTCAACACTAGCGGGACTCATAATTGTTTTACTGATGGTTTTGGATCTTATAAGCACATTATTTGACACGGTTAGGAATTTGTTTGGCCTTTAAGGAGGTGATATGGATATAATAAAGATCGTTGGTATTGGTCTTATTACAGTTATTGCCTCGATGCTTGTAAAACCTATAAAACCAGAAGTAAGTATCATTATAGGTCTTTGTGGTGGCATTCTTATATTGATTCAAACTATCAATTATGTCGTTGATATAATTGATGCATTTTCAAGTATTGTTGATAAGACGGGACTTGATACTGGATTGTTAAAAACATTATTAAAAATAATCGGGGTAGGCTATTTAACAGAATTTTCGGCAAATTTATGCAATGATGCAGGCTCAAGTAGTGTTGCAGATAAAATTCTTTTTGCAGGTAAGATTATAATTCTTGTAATGGCATTGCCAATAGTTACAAGCATAATAGAAATCATAGTGGAGATATTGCCATGAAAAAATATCTTACACTTGTATTTGTTTTTTTGATTGTGTTTATACCTTTTATATTTGCAGGAAATGCAAAAGAGGCTGTTTATTGTGACGATGAGTTATCATCTTCTGAAATAGAAGATATAATTGAAGATAGCATAGGGTCACAGCTTGGTGATTTGGATTTTAGTGAACTTGAAGACGCGTTAAATTCATTAACTGGGGAAGGGAAAGAAATCTTTGGTAATGATTCTTTCTTAGATAAAATAAAACAAATCATAAGCGGAGAATTTACGGAAAACGGAAATTCTATTTGGACAAGTATACTGAATTTATTCTTTGAAGATATGTTATCATTTTTGCCAATACTCTCATTAGTAATTGCAATTGCGGTTACATTTAGTTTGGTAAACGCGTCGCGTCCAAGTTCCAAAAATAAATCAATTGGTGATGTTATTCATTTTGTCTGTTTTGGTGCTATTATAGTTGTACTTGTTGGATATAGCGTTAATATGCTGACTTTAACATCGGACACTTTACAAAATATTAAAACGCAAATGGATGTTGCATTTCCTATTTTATTAACAGTATTGACCGCTATAGGTGGTGTTACTTCTGTGAGTGTATACCAACCTGCTGTGGCTGTTCTTAGTGGAACAATTATAAATATCTTTACTAACATCTTGATGCCAATATTTATTTTTAAACTAGTGTTTTCGATTGTTGGAAACCTTTCAAATAATGTTAAACTGGATAAATTCGCATCATTTTTTTCAAGTTTGTTTAAATGGATAGTTGGTGGAGTATTTACAGTATTTTCTGCATTTTTGGCTATACAGGGTATCACTGCTGGTAGTGTTGATGGTATATCCTTTAGAACGGCAAAGTATGCAATAAAAAATTCTATCCCTCTTGTTGGATCATATTTGTCAGATGGGTTGAATTTAATAGTCGCAAGTAGCGTACTTATAAAAAATGCAGTTGGTGCTGCCGGACTAGTCTTGCTATTTGCAACAATTATTGTGCCTGTTTTAAATCTTGTTGTGTTTATGCTTTCTTTGAAATTGGTAGCGGCAGTCTTGGAGCCTATCACTGATTCTAGGATATCTAATTTTATATCCATGCTTGCCAAAAGTATTTCATTGCTTATTGTATTGATTCTTGGTTGTGCATTTATGTATTTACTTATGACAGGGATGATAATGCTTAGTGCGAACTTTTTTTAAAAGGAGAAGATATGAGTATTTCAGGTTGGATTTTGTCTATAGCCGGTGTGAGTGTGCTTTCAATATTGATAGATTTATTTTTACCAAATGGACAAACAAATGGACATATTAAAACTGTTTTTAACTACGTTATTGTATTTGTAATAATTGCGCCATTGCCGGCTCTTATAAAATCTGATTTTAACGCTTCATCTATATTTACAGAAACTGAAATAGTGCTTCAAGAAGATTATATTTATCAACTTAATAGAGATAAACTTACTATGCTTGAAACTGGCATCGAAAGTACGCTTGATGCAAGGGGTCTTAAAAATGTTGATATATCAATTTCGGCGGATATTTTTACTACAGTTATGCAAATTGAAACGATTTATGTCGATTTTAGTAATTTAGTTATAGTCGATGGGAACGAGCATATAGATATAGAGAATGAGGCGGTTGATGTAATTACTTCATTTGTAAGTTTGGAAAAGGAGAATATTGTTTTTAGTGGAAACTAAACAAAAAAAGATTGCATTTTGGGATAAGATCAAAAATATTAAACATTTTGAAATTATCATAGTAGTAGTGTTTTGTGCAATATTGTTACTAATATATAGTTCGACTTTTTCTTCTACAAAAAGCGAAGAAAATACATTAACGTCACTTACAACAGAGGAATATGCACAGTACCTTGAGAATAAATTATCAAATGTACTCTCGCAAATAAATGGGGCAGGAAATGTTAGCGTAATGGTAACCTTAAGTTGTGGCGTAGAGTATGTTTATGCGACAAATACAACAGAAGAAACCACTTCTCAAACTGTTGGTGGAACAACGACCACTCAAACAACAACTACTGAGGAATTGATTTTGGTTTCTCAATCAGGTAGGGATTCTCCTATAATAATCAGAGAAAATTTACCAAAAGTTAGTGGAGTTTTAGTGGTAAGTAGTGGGGCGAGTAATATAAGTGTAATGCTTGAACTGCAAAAAGCAGTAATGGCATTGCTTGAAATTGATGCAGAAGATATAGAAATATTAGTAGGGAAATAAAAGGAGTTTATTATGTTAAAAAAGAGAACAAAGATTATTATTTTGGTTGCTATGGTTTTATTACTTGGAGTTACCGGCTACTTAAATATTGCACTCAATAATAACGCAACAACACCAACTACGGGAACAGTTACTCAGATGAATTATTTTGATACATACAGACAAGATAGACAAACAACACGTGATCAAGAACTTTTATATTACGATGCAATTATAAATTCTGAGGATTCAACTGCTGAAGCAAAGGCAAATGCAGAAGCAATGAAACTTGAAATAGTTGATCAAATGGAATCAGAACTTGTCATGGAAGGGTTAATTAAGGCAAAAGGTTTTGAAGATGCAATTGTAACAAATTCTGCTAATAATATAAATGTCATTGTTAAATGTGCAAGTCTTGAAAGTTCACAAGTTGCTCAGATTGTCGCTATAGTTCAAGAACAAACACAAAAATCAATAGATAATATTAAAATAATTCCTGTAGAATAATTGCAAAACTTTTGAAGGTGTGTTATATTATTAAAAAATGGTGTAAACCTAAATAATATAACAAAGTGAGGATACTAGTGTCACAGCCATACAGTCAACTTCAAGAAGATAAAGGTAAAATAACTTGCGATAGAAATATTTTATTATCCATCATCTCATTGGCAACAAAAGAGATAAGTGGTGTGTCCAGCCTGCAAGATAGTTTTTCTATGAAACTAAAAAAGATGTTTTCAAAATCAGATTCAACTGGTGTCAAACTAAAGATTGCGCAGAACGGACAACTTATTATTGATGTTTACATTAGGATTTATAGCGGAAACAGTGTTCCTGATATTGCTTATAGAGTTCAAGAGAACATAAAAAACAATATTGTTTCTATGGTAGAGATGAGGGTGAATAAAATAAATATCCATATCGTGGGTGTTGATTTTAGAGCAGAAGAGTAAAATTAAATCCACTTTTAAGTGGATTTTTTATAGTGAGGGTTAGTATGCGTGCTTATGCAAGAGAAGTAGCATTTTGTAAAGTGTTTGAAACATTGTTTAATTCCACCACAAATATGGATGGAGTTTTTGATTTTGAGGATTTGACAAAACCTGAAGATGTTGAGTTTGCGACAACGATTGTAAAATTGTCAATTGATAATTTGAATGAAATTGAAAATTTAATTTCTTCGCATCTAAAAGATTATAGTGTGGAAAGACTATATAGGGTAGATAAAGCAATTATTATAGTTGCGGTGGCAGAATTAAAATTTTACGGAAAAACGCCTCAAAAAGTTGTTATAAATGAAGCGGTCAATCTCGCTAAAAAATACGGAACTGAAAAAAGTTATGCTTTTGTGAACGGTATATTAAAAACTATACTAGAGGGGAAATAGTGGAGCAAAGACCTTTAACAGTCACTCAAATATCTACTTATTTTAAGCAAATATTTGATGCTGAAGAATTGTTGTTTAACGTCCGTGTGGTAGGCGAAATATCGGGGCTTAGCATTGTAAGGAATGTGGCTTATTTTGTATTGAAAGATGAAGGTGCCACAATGTCATGCGTATGTTTTGATATTTCAAATTTTTCATATCAAAATGGTGATAAAGTAATATTGACTGGAACCCCAAGATATTATGTAAAGGGTGGCAAACTCAATTTTAATGTTCAAAAAGTAGAAAAGTTTGGACTTGGAGAGTTGTATCAGCAATTCCTAAAATTAAAGGCTGACTTAGAAGCAAAAGGTTATTTTGAAGAATCCCATAAAATACCTATGCCAAAGAATATAAAACGAATAGGAGTCGTTACCAGCAAAGAAGGTGCGGTCATTCAGGACATAATAAATGTGCGTACAAGGCGAAATCCATATATAGATATAGTATTATATCCTGTTCGTGTTCAAGGAATTGGTGCAGAGTATGAAATCGCCAAGGGTATTAAATTTTTGGACAATTATAATGTAGATGCTATTATTGTTGCACGAGGTGGTGGCTCACTAGAAGACCTGGCTCCTTTTAACACTAAAGTTGTAGCGGATGCTGTATTTTGTGCTAATAAATTTATTTTATCTGCTGTTGGGCATGAGACAGACTACACTATTTGTGATTTTTGCAGCGACCTTAGAGCACCTACGCCTAGTGTGGCTGCAGAACTTCTATGTAGTGATATGGGGGAACAAATTTCAAAATTCTATTCTCTTTTGCCACGCCTAAGACAATCAATACAAACTATTTATATTGAAAAGCATGCTTCTTTTGCTGCATTGTCTAGAAACTTGATTGATACTTTTAATTCTAAAAATGTTTTGAATGCGAATATGCTTTCTAAACGTGTTATTCGGTTAAAATATGCTGCTAATAACTTTTATAGCTCTCTTGATAATAAGTTTAAACTTTTGGAAAACAAATTACAAAAGCTTAATCCAAGTGAAGTACTAAAACTAGGGTTTGCTGTGGTTAAAAAGAATAGTGAGTATATTGGTTCTGTAAAAAATGTTAATATAGGTGACGATATTATTGTTATGATGTCGGATGGTAAAATTTATGCGAAAGTTAATGATAAGGGGTGAAGTATGACTTTTGAAGAGAAATTAAAAAGATTAGAAGAAATTGTTTCTGCGCTTGAAAGTGGCGAGTGCTCTTTTAATCAAGCAATAGAATTGTTTGATGAAGGAAAACAAATTGCGAAAAATTGTTCTCAAATTTTGGATGAGAGTAAGGGAAAGATAACTGAGCTTGTGTCTGAACTTGATGCCGTGATTGAACGAGAAATGAAGTGAATAAAATTGTTGTATTTTTAACATATGTATGATATAATATATATGAAGGTGCAGTATTCTAGTCAGGCTGAGTTATTTGGAAGTTGATACAAAAGCAACGAAGGGCACAACTGTGAAGTTTCTGGTGCGTGCTTCGATTGCCCAAATTGGGGTGCGTGCTGGAAGTTAAGATTATTGGGCGAGTTATAACGGCATATAACCCCCGACCCAATTTTCGCGGAGACCCAAAATGGTGCCACCAAAGTGGTACTATTTGGGGAGAACCTGCATTGCGGTTAAACAAAAATGGCTGTGTGCAGAGTAGCCTGCTTTGAGTGAACTTGTAGGGATAATGCGTTAAGGTAATTTAAAGACCGGCCAATCAATAAATCTACTTTGTGTTTGAAATCAAGTTTGCAAAAAAAGCTAAGAATGGTTCAGACTGCTAAGGAAAACTTCTAGACTGTGACTTTTAGTCGAACATTTTGGGGATTATAGTGTGGTCTTAGTGGCGATTCGGTGTCAGCCTTCGCTTAAAAGGAAACTGCCCATGCGGTGACGGTGGGTGCGAAGTTTGGGGAAATCCTACCGAACCTATGCCACAAGGTTTACTCAAAATGTTACCTTCATTTTTTTGTATAATCTCAAGTTTTGTTTAAAAACAAAATTTGTTATGTTTTTAAAAAATACATATATATATAAATAAAGGAAAGATAGTGAAAACGAAACCAAACCCGAAAAATAAAACGGTAAAAAAACAAAATCAAAATCATAAACAACTTATATGGTCACTTAAAGTTTTAGTACTATCGTTTGCGCTTTCAATGTGCTTTGGTGTACTGAGTGAATTTTTCTTAAGTGGCACTGGTGTTGTTATTGCAATTTTGGTCATTGTTGTATTTATGAGTATATCAATTTTAACGGACATGATTGGTGTTGCGGTAACTGCTGCAGATATACAACCATTTAGAGCTATGGCTTCAAAAAAAATTAGGGGAGCCAAAGAAGCGATTAGACTGATAAAGAACGCTGATAAATTTACAAGTATTATTGCCGATGTTGTGGGCGATGTTTGTGGAATTTTGTCTGGTGCTGCAGGAGCAAGTATCATTGTTAAAATTGCGATAGATTCGGAATCCGCTTTGGGAATTATAATTGCTTCTTTAGTTAGTGCAGTGATAGCGAGTATGACAATCTTTGGAAAGTCGCTTGGTAAAAAATATGCCATGAAAAATTGTAACAAAATTATGCTTGCTGTTGGTAAGGTTATGAGTTGGTTTACTCCTCAGGGCAAAAAATCTAAGAAGACAAAACAAGAAGAAGGGCAGTCAATTCAACAAGAGGAAATGAGTACTGGCGAAGTATTAACACAAACGAATACAGAACACAGTACAATAGAACAAACTGAAGTAAATAAAAAGGATGCAGATTAAAGCATTCTTTTTTTTATGCACTTATGCATAATTAAACATTGACTTTTTGATAATTATAAAAGTTATGAATATTCATAAAAAATTGAATGAATAATTATGCAAAATTTGCTTGCATAATTATAAATTGCATTGTATAATAATTCCAAACAACATGAATAAATATGCGTGCATAATTATTCATAGAGGCTTAAAACTCTTTATTTATAAGGGTTGTAGCATTTGCAAAGGAGTTAAAAGTGGCAAGGTCATCAAGACAATCAAAAATCCTAGAACTCATTTCTACAAGAGAAATTGCATCTCAAGACGAACTGGTTGCATGTTTGAAAGCAGCGAATTTTGATATAACACAGGCGACAATTTCGCGTGATATAAAAGAACTAGGTCTTATCAAAATTCAAACACCAGATGGAAAATATAAATATGCTCTTATGGATTCTACTGACCAAAGCGTTTCAAATAAAAACATCTCTATATTCCGTGAGTCTGTTATATCCATAAAACCTGCTGGCAATTTGTGTGTTATAAAAACAGTGAAAGGTCTGGCTAGTGGTATTTGTGCGATTATTGATAAATTGAATGTAGAAGATGTTATGGGTTCTGTCTATGGTGACGATACAGTTATGGTTATTATGCCAACAACACTTTCTGCTCAAAAGGCAAGCACAACTCTTGAACAATTTATAAGATAGGTAATTATGTTACAGAAGTTAACTATTAAAAATTTTGCTATTATTGAAAATTCAAGCCTCGAGTTTAATAGAGGCTTCAATGTTTTGATTGGTGAAACTGGTGCTGGTAAAAGTATAATTTTGGATGCATTGAAGTTTGTTCTTGGTGCTAAGGCTCAGAAAGAAGATATAAGAAATGGCGAAGAAGAACTTTTTGTTAAGGCTACATTTATAGATTTGCAAGAATCGACTATAAAATCATTATGTGCCTTTGATATTGAATGTGATGATGTGCTTATTATCAGCCGTAGTTATAATATGGACGGGAAGTCGTCTTGTAAAATCAACGGAGAAATTGTAAGCGTTTCAATGCTTAGGCAACTTGGTGAAACATTATATGATATGTATGGTCAACATGACAACGTAGAACTTTTAAATACTAAAAATCATTTAAAACTTTTAGATGGTTATGATAGTCAAAATTTGGTTCCCGAAAAAGAACGAATTAAATCTTTACTTGATTCGCTTAAAAAAGTAAATGAACAAATGGCACAAATTGGTGGAAAGGGTGAAGATAGAGAGCGTACATTAGATTTGCTAAAATATCAGATTGATGAGATTGAAAATAGTAATTTATATATTGGAGAAGATGAAAAACTTGATTCTCAAATTGTTACATTATCTAATGCTGAGAAAATATCATCCGCCTTGAGTTCTTCGCTTGAAAATTTGACTGCAAACCGATTGGGAGTTGCTTTAAGTGCTTTGGCAACTATCTCACAATATAATGACAAAGTTTCAAAAATTCATGATAGACTAGAAAGTATAGAGATTGAACTTGAAGATATACAAAGTGACTTAAAGGAACTGCTTTTGTCTTTAGAGTTTTCTCAAAATGATCTTGATGACCTTGTTGAAAGGCAGGAACGAATAAAGTCTTTAAAACGAAAGTATGGCTCAACTATAGAAGGAATTTTGACTTTTCTTTCAAACGCACAAAACAGATATGATAATATTTTAAATAGTGAAAAAGTTATTTTAAAACTTGATAAAGAAAAAGAAGATATAAATAGTGAACTTTATAAAAATAGCATTAAATTGCATCAAAAGAGAATGGATATTGCTAAGTTATTAGAACAAAACGTCACTAAACAACTAGCCGATTTGAAAATGAAGAATACGACTTTTAAAGTGCACTTTGACGAAATGCCTAGCGGTATTGATAATACTTATACGCTTGATGGTTTAGATAAAGTGGAATTTTTATTTTCAGCAAACAAGGGTGAAACAGAAAAAAGTTTATCTAAGACGATTTCTGGTGGTGAAATGAGTAGATTTATGCTTGCTCTAAAAACTGTTCTTGGAACTAAGGACGATCCAAAAACATTGGTATTTGATGAGATTGATAGTGGAGTAAGCGGAGAGATTGGATATAAGGTTGGAGAAAAATTGTACTCTTTATCTTTGTCTTCTCAGATATTGTGTATAACGCACTTGCCACAAGTAACTGCACTTGCTGACAATCATATTTTAGTATATAAAAATGTGGTTGATGGAAAAACTATCAGTGAAATTAAAACACTTACGAAAGAAGAACTAGTAAAATATCTTTCAACTCTCTTAGGTGGATATGATAGCGAAACATCTAAACTGCACGCAGAAGAATTGCTTAAAATGGCAAAACATAGAAAACTTGATTTGAATAAATAAATAAAAAGCATATAAACTACCTTATTAAAGGTGGTTTTTTTTATGGTTAAAAAATTTATATTGAAATTTTTTGGGATTTTGCTTGCAGTTTGTTTTGTTATAACAATAAAAAATGTAGATTTTGAGAGCATTTTAGCACTTCAAGATAATACTCCAATCACTCTTGATACATTAGAAAAATTAAATGACGAACATCTCTTTGGTGATTTTATAGATACAAAACTCACGGAAGATATTTGGACAACTGGTGGCGTAAAAGAGAAATCAACATCTTTAGTGGTGAAACTATTTGGTTTTATACCGATAAAAAAGACTACGGTTGTTGTTTGTGAAGATGAATCAGTGTATCTTGGTGGTGTTCCGCTTGGATTTAGTGTTACTACAAAAGGTGTTATTGTAGTTGGTTCAAATAGTGTACTTACTGAAGATGGAAAGAAATCAAATAGCGAACTGGAAAATGGTGATATTGTAACTAAAGTGAATGATATAGATATTTTTAATGTCGAAGATATTAAAGAACAATTGGGTATGTCAGAGGGCTCAGATGTAAAAATAACATTTTTAAGAGATGGGAAAGAGCAAACTTGTAGTCTTACTCCTATTCTTGATTCTGAAAGCGGTGAATATAAACTTGGCATATGGATTAGAAATGATGCACAAGGCATTGGAACTTTAACTTTTGTTACAGAAGATAATGATTTTGGAGCACTTGGTCATGCAATAACAGATTTTGAGACTGGGGCAACAGTACCGATAAATGATGGGAATATATATCCTTGTACAATGTTAGGTATTACAAAGGGAAGTAAAGGTAAGGCTGGTGAACTTAGATGTTTATTTGTGGAAGGATCTATGTCTGATGGGACAATCGAAAAAAATACGACCTGTGGAGTTTTTGGTGACATAAATGAAGATACTAATTTGATTGATCAAAACCTTAGTTGTCCTATTGCTTCAAGATTAGTTGTTAAAGTCGGGAAAGCAAAATTGATTAGCGCTGTCAGTGGAATTAGAGAAGAATATGACATAGAAATTATAAAAACATATAATCAACATTCTACCAATGATAAAAGTTTTATTTTTAGAGTAAAGGACGAAAAATTATTGGAACTAACTGGTGGTATTGTTCAAGGTATGAGCGGTTCTCCAATAGTTCAAGACGGTAAATTGATTGGGGCAGTAACACATGTGTTTTTGTATGATCCAACAAAAGGATATGGGGTTTACGCAGACTTTATGTTAGATGAAGTTTCTTGACGAATATTTGGGTTTTTTGTGAATAAACATATTATATGAAATCTAAGATGTTTGCAAAAAATCTTTATACTATGCGATATTCGATTAAGGAATTTTGTGCAAGGAATAAGTTTAAAATTATATTTTGTGTTATATTTTGTGTCGTTGGTATACTTACTGGAATTTTTACAGCAATTAAAATATTTGGACTTGATGAAGAAGAAATCTTTGAAAGTTTTAATTTAACTTATCAACTTGATGATCTTGAAAAATTTTCTGCAAATTTTTTTAGTAGGCTTTTATCATATGAACTTGTAATAATTCTTTTGGCACTTTTTGCTTTGCATCCGGCACTTTATATATTTGGATGGTGTCTTTTGGCATATAGAGCATTTTTAATAAGCATAAATTGCACAATGATAATACTTTGGTTTAGTTTTAACGGAATAATAAAAGCATTGTTGATTTTATTACCATGTCAAATTTTAATGCTTGCGATTATGATAGGTTTTTACTGCTATGTTTGTTATCAGATAAAAGATTGTAAATTTCAAAAGAAGAAAAGATTTATGGGAATATTATATCCGTTTATAATTGCTTCGCTTGGTCTAACGGTGATAAATTTATTTGAAACAACCTTGTTATTTATTTTTAGAAGCAATGTTATACTTGTTATTTAATTTGACAATAAATAAATTATGAAATATACTAAATTTATGATGAGAATAGATAAAGCAAAAAAAATAGCACAGATTTTAAAGAAAAAATATAAGATAAACAATATTGACTACGCCATTGTCGCAGGTTCGGGGCTTATGGATGCTGTGGTTGATTTAGAAGATATAACAATTGTTCCCTATAAATGTCTTGGTATGCCGAAATCTCGTGTTAGCGGGCATAGTGGTAAATTTATTGTAGGCACTTATTGCGGTAAAAAAATTGCAGTCGTGTCACGAGTTCATTACTATGAATACGGTGATATGTCTAAAGTTAGATTACCTTATGAAGTTTTGGCAAAACTTGGAACAAAAAAAGTCATTTTATTGACAGCGTCGGGTGGAATAAATAAGACTTTTAGAGTGGGTGACATTATGCTGATTTCGGACCATATAAACTTCACTGGACAAAATCCACTTATCGCTATTGACAATTTGAAATTTATATCTATGACAAATGCATATGATAGGGATATGTTTAACCGTATGGCTAAAATTGCTGATGAGAATGATATAAATGTAAGACAGGGAGTTCATATCCAGTTCTTAGGTCCTAGTTATGAAACCAATGCCGAAATAGAGTTTGCTAAATCTATAGGGGCGGATAGTGTTTCTATGAGCACAGTTTTTGATTGCATAATATGTAATTATTTAGGTATAAAAGTTGCTGGAATTGCAAGCATTGTAAATACATTTACTGATAATAATGAAAATCTAGAACATAGTAAAGTACTTTCTGATGCACAAAAGACTTGTCAAAGAATAAAAGTTATATTATCTGAATTATTAAAAGAATAAATTTGTACAATTTGAAAAAACTACTTCTATAAAAGGAGTAGTTTTTTATTATGAAAAAGTATATTATATCAATATTTTGTGTATTATGCGTTATGATATTATCAACATACTGTGGGATTATGCCTGTTATTTATGCTGATAATGATAGTCTTAAAAATGATGCAAAAGCATCTCTTTTGGTCGATTATGAATCTAATACCGTTTTGTATGAAAATAATAGCAATGCTAGATTTCCAATTGCTAGTATGGTAAAACTTATGACGATACTTTTGACATATGAAGCAATTGATAACGGCTCACTCACACTTGACACAATGATTACAACATCAGAAAATGCTTCAGGTATGGGAGGCTCTCAAGTTTTTATTGATCCATATGTTGAATATAGAGCGGAAGATTTATTAAAAAGTGTTGTAATGGCTTCTGCCAACGATGCAAGTGTCGCTTTGGCTGAATATATTAGCGGAAGCGAGGGGGAATTTGTAAATTTAATGAATAAAAGAGCACAGGAATTGGGAATGAAAAATACACTATATGCCAACTGCACAGGTCTTCCTGCTCCTGAGCAATATTCTAGTGCTTATGACTGTTTTATCGTTTTGAAAGAAATAATGAAATATGACCATTACCATACACTTAGTTGTATTTGGATGGATAAATTAGTTCACCCATCAGGACGTGAAACAGAACTTGTAAATACGAACAAACTTATACGTT
Organism: uncultured Clostridia bacterium; assembly: GCA_944383255.1. Lineage (GTDB taxonomy): Bacteria > Bacillota > Clostridia > Christensenellales > UBA1242 > UBA5893. The sequence continues at coordinate 13,236 of CALWOY010000011.1, forward strand.
ACTATAAAGGCTGTGATAGTGGAAAAACTGGTTCAACATCTGAGGCGGGATATTGTTTAACAGCATCAGCAAAACGCGATGATTTCAGACTTGTGGCAGTGGTAATAGGTTCCAAAAATGGTCAACAACGTTTTACCGATGTATCTTCACTTTTTAATTATGGTTTTGCTAACTTTGAAAATAAACTAATTTTAGATAGTTCAGTACCAGTCTTGACTGGTGTTGAGGTTAAGATGTCAAAACAAAAAACTGTTGATGTATATGCAAAAGATAGTTTCTATGGACTATCAAAAAAGGGCTCTAAAGATGAATATGAATTTAAGCAAGAACTAATTGACATAAAAGCACCTAAGAAAGCAGGTGAGAAAGTTGGAACACTTTTAGTAACAAAAGAAGGACAAGTTGTTAAAGAAATAGATTTAGTACTTGATAGTGACATAGAAAAATTAACATACTTTGATTCTATTAAGCGAATAGCAGAAAATTGGTAAATATAAGAAAGTTGGTTTAAGTGATATATTTAAACCGACTTTTAAATTTATACAATATTGGTTTACTTTTTTTTCTTGCAAATTTTGAGTTAGATATGTATAATACTATAGTATGTTATACCAACTCATTGGATCGGGATTATCCTTTATAGAAATTTTAGCGTTTATATTGGCTTATATGATTGCACTAATGTTTTCATTTTGTGCACATGAGTTTTCTCATGCTTTTGTGGCGTATAAACTTGGTGACCCTACTGCACGTGCTCTTGGAAGGGTATCTCTTAATCCTTTAAAGCACATTGATGGATTGGGCTTTTTGTGTTTAATTTTATTCGGTTTTGGTTGGGCAAAGCCAGTGGAAATTAATCCAATATATTTTAAACATTATAAGCGAGATATGTCACTTGTATCTCTTGCAGGGGTTACTGCAAATTTAATTCTAGCATTTATATTCAGTGGAATTTATTTTTTTGTGAGCCCGATACTAGTCAATGCACATAATATGCTTTTGATATTTTTAGATTATCTTATTTATTTCATGGTAATTCTTAACTTGTCACTTTTGGTATTTAATTTGTTACCTATTTATCCACTTGATGGTTTTAATTTTATCAAAGCACTTACAAAACCAAATAATGCTTTTGTAAATTTCATGATGAAATATGGCACAATAGTTCTTTTGATTTTTTTAATTACTCCTATATTTGACTATATTTACTTTTATGTTACAGAAGGCATATTATGGGTATTTAGTTTATTTTGGGGGTTATTTGTATGACAGACGAAGAATTATTAAATGACGATGCTGCCAAAGATTTGAATTATGGCGAAACTTATAAAGTCCACCTTGAAAATTTTGAAGGACCTCTTGATTTATTATTACAAATTATAAAAGATAATAAAATGGATATTGAAACTGTAAAACTCGCAGATTTAACAGAACAATATCTTGAATATATTTCGCAAATAGATAAACTGGACATGGAAAATGCTAGTGAATTTATAGAAATTGCAGCACAGCTTATTGAAATAAAATCAAGAACATTGCTTCCGCCTGATCAAGAAGAGGAAATTGAAGATGACCCTGAAGTTAATCTTCTTGCAAGACTTAAAGAATTAAAATTATTTCGTGAAGCTAGTGAAAAATTGGCACAGGAAGAAGATCTCGACAAAATGTATAAAAAACCTGACAAGATGGCAAGTAATGTTCGCGTTATTTTAAAAGATATGTCGCTTGACCTTATGCTAGATGCTTTTGCAAAAATGATGGCAACTATGCCTAAAAAAGCACTTGAAGTTGAGCCAAAACAAATTGTTAAGGATAGATTCACGGTTGCAGAAAAAATTATCTCTATTAAAAATATAATTAGAGAAAAGAAAATGATTAAATTTACTGACTTATTCGATAAAGATTTGACCAAAAGTGAACTCATAAACACTTTTTTGGCACTGCTTGAATTACTAAAATTACAAATAATTAAAGCACAGCAACTAGATATTTTTGGAGAAATTGATATTATTGCAAACGAGGAAGGAATTGATAAGGAGATAGTAATAGATGAACAACTTGAAGGAAGTTATTAAAGGAATTTTATTTGTTTCAGGTGAGGGTGTTGAAAAACAGGCAATTACTGAAAAACTACAAATAACAGATAAACAGTTAAGTAATGCTATTGAGCAATTAAAACAAGAACTTGGTGGTGATTGCGGAATTCATTTGATTGAATACAAAAACAAAATTCAACTTTGTTCCAATCCAGATTATGCGGAACTAATTTCAACAGTGTTAAACCCAATACGCGAAAAGGCGTTGACCAAGGCTGCGCTTGAAACAGTTGCTATAATAGCGTATAAACAGCCTATTACAAAACTGGAAATAGAGGAAATAAGAAAAATTAACTCTGCTGATTATGCTATTCAAGTGCTACTTGATAATCATATGATTGAAATAGTTGGAAGAAAAGATGCAGTTGGAAAACCATATATGTTTGGAACAACAGATGAGTTTTTAAAAAGGTTTAACTTAAAAGACCTTAACGAGTTGCCAGATTACGAACAACTTCTGGAACGCATTGAAGTAATTAAAAATGAAACCTATGATAATCAACTTTCAAGCGATGGTCTTTATAGAGATTTTGATGTACCTCAAGAAGAAGAAATTCCAGACTTTTTAAAAGATGAACAGGATATCAAAAAACTGAAAGCACAGGACAATGAAATGCTTGATAAGATAGATGAGATACTAAAAGCAAATAATATTCAAAAAATGGATTTTTCACCTAAGCAAGACGAGGACGCAAGCTAATAGAATAAAATTTTAAATAAAACAAACAATAGTGATATGGAAAGTTTATATTTTCTCATACCACTATTTTTTGTTATTGTTTTTGTTTTTCCACTTTCTTTACGCATTAAGGTTGCATCAGATTTAAACAAAAAACAGATGATTATAAGTGCTTTTTTGTGGAAGATAAAGCTTATAACGGTAAAGTTATATGTAAGAGATAATAAAATTTATTTAATAACGAAACGTAAGAAAAAAGAAATTGAAATAAAACTTTCCATCAAAGAAATTTACTTTGTTGAAAGTATAGGTGAAAATTTAAAAGATAAAACCACATTAAGAAAACTAGCTTTCTGGGGAAAAGTTGGACTTGTTGATGCAAAAGATACATCAGTGACTACTGGCACAATACTTATTATGCTTAAAAGTTTGTTTGCATACATAAAAAATTATAAGCCAACTTGTTCAATGAGTGCAAATATTGAGCCCTGTTACGAGAATTCAGTAATGATAATATGTGCATATGTAAGTTTTACAATTACTATATTTGACCTTTTGTTTAGTTTGATAATTTCACTGTTTAGTTTAAGGAGTAAAGCATATGGAAAACAATCAAAATTATCTTGATGAACTTATAAATTCATCTATAGAGAAAATAAAAAATTTAGCAGAAACGAACACAATAATAGGTGATCCAATAGTTAGTCCTACTGGTAAGATAATAATTCCTGTTAGTAAAGTTTCAGTAGGTTTTGTTGTCGGTGGAGGACAATATAATTCAGTTAATAAAAAACTACCATATCCTTTAGCTGGAGGAAGTGGGGGCGGTCTTTCTGTTTCGCCAATAGGTTTTATTGTTGAAGATGATGGAGGTATAAAATTTATTGACGTGGAGAATAAAACAGCATATCAAACTATATTGAACCTTGCAAACACATTGATAAACAAACTTGATAAGAAGGTAAATGAAAATGAAAAATAATTTTAAGTATATTTTACTGATTTGTATACTACTTTGTTTTTTAACTATTTTATCGGTGCCTATATCACAACCACAAGCGTTAGCGGATACAAGTGCGCAGGCGATGGTAGTAATTGAAGCCAATTCCAATAGAGTTCTTATGGCAAAGAATGAACATACTATGAGAGCAAATGCTAGTACTACCAAAATAGCCACATTTTTAACAGTCCTTAAGCATTGTAAAAATTTTAATGATATAGTAGAAGTCGATGATAGAGCTGTCGGTGTTGAAGGCACATCAATATACTTAAAAAAAGGCGAAAAACTTACTGTTAAAGAACTATTATATGGAATGATGCTTGTTTCTGGAAATGACGCAGCGACTGCGCTAGCATTATATATAAGTCCTTCAATTGAAGAATTTGCAAACCTAATGACACAAGAAGCAAAGGAATGCGGAGCACTAAATACTACATTTAAAAATCCACACGGGCTTGATCAAAATGGGCATAAAACAACTGCGTATGACCTTGCACAAATAACACGAGAATGCTATAAATATCCTTTATTTGAAGAAATTGTTACAACTAAAAATACAAAAATTCCTAATGGTGAAAATGGATATAGATATTTGAAAAATAAAAACAAATTACTTTGGTCATATGAAGGTTGTAATGGTGTTAAAACAGGATTTACAGATGATGCTGGTAGATGTCTTGTAACTAGTGCTGAGCGTCAAAATATGCACCTAATTTCTGTAGTATTATCTTGTGGTCCAATGTTTGAAGATAGTGCGAGTATGCTAAGTGAGTGTTTTTCTAAGTATCATATGTCAAATATATTACCGCCATATAATTACATAAAAACTATACCTGTTCAAAGTAGTGATAAAACCGAGGTGAAAGTTTATTCTCAAAGAGGCTTTAAGTATCCATTAACAAATGAAGAAGAACAAAAAGTTAAGATAGAAATTGAAACAAAAGATTATTTATTGGCTCCAGTTGAAAAAGAAGAAATAGTTGGAGAAATTAAAATATATTTGGATAATCACTTGCTATTTTCTGAAAAAATATATACTATGGAAGAGATAAAATCTAATAGATTAATTGATAGTATAAAAAGAATAATAGAAAATTGGTGATTATGAGAATTAACAAATATATTGCACTCTGCGGAGTTGCATCAAGACGCAAAAGTGAAGAATATGTAAAGAATGGAAAGGTCAAAGTGAATGGACAAATTATTTCATCACTTGCAACCAATATTGATGTAAAAAAAGATAAGGTTGAACTAGAAGGCAAGGTATTATCCCTGCCTTCTAATTATGTCTATTATAAATTAAATAAACCAAAAGGTTACCTTTGTAGTCGCGATGACGGAACGGGAAGAAAAACGATTTATGACTTGGTAAAAAGTGATATTCGTTTATTTTCCATAGGTAGATTAGATTATGAAACTGAAGGTTTAATAATTCTTACTAATGATGGAGATGTTGCACAAAAAATCTCACACCCAAGGAAGGAAATTGAAAAAGAATACATTGTGAAAATTGATGGTAAAATTCTTGAAAGTGAGTTGGCAGTACTTAGAAATGGCGTTGTTGAAAATGGTGTAAGACTACCAAAAGCAAAAGTTAATGTTATTGATGAAAATATAAATCAAACAAAACTTAGTGTGATTATTCATGAAGGTAAAAATAGACAAATCAGACGAATGTTTGATTGTATTGGAAAAAACATTATACTTTTAAAAAGAGTTAGAATAGGTGAGATAAATCTTGGAGGACTTGCTCGAGGCAAACATAAAGAATTGAATGATTATGAACTTTCATGGTTATTAAGTAATTTGGAGGAAATATGATAATAGCAATAGATGGTCCAGCGTGTTCAGGGAAATCAACTTTGGCGGTGTTGACGGCACAGAAGTTAAATATACATTTTTTAAATACTGGTATGATATTTCGTGCAATTGCATATTATTTGAATGCTAATAAAGTTGATATAAATGATGAATCTAAAATTTCTAAAATGCTTGAGATTTGTGAAATTGATGTAGAGTTTAAAGATGGTAAACAAATTGTTTATGTTGAAGGCAAAGATAGTTCGGAATTTCTTGCATTACCTGAGATAAGTCATTTGGCTTCAGAATATTCAAAACTAAATTCAGTTCGTGAAAAAGTTAAAGATATTCAACATAAGTTTGCAGAAAAATACGATTTGGTAGTGGAAGGAAGAGATATTGGAACAGAAGTTTTTCCAAATGCCAAATATAAGTTTTATATAAAGGCGGATCTAGATACCCGTGCTTTGCGTAGATATACAACCTTAAAAGAAAAAGATACAAATATCACTTTAAATCAAGTTAAAGAAGATTTGAAAGTTCGTGATTATGAAGATAGCCATCGCAAGATTAGTCCACTTAAAAAGGCAGATGATGCAATAGTAATTGACACTTCAAAAGATACAATTAGTGAGAGTTTGGATAAGATATTAAGTTGCATTAGGAGATAATAATGTTTTATTGGTTTTTAAAAATTATAGCATATATTCCTTTTTGGCTTTTGTTTCCAACAAGAGTTAAAAAATTTGCTAAAATACCAAAAGGGAAATGTGTGTTTGTGGTTAATCATAGAAGTAATATTGACCCTTTGATAATGGTAAATATGTTTTGGAGAGAACAACATGTTATCGCCAAAAAAGAACTTTATAAAAACAAATTGCTTTCAGCAATATTAAAAGGAATGAAAACAATCCCGATAGATAGAGAAAAAGTAGACCTTTCAACAATAAAACAAAGTCTTACAGTTCTAAAAAAGGGTAAAATTTTAACTATTTTCCCAGAGGGCACAAGGAATAAAACAAATAATGTATTAGGCGAAATAAAAGAGGGTGCCGGGCTTTTTGCAATAAAAGGTGATGCCCCAATTGTACCAATATGGATTAAGAAAAAGCCTCGACCATTTTGTTTAAATACAATTTATGTTGGTGAGTCTTTTACGCTTAATAAAAGCGATTTAGAGCAAAGTTCAAAAATAATAGAACAACAACTTTTATTGCTTAGAGAACGAACATTGAAGAAAAAATAATAACATTATTTAGTAGACTTTATTTTTTAATACTGCTAAATTATAATTAGGAGAAACAATGGAAGAAGTTAAATTTAGTTTAAGTGAAATAGATAAAACATTTACTAAATACAAAAAAGATGACATTTATGATGGTGTTGTTGTTTTAAAACGCAATGATGGTGTGATTTTTAATATTGGCGGCAAAAGTGATGCTTTTATTGATAAAAACGATTTTGAAAATTTTGATGAGGTAAAAGTTGGTGACAGATTTAAAGTTGCAATTTTAGGAAAGAAAACTGAAGAAGGAATGATTTGTGTTTCTAAAAAAATTGCAGACCAAATAATTATAGGGTCTACTACCGCCGAGAAACTAAGATTTGGGTCTCAAGTGTCATTTTACGTAACTGCAATAAAGGACGGAGACTTGGTTTCAAAACTAGGCGTCTATGATTTAATTGTTCCACATGATGAAATAGACATTAGACCAAGACATTTAGGTTATTATTTAAATAAACAATTAACGGGTATTGTAACGGAAATTAACCGTGATGACAAACAAATTGTATGTTCTGTTAAAATGTTAAAAGAACAGTTACAAGAATCACTTGAAAATCAATTTTGGAGCAGTATATTTATAAATAAAGTTGTTGATGGCACTGTTGAAAAAATAATGCCTTATGGTGCATTTGTTAATGTGGATGGGATATCATGCTTTATTCATATTTCTGATATTGCATACGAAAGAGTTGAAAATATTGAAGATTATTTAAAAGTTGGTCAAACATACAAGTTTAGAGTAATAAAAATCGACAAACTTAATAAACGCGTCTCCTTGGGACTAAAACAATTATCTGAAAATCCAAGAAAAACATTACTAAAGAAACTTAAAGTAGGAGATATATATACCGGAACGGTTGTAAAAATTTTGGCTTTTGGTGCGATAGTAAAACTAAATGATGTTGATATATCTGGTTTACTGCATGTTTCTGATGCAACAACGTCAAATGATAAAAGAATATACGAAATTGTAAAATTAGGACAAAAAATTGAAGTCGAAATCAAACAAATCGACATAGAGAAAGACCGTATAAGTTTTAAACTATACAACAATTAAGGTAAACACAATGAAAATTTATTTAATGCGACATGGCTTGACGGTTTGGAATGAAAAGGGAAGATCTCAAGGTCACTCACAGAATAGATTAAGTTCAACTGGGAAAAAACAGGTTGAAGAAAAGGCAAAAGATTATAGTAATGTAAAATTTGATATTATTTATGCTTCACCACTTATGAGGACAATGCAAACTGCAAATATAATGAATAAATATCATAATGTTAAAATTATAAAAAACGATTTACTTATTGAGATTGATAGAGGAATATTCGCTGGTAAATATTTTAAAGATTTATCAGAAGAAGAAAAAGTTTTGTTTAATAGTAGCACCGATGCTAGTTGCAAAATGGAAAGTTATCAACAAGTTTTTGATAGAGCAAAACAATTTGTTGATTTTTTAAAGCATGAGTGTAAATATGATAATGTTTTAGTTGTCACTCATGAAAGGGTTGCGAGTTTTATTACACATATTTTAACCGGTACTAAGTTAGATTTGAACGATAAAAAATCATTTATATCTTACTCTAATGCAGAAATAAAAGAGTTCATAATATGAACTCAATACTACTCATCTAATTTTTTCTCGACATCATCTATTTGGTCTTGTAATTTTTTGATTTCGAGTTTTCTGTTTAAATTATCAAGTTTTTTCTTTAACTCTATTTCATCATCAAAATTTGGGGCAGGAGATGAAGAGTCAATAACTATACTGGTTTTTCTATTAAGACCAGTTAATTTCATTCCAATAATAAAGCATATTATTTGAAAGATTTCTACGCCTAAAATCAATCCGATAGGTAATATATATGATAAATAATCAACGAAGTTAATTTCAGACATCCATACATAAATTCCAAGACAAATTGTTGCTATAAAAGTTAGTAAGATTACCATATAATAACATTTGGCCAAAGCGAATTTACCATCAAGTTTTTTGGTTGTAATAATATCGCATAAACTTAAAATTATTAAAATACAAGCAAGGCTTATCAAGGTTATATCTAACCACATTACAGAGAAAGCATCATTTTGATATAATTTTTTTGCACACAAGAATATTGATACAAGCATGCAAATTATGCTTATTATAAGCATTGTTTTATAAATAAGCGATAACATAATTCTCTTTTGTTTATTATCCATTTAACGCTCCTTTTTTAGTAAGATACATTTTTTATAAAAAAAAGTCAAGTTATAAAAAAATACTTGCTTCTTATAGATAAATTTTATATATTTTAATAGGAGAAAAATATGAAAGTTGCTTTAATTACAGGCTCATCAAGGGGAATAGGTAAAGATATTGCAAAAGTTTTTGCTAAGAATGGTTATTCCGTAGTTATATGTTATAATAAATCAAAAGAAGACGCTCAAAATCTTTGCGAAGAAATAATAAAATTTGGCGGAAGAGCAATTATTTCTAAGGTGGATGTAACAAATATTGAAGATATAAAAAACATGCTCAAATATACCATCTATTGTTTTGGACATATAGATGTGCTTATCAATAATGCTGGTATTGCACATAAGGCACTTTTGATTGATGAGGACATGAATGAAATTAACAGCATTATTGATACTAATCTAAAAGGTACTATAAATGTTACAAAGTTTGCACTTCCTTATATGCTTAAAAATGGCGGAGGTAAAATTATCAATATTTCGTCAATATGGGGCAGTGAAGGTGCATCATGTGAATCTGTTTATTCTGCGTCAAAAGCAGGAATTATTGGGTTTACTCGCTCCATTGCAAAAGAATATGCCTACAATAACATAACAGCAAATTGCATTTGTCCTGGTGTTGTTGATACTGATATGAATAAAAATTTATCAGAGCAAGAATTAGAAGAACTAGTGGAAAGTATTCCACAAAAACGAATGTTAAAAGGCGAAGAGATAGGCGAATTGGCATTATTTTTAGCGAATAAAACAGGTGACTACATAACTGGACAGAGTATAGTGATTGATGGGGGTTTGCTTTTATAATTAATAATTTATAACAGAACAATGTTCGTGTGAGTTTTTAGTTAAAGGAAATCACAAAAGCGTTGAGTAAGAAAAAAAGGAGCTGTTCAGCGAGCGGAAGCGAAGCGCTGATAGGCTCCAGAGCGAACAAAGTTCGCTGTGAGTTTTGAAAAAACTCACAAAATTTTGGAACAAAATTTACTGGAGCTGATAGCCGGATTCGAACCGGCGACCTATTGATTACGAATCAATTGCTCTACCGACTGAGCCATATCAGCAAACTATATCTAGTATATAATATTTTATTTTTATATTAAAGTGATTTTTAAATATTTTTATATTTTTCTAAGAATGGCAACAACTTTACCGACTATAGTAATGTTATCTTTTCTTTCTATAGGTTTGTATAATTCATTGGCAGGTCGTAGTATGATTTTATCTTTTTCTTTAAAAAAATATTTTACGGTTGCTCTATCTTCTACCATTACAACGGCAATTTCGCCATTTTCTACAGAACTTTGATAATGTACTATTGCTAAATCACCATTATTTATTCCTGCTTCAATCATGCTATCTCCATCAACTCTTAAGGCAAATAGGGCGGTTTCATCTAAATTTCCAATTAATACTTTTGAAATAGTGAGATAATTTTCAATATTTTGTTCTGCAAGAATTGGTTGGCCAGCGGCAACTTGACCCAAGATAGGGAAGTTTACAGTCTCTTGTTTTTGTTTTACAAGTTCAATGCTTCTACTTTTGAAATTTTTACGAGATATATATCCTAAATTTTCTAATCTATCTAAATACTTTTTAATTGAATTAATAGATTTTAATTTAACACCAACTGATATTTCTCTATAAGTAGGAGGATAACCATAATTTTTGGTATAATTTTCTATAAACGATAAAATATCTTGTATCTTTTGTTCTGACTTTTTCATATTTTTCCTTTACATTTGAATAATAACAGAACAAAGCAAAAAAGTCAAACATTTGTTCTATTTTTTAATCTCTAAGTTTAACCTTATTTGCAACACTACGTCTAATATCTTCGCTCATTGCTGCATAGTGACGTTTAGTTGTATTTACATCTTTATGACCTAAAACTTCTGCAACAACATAGATATCACCAGTTTCGCGAT
>CALWOY010000012.1 GCA_944383255.1 uncultured Clostridia bacterium
CCAATGGAATGCCTCATGGGTTTTCAATTTTAGACAATGGAGAAGGAGGGCATACCTGCATACACTTTTTGAATAGTAAAACTCATGGAACAAAAAGGGTGGATGAACAGCATCAAGAATGCGTGAGCATTGCTGCAAAAAATAAGGCACTCTTAAACGAGTACCTCAGGCTGTCCTAAAACTTCTCTATATTTTATGTTATATCTCTGTGTTTAAATATTAAGTGCGATAATGAATTGAATACAACAATCATAAGTCCAAGTACAATTGCACTTGTTAAGAAATTGCTATCAGGTAAAATATTCATACTGAACATACCAAGATTAGAATTGCCAAAATATTTAAATAAATCAAAATGTCCAAATGGCGTGTATTTTAGCCATACACTACCAACAAGTCCACTGAGTACTATTTGAGCTGCATAAATAATGGTTGTTAAAAATACGGAAAGTGTATTTGATTTAAATAATAAACAAATGAGCATTGCAAGTGAGATATAAAATAGTAAATTGACAAAAAGTGAAAGTAAGTACAATAGTAGTAGCAATATTGGATGAATTGAAATAATAGATGAAGAATTAAATACAACAAGACAACTACTCATTGGTAAGCCGTACATAATTATGCCAACAACAAATGAAGCCACTGTTGAAATTAGCATAAGCATAATGCCAAACATAACGCAAGATAGGTACTTTCCAGCAAAAAGTTTATTTCTTGTATATGGTCTAATTGCAATCATCTTCATTGTGCCACTTGTTTGGTCGCCAGCAATGCTACTACAAGCGTAAAAAATTGTAAACACTATGATTAAAACACTGAGTATTTGCATTGTATAAACGGTGTAATCATACGCATTGCTTGTTGCACCAGAAGCAACATTAAAGTTAAAAGATGTTAGATAATTATACTCAAAATCTTCATTTTCAAGTAAATAATCATATATAGTGTTTTGTTCATTTAAGGCATATTTTGATACTTCGGTATAGCCTATAAGATTTTCAAGGTCGGTGTCGGATTTGTCACCAATTCTAAGCAGCATAAACTTATTTTCAAGCACTGTCATATTCATGTCTGCATATGAATAATATTCTGCAATATATTCATTCATTTGTTTAATGTCTTCTTCGTCAGTACTTTCAAAATGTTCATCAAGGAAAGTTTCTATTTGAGCATTATAAACATCATTAAGAGTAAGTTTTGCATTTGTGTAGTATGTCTGGATAAGTTCATAATATATGTCAGGATCAATAGACAAGTCTTGTAAGTTTGCTACTATTTGTCTTGACGAGGAAAGTGGGAATCCACGTCTTATTGAGTTTGCTAGATCAATAAAATCTTCTACTGTTCTATATGCATCAAAATTTTGAGGTATAGCGTCGTAGAGATCTTCAATTTCATTATAAATAGTGTTATAGTTATTCACAGTTAAATAAAAATTCAATGTTTCAGATTGTAACGTTGCGAGATAACTCATAAGGGCAGAGCACATTTGTTTTAGTTCATTAAATATGGCAATAAATGATTCGCTTCCGCCAGTTGATGCAGAAATTTGATCTTCACGAAGGTCGTTTGTAATATATGAATGTATTTCATAAACTCTATTTTGTAAATTGCTAAGTTTGTCATCTCGTTCAATGCTACTGAACTGGTCTTCAATTTGGTTGTATAAAGTTTCAATAGAATTATCTATGCTCGATTTGTTTATGGTATTGGTACTACTATGAAATTCTTGATATACAACACTAACGCTTTGACCAGAATAGGAGAGTTTGGTTGTGTTTTGTGATGGCGAATAAAGAAGATTGGTGAGCACAAGCGTTACAATCAAAAGGGCAGTCAAAATGAATATCGACGGCCTATAAAAAATTTTATTAAATTCTGCTGCGGCAAGTCTAAAAATCTTTTTCATAATTTCTCCTAACTTATGCTTGTACCATGACTTTGATTTATAATGTTTAAAAATACATCTTCAAGTGAGTAGTCCACATCTCCTGCTGCGTATACGAGTACTTTCTTTTGCGTAAGCATAACTATCATTTGTGGCAAACTCTTTCTATCTTTTGCAGTTATATATACATTTTGACCTTGAATTTTTACTCTTGCTCCAAAGAACTGTGTTATTAGTTTTCCAGAGTAGTTTGGTGCATTGCATTTAATGTATTGTGAACCTGCTTGAAGACAACTATGTTTTATTTCTTCCATAGTTTTTACTTGTATTATTTTTCCTTTGTCAATAATTGCAACAACATCACATAGGTTTTCCATTTCACTTAGTATATGGCTTGAAATCAAAATAGATATACCTTCTTTGTAGGCGAGTTGTTTTAACATCATTCTAAATTCTCTAATTCCGTTTGCATCAAGCCCGTTTGTTGGTTCATCAAGTATCAATAGTTTTGGACGACTAAGAAGGGCTTGCGCTACACCTAGACGCTGTTTCATTCCAAGTGAGTATTTTCCTACTTTGTCTTTTATTCTATTTCCAAGTCCAACAAGTGTTGCAACTTCGTTTATTCTTTGGTTAGTAATGTTGCCAGAAAGTCTAGCGTAAAATTTAAGATTATTATAGCCTGAAAGGTAAGGATAAAAAACAGGTGTTTCAATCATAGCACCTACATTTTTTATTGCTTGTTCAAATGAAGTTTTGACGGAATGACCACAAATAAATGCATTTCCTGAGGTTATATGTGCAAGTCCAGTCAACATTTTTATAGTGGTACTTTTTCCAGCACCATTTACACCTAAAAACCCCATAATTTGACCAGGGAAAACACTTAGTGATATATTGTCTACCGCAACTCTATCACCATATTTTTTTGTCAAATTCACAATGTTTAATATTGGTTTAACTGCTTGTTGTTTTGGTTCCACTATTTTCTCCATTTATTCTTCAATATCTATTAAAGTTTCATACACATTTTCATATATTAGGTGTGCTTTTTCTCTCCAAATATTAGTCGCTCCAATTGCACTTTGTCTTGATGGTGCTTTTATTTTTAACTCAAACATAGGTTCATCAATGAGTGCTGACCTAATTTTTAAACACACTGTGTAACTGCCATCGGAATTTCTATCAATTGTACTTACATATTCTTGTGAGCGTTTAAACGCCATTCTATTTTCTTTGACATATTCAGTTATTTGGTCGCGAAGATCTTTATTTATTCTTTCATAAAAGTGGGAAAGGCAATTTCTACCAGTGTAGGTGATTGTGTATCTATCTTCCTCGCTGTTGCCATTGGTTTTATATATGAACCCCGCTTCTACAAGGTTATATATAATTTCCTTGCACTCCATGTAATTATTTATCCAATTGTTTTTTCCATAGCAAATATCAATGATAGATTGTTCTGTTAAAGGAATTTCAATTTTTTCTAGTACAAACAGAACGATAAGTTTATATAATGTTGTCTCTTGTTCTCGGTTATCCATTTCATCTCCACTTTTTAAATTATAATAACATAATAGTTTATCTTAGTCAAATATATACAAACATTAAAAGCAAGTAAAATATCTTAAAAAAATTATTATTAGAGTTGAAATATCACTTGTTATATGGTAAAATATCAAAAAATACTAAGGAGAAAAAATGTTAAGTGATAGGGCGCTAAAAAATGTGCAGGCTTGCCTTGCAAGTTGCGATGAATTAATAAATGGAAGATTTATTTTTGCTGAAAATATAATTGCAAAAATTTTGCAAAATATAAGTGATTCAAAAGAGATTTATGACCTTATAGCGGAATGTATGCAAAACTTCAATTTTGATAGAGAATTTAATAGGGCAAAGGTAAAATTGCCAACAAAAGATGGATATTTTGTAATGCCTGAAAGTAAAGCCATTGTGCTTCCGCTTGTTTTCTGTATTTTTGTTGATATTAGAGATAAAAAAATCAATTTTCATGAATTTGTCAAAGATTATTTTACAAGTGAAAATATGAATGAATTTGAAAATTTTGCTCAAACGGTGGTTGTTCCTTTCAAAGAGGCTATTGCATATTGTTTTGACCTTGACGGAAATAAACAAATTCAAAATGACAAATCGCAAAATAATGAAAACTCAAACCAAGTTGATTCAGATACAAAAGTTGAAACAGTACAAACAGTACAAAATAGTTCAACAAGCCAAGGCGGTAATCTTTCTAAATTTATGGATGAAGCGAGCATTATACTTGGACAGATGAAAGATGAACTAAGTTCTGATAAAAAAATAAAAGAAAATCTCAAAAATGACCTTGAATATTTTATTTTGTGTATGCAAGATTGTATCAAAAAATTAGATATCAAGAACTTAAGTGCATATGTTGTTGGTTTAACTTATATGACTAATAAAGCACACTCACTAAGATTTTTGGTTGCAGACCTTAAACAAAAACTTGGAGAGTATTACTCAAATTAAAGCAATTGAAAGCACAGCACATGTGATTGTGGAAAATATCATATGTGTTGTTTTTTGTTTAATGAAGTATCCATATCCAGTTATATCTTTTAAAAATGCCATTGATTGCATTGCTGTTGAAATTCCGCCAAATGATATTATGGCACTACATATAACGGTTTTGGTATATAAAGACAATGATAAAGATGAAATATCTATACAACCCTTAGTAATTTCAAGCATTCCGTCAAGTATGCCTGTTGAAATATTTGCATCTATACCAATTTTTTGTAATATGTAGACTATTGGATAAAACACATTTAAATTATTGAGTATTTCGATAATAATAAAGGCGACGGCGACAATTCCTCCAATTAAAAGCACAGAAAATATACTGTCCATAACGCAACTTGAAAGGGTTGCATCGTTGTTATTATTGTTCTCTATGATGTAGGGTGCGTCGTCCTTGCATTTTTTCCCTCTATATAATAAACCGTTTATAAGTGCACCAACAATATGCGAGGCATATAAAATATATCCTGCTTGTGCGGAAAATAGCATGCCAACACCGACACTTCCAACAATAAACATTGGTCCCGAGTTGGAGGTAAAAGCAATACACTTTTTTGCATCTTCTTTTGAGAGTATATTGTTGTGGTAGAGGTCGGCTATAAGTTTACTGCCTACTGGATAACCAGTAAGTATGCTCATTATAAAAGCATATGAAGATATAGGTGGTGTATGATATGTTTTGTACATTAGTTTGCCAAAACAATTTGAAACATTTTTAACATAGCCTAGTGATGTGAGAAGTTTGGTAAAAATAAAAAAAGGCAATAATGAAGGTAGTAGTACAGTAGCCCAAACTGTAATGGCATCAAAACAAACATCAATATATGTTGTTGGAGAGGCAATTATTGCTATTAAAATCACGATAATGGCTATTGATAAAAACTTTTTCATAAAAACTTTTTGACAAATATTTGTCTGTATTGTACTATATGTGTAAAATATTTTACTTAGAAGAGGGCATATGAATTTTTTTAAATACCTAAGAAAACAAGCAAGTAAGTGCAATAAAACAATAGTGTTTCCTGAAGTCGCTTTTTCTGATAGGGTTATGAAAGCGGTAATATATCTTAAAAAACATAATATTTGTGATGTCATCTTAATAGGTGATGAAAGTTCACTAATTATGCAAAATAAAGAATTAAAAAATTATAAGATATTAAATCCAAAGACTTTTGAAAAAACAACAGAAATGGCTGACGAATTATTTAATGCAAGAAAACATAAAGGTTTGACGGCGGATGAAGCGAAAAAACTTATTTTGGATCCATTCTACTTTGCTACTATGCTTGTTAAACTTGGCTATGCCGATGCGATGGTTGCAGGAGCAGAAGTACCGACTGCTACAACTTTTAGGCCAGCACTTCAACTTTTAAAAGAAGATGAATTTGTAAGTTCATTTATGCTTATGGTTGGCGATAATGACCTTACTGACAACCCTTTTGCACTTGCGGATTGTGGCCTTGTGGTTGAGCCTACTTGCGACGAACTTTGCACTATCGCAGAGCGAACAGCAAAAGAATATACACGACTAACCAACAATTTAGCGAAAGTTGCATTTTTATCATATTCAACTTTTGGTAGTGCAAAAGGTGAAAGCGTAGAAAAAGTAAAATCTGCTTTTGAAAAGTTTAAAG
>CALWOY010000013.1 GCA_944383255.1 uncultured Clostridia bacterium
GTGAATGAAAGTAAAATTGTCACCATATATATAATATCGACAATGGTTGTTTGTTTAATTACAATCACGTTGATTTTATATTTTGGTGGTATAGTGTGAACATATTAACAAAAAATTTTTTGGTATATGGAACTGGCAAAAGCGGAAAAAGTGCAATCTCATTTTTGCTTTCACGTGGGGCAAAAAATGTCTATACATTTGACGACGACGAGCATAGCGCAAATATAAAAAACACTACAAGGCTTTCTAGTCTTGATGAAATTGAAAAATATGACATTGAGTTTGCCATACTTAGTCCTGGTGTAAATATTCTTGGGAACAAAAATATTGATATACTTTCTAAAACAAACATAAAGTTTATGAGCGAGTTTTATCTTGGCTTTATGTTTTCTTATGGGAAGAAGATATGTGTTACTGGGACAAACGGCAAGACTACCACGGTCAATCTTTTGTATAATATGCTTTCTCAAAAGTATAAAGATGTTTTTCTTTGTGGGAATACCGATACTCCCATTACAAAAATTGCAAATTTAACCTCGCCTAATTCAATACTTGTTTGTGAGGTAAGTAGTTTTGCATTGGAAACTGCTGGTTACTTAAAACCTGATATCAGTGCAATTTTAAACATTGGAGTTGATCACATTTCGCGTCATGGAACTTTTGAAAATTACAGCCAAATGAAAAAGAAAATAACAATAAATCAAGATGCTAAGGACTATTTTGTTTGTAATGAAGATTTTGAAATTGTGACCAATGCTAATGTAATCATGTATTCATTAAAAGATAAAACAAATGGAGCCTATGTTTATAAAGATTGCATTTGTTATGCGGGTAAAAAAGTTGTTGATAAAAAATTTATAACACTTAAAGGTGATAGAAATGTTGAAAATATACTTTGTGCGGTATCTATTGCCAAACTTATGAAAGTAAGTTCTCGTAAGATTAAAAAGGCGATTAAAAGCTTTAAAGGACTTAAACATAGAATGCAAGTCATTTTAAAGAAAAATAACATAACATACATAGATGATAGCAAAGCGACTAATCCAGATAGTACAATTTGTGCACTTGATAGCATAAAAGATGAAACTATTTTACTTCTTGGCGGAAGCGATAAAGGCTATGAATATAATTCTATTTTCAAGCATACTCAGCACACTAAAATGATTTTGACATTTGGAGAAATGGGAGAAAAAATTAAACAAACGGCTATATCACAAGGATATACCGATGTTTTGTCATTTAAAAAGATGAGTGAAGCGGTTATTTATGCCATAAGTCTTGCTCGCACTAACGATGTAGTGTTACTTTCACCAGCGTGTGCAAGTTATGATGAATTTAATTCATATGCAGAAAGGGGTGATAGTTTTGCGAAAATTGTTGCAGAAAATGAGGATTAATTTTGATAAAACAACAGTACTTGTTTTGTTATGTACACTGTTTTTGTGCATTTTTGGTTGCATAATGGTATACAGTGCAAGTTTTTATTCCGCACAAAAACATTATGATAATGCCACTTTCTTTTTGGTTAAACAAATCATGGGAGTATTACTTGGCTTTTGTGGACTTATATTCTTTACTTTTTTTGATTATAAAAAATTAAAAAAATTTAAGTGGATAGCAGTTATTGTTGCTGTTGTATTTCTTGTTCTTGTATTTATTCCAGGCATTGGAATAGAAAATTATGGTGCAAGAAGATGGATAGGTTTTGCAGGTTTTTCATTTCAACCAAGTGAAATAGCAAAGTTTGCCTTAGTGCTTTTTTGTGCTTGCCATTTTTCACAACATAAAGATGAGGCAAAAAAGTTTAAAACTATTTTGCCACCACTTGCAGTTGGTGGACTATTTTGTTTATTAGTCATTTTAGAGCCTAATATGAGTATAACTATGTGTCTTGGAATTGTTATGCTTGCAATGTTGTTTTTTGGTGGGACAAAACTTAAATATTTCATATACGTTGGCATACCAGCATTATGTTTAGTGCCAGTACTTATTTTAATTGAACCATATAGACTACTTCGTTTAATGGCGTTTTTGGATCCATGGGCATCTCCACAAGGGGAGGGCTTTCAATTAATTCAATCATTATATTCACTTGGAAATGGTGGACTATTTGGTGTAGGACTTTTTAGTTCAAGGCAGAAATATTTATATCTTCCTTTTGCTGAAAGTGATTTTATTTTTTCAATAATTTGCGAAGAGTGTGGCTTTTTTGGAGCATCACTACTTATTTTGGTATTTGCTACATTGTGTTACCTATTAGTTAAGATTGCACTCAATGCCAAAGATAGATTTGCAAGTCTTTTGTGTATTGGTATAGCGTGCGTGATATGTACGCAAGTTGTTTTAAATATTGCCGTTGTTACGGGTTCAATTCCACCAACAGGGTTACCACTTCCATTTATAAGTGCAGGAAGTACATCTCTTATGGTTTTTATGTCAGCAATAGGTGTGTGTTTAAACATTCATAGGCAAAGCCGCACAAACAAATAATGCTTCGCATAAGTTAATGTGGAGAACATTATGGAAAGTTTTTTTATTTGCGGTGGTAATAAACTTGAAGGCGAACTTGATATACAAACCTCAAAAAATGCGGTTTTGCCAATACTTGCCGGCTCAATACTTTGTGAGGAAGATATAATAATACATAAATTTCCAAAATATGAAGATACACTTACCATGCTTAAAATTTTGGAAG
>CALWOY010000014.1 GCA_944383255.1 uncultured Clostridia bacterium
TCAATGGTACTTTTAATAAATAAAAGATAGACATTTTTTCCACCAATAAAAAACTGTCTTTGTGTTACATCTGGATTATTATTTAATTGTTTTTTAATTTTTTCTAATATTTCCATTAAAAAACATACCACCTAAAAGTAGTATGTTTTTAATTAAAAATTATATTCTTTAATCTAACATAGCGGTAACTATTTGTGAACTTATTAAATATATCTCATCTCCTAGTGCTCGCAGAGACAAACTGGTAATATCTTGTGATGAAATGTAAGGACTAAGGTCAATATTTACCGCTGTTACTTGATTTGTTCTATAAACATATCTATATGTTTGGTTTATAATAATTTCAAAGTTGTATGTAAAATTTACATCACTTTCAATATCACCATTTACTGTAAATGAAAGCGTATTATTTTGTCTATTATAATTTACATCATTTGGTGCTGAAAGTTGTTTTACATTGTCATATTCCAAAGGTGCACTTAGCCCACTATTATAATAAAAACTTCCATCCCCGGCTATTGCCTCTATATATAGATAATATTTCCCTGCCTTACTTTCATTTAGTGCCGATAAATCAAAAGAAACTGTTTGTGAAGTATCCGCAGGTTGTTGTACAGTGAAATATAAAAGTTCATCTTCATTTGTGGAATAGTAAATATAATACATACTAGCATTATCCACCCTTTGCCAAACTAGTAAGTTTTCTTGCAATGTAGCGACTGGGGTATCTAGAACTTCACGATAAGTAAAGGTATATGTAGTGCTATAATCAGAATTTTTCCTTTCATTGTCACCTATGTATCTTGCTTGTATTGTATATTCACCAACACTATTTAAGTAACTTGTAATAGTAACGCTAGGATAATTTGACCTTATGGTTCTACTATCACTGCCGTTAGAAATGCGAAATTCATAAATAACTGCATCACTGTTTTCTTCCACACTGACAATAGTTCTATCACTAAGTGCGTGCACTGTCACTGTTGGTGATTGCATCTTTATGTACTTGGGTGAAAGTCCAAAAACTAACCCAAGTATAAGTCCAATTAAACACAATGCAGAAACACAAGATATAATTATCCAACCCTTTTTACTTATTTTATGATTTTTGGTTTTTTTCTCATCTTGATTTGATGTTTCTTCATTTTGTTGGAGTGTTTCTTCATAAGCAGAGGGTTGCATATTTTCATTTTGAATTATGTCATCTTGCTTTATATCGTCTTGTTGCTCTGTTGGCTCTTCACTTGGCGCACTCAAAATATCGGCGTTATTAACCTCGCCTGACTTACGCCTCTCTGCAAACATACGTCTTATGTGCTCAGGCATTTGTTTTTGAGTTTCTTGATTTTTATTTTCCATAAGCACCTTTATTTATTAGTCTATACATTTTATTATAATTTAACACCACCAAAGTGTCAAACAAATACAACTTAAAAAAATATTGACAAAAATTGCCAATATTTTTATACTTACCAATGAGGTTAAAAATGAAAAAGTTTTTTAGTGATTTTAAAAAGTTTATAACACGTGGTAATGTCGTTGATATGGCAATAGGTGTTATCGTTGCAAGTGCTTTCACTGCAATTGTTACCGCACTTACAAATGGTATAATTATGCCTTTTATAAATTATCTACTTTCACTTGGTGGCACAGGACTAGATAGTGCTTATACATTTCTTAAAAAAGTTGTAGATGAAACTGGTGCAGTTGACCTTGCCAACAGTATTTACATTGATTGGGGTTCTTTTATCACCGCAATTATCAATTTCCTTCTAGTTGCGTTTGTGCTTTTCTGTATACTAAGAATATTTATGAAGTCAAAAGGCTTTTTGCAAAAACAAATTTCAGAACTTCCTACAAGTGCAGAGAAAAAACAACTTAAAGAAATGGGGATAAATGTAAAAGACAGACGTGAAGTAATTGCGAAAACTGCAGAACTTCGCGAAAAGAAAAAGCAAGAGGAAGAAGAAAAGAAACGTCTTGAACACAAACCGACCACAGAGGAATTACTTACAGATATAAAAACACTTCTTGAAAAACAAACTCAAAATAAGAAAGAATAATCTCTAAGACTGTTTTAAAACAAGCATAACATGGCTATTTTAGAACAGTCTTTTTTCATATTTTTTTTATGTCAATAATATATATAAATTAGGAGATTTTATGGTGAAAGAAAATATATTGAGATTGGTTAATAGAAACGACCTAAGTATAACTGGTGTTGAAAAAGTTATCTCTTTTTCTCCTACTGAAGTCAATTTAATGGCACTTGACTGTGAGATGAAAATTTTGGGGCGTGAACTTCAAACCGTTAAACTTGACGAAGAAAATGGTGACCTTGTTATCAGTGGAGTTATTGAAAGTATTAAATGGAGTGATAAAAAAGAAAAACAAAGTCTTCTTAAAAGAATATTTAAATGATACTTTTTGAAACGCTATCTCAACCTTATATTATTTTGTTTGTAATTATGTCAGGTTTTTTATCTGGACTATTTTTTGATATTTCGTATATAATTTCATTTCTTTGCAATGATAATAAAATAGTTACAAATATATTAGAATTTATATCTGTCATTTGTGCATTTATTGTTCTGTTTATAGTAAATCAAATATTTCTATATGGACAATTTAGACTATATGTTGTAACATTTTTTGTGCTTTCACTCGCCGTGGAACAATTTACTCTTGGAAAACTAATTGCCAAAACTAGAAATTGGTGCTATCATATATTTAGAAAGTTTTCACAAAGGATGTTAAAAATATGCAAGAGAAAAAGAAATTCAAAACAACAATGATTGTAATGGCTGTAGTGGCATGCTTGTTTCTTTTAGTTGGAATAATTCAAACTTTTGTTTTAAATTCACAGAAAAGCACACTCGATGACCTTAAAGACACCAATGCAGACCTTGGAATACAACAACAACAACTTGAAGAAATTCATGATTATATGTGTCAAATTGAGGGTGAGCACGATATTGAACAATGTGTAATTGACAATAATTACTTGGAAGAGTATTGGGAATTAAACCATGGTTATGGTGAAGACGGAGATAAAATTATACAATAAAAAATAAAGGTTGCTAGCCTTTATTTTTTTTCAAATCTTTTTTGTTCAATTTTTTCATGTTTTTTAATTATTGTTTCAACTTTTTTAAGCGTTTTATTTAAATTTAAATTTTCTATTACATAATCGTAATTTTTCGCATAACTAAGTTCAAATTCCATTCTAGAAATCCTAAGGTCAATATCGTGGTCGCCACGTGCTTTAAGACGTTTTATAAGTTCTTCTTTTGGTGCTGTTAAAAAAATGGATAACACTTCAACCTTATTTTTTAACGCACGCTTAAGATTTATTTGACCTAGTACACCAATATCTTTTATAAAATGATTTTGTCTTTTTTTAACTTCTTCTAGTGATGACTTTAAAACTCCATAAAAATTATTATGAATTTCCTCATGTTCAAAAAGTTCGCCATTTTTTATTTTATTTTCAAAGTCCTCACGCGTAACATAGATATATGGACTATGCATATCCTCATCGGTGTGCCTTGGCATACGCGTTGTACAAGTTTTCATGAGTTTTATATTTGGATTATCATTTAATATCTGCGTTATTATTGTATTTTTGCCAACGCCAGCAGAACCAGAAATAATTATAAGCATATTTACCTCATCTTATGTGAGTATACAATAACAAAGTAGCATTGTCAATAATATCTTTACACCACAGTGAAACTTGCCTTAACATTTTCGCCAGTATCGGCGTCTTGATAAGTTATCCAGTAGCCATACTCATTTTCTTTTGTACTGTCAAGTGGTAGCCATTCTGCAAACCCGCGAAGTTCTTTTGGCGGTGCATCAGTATAAAGACCTGGCACGCCATAACATATGTATTTTACTTGGTCATTTTCATAGATTAACCCCAAAACATAATAATCATCGCTATCTTCATTTTCAATTTTTACCCATTTTGAAAATGGTATGATCTGCGATAAAAATTCTTCTTCACTATGCGATGAGAACAAATTTGTTATATCTTCGCTTATGCTATCATAAAAACTTTCACTTTTGTTTGAAGAAGTTTCATCTTCACTAAAAAATGCATAGCGATATTTGCAAGTGGTACATTTATCTCCACACGCAGACATATTTTTATCTATTTCTTCTTCAATCTTTTCTTGATCTTCAAGTTCAATATGATTTTTATCAAGCACATCTTTGCACTCATCAAAAGTTGTTACATCTTGCATCTGCATGACCGCCTTAGCCAAAAATTCATCTGATATTTTGGTGTTTTGAGTACAACCATGCAAAAGTGCTTTCGCCTCACCTTTGTAGATATTTACAACAGCACACGAAAATTCACCAAGTTCGAGTGGCGTAGGTGTGGCAAATGTGTATTTGAAATTGCCAACTCTTGTTAAGCCAATCTTCACGACCCTATCACCCTCTTTTAAGCCAAGAGTTAAAATTCCATTAGGCTCATCGTGGAAGTTATATAATTTTACTTGTCCTTCTGTATCGCCGTTATTTTTCTCCAAACTCATAACCGCTTTTTCATTACCACCATCAACAGATGACAGTACCAATGTTTTCTTTAACATATACATCTCCTAAAAAAAATTACACTATATATTATAGTGCAAAGAGTTTTTGTTGGTGATTATATTTATGACAAATAAGGAGTGATTGTGTCGAAAGTTTTGGTTAAATTGACATAATCTTCTACTCTTAGGTTTTCTGCCCTAGCCCTTTCATTTATATTATTTTTAGATAGCCATTCTAAAATAATATTTTTATCAACTTTGTAGCCTGCTGATAAGTTATTCAGAATTGTCTTTCTTCGCATAGCAAAACTTTTGTGGACAATATCAGAAAATATTTTACTATCACAAATGGCAATCTTTGGAGATATTTTAACCACTGCTGAGTCTACATTTGGCATTGGAGTAAAACAGTGCCTTTTGACAATTCTTGTAATTTTAACATCACCATAAAAATTTAACATAACAGTAAGTATTCCATAGTCAGAAGTATTTACGTTTGCAACCATTCTCTCGGCAACTTCTTTTTGAACCATAATGGTTATGCTTTGTACTTTTTTGGATTCAATAAATTTAAAAATAAGCGGAGTAGTTATATAATAAGGAAGATTAGCAACAATATTATATTTATTTTTAAAATTATTTTCAATTTCACATAAATTGGTTTTTAGTGCGTCAGCAAAAATTATTTTTACATTGTCTTTATTACTAAATTTTTCACTCAAAATATCTTTTAGATTATTATCTATTTCATATGCAACAACATTTTTGCACGTTTTGGACAATGTTTCAGTCAAAGTGCCTGCACCAGCACCTATTTCAAGCACTTCATCATCTTTTGCAACTCCAGAATCACGCACAATTGCAGACAATAAATTTGTATCAAAAATAAAATTCTGGCCATATTTTTTATTAAATTTAAAGTTGTTTAAATCCATATTTATTCCAATTAAATTTTATATATTTTTTTTGTATTTTCTTCTAATATTTTTTCAAGATTATTTATTTCAATATTTTTTATTTCACTTATTTTTTGAACAATTATTGGTATATTTTTAGGTTCATTTTCTGTACCCCTAAGTGGGACTGGTGCCATATACGGACAATCTGTTTCAGTAAGCAATCTCTCTGTTGGAGTTACCTTTACAACTTCCCTTAAAGTATTTGCATTTGAAAAAGTAATTGCACCACCATAAGAAACATAAAAGCCAAGTTTTATTATTTTGTTAAGCACTTCAACCGACCCATGAAAACAATGAAAAACTCCGCCGTGCCTAAAATATTGTTTATATTTTTCAACAATTTCCAAAGTGTCACCTATAGCATCTCGTGTGTGAATTACAACTGGAAGATTTAATCTATCTGCAAGTTTTATTTGCCGTATGAATACATCTTTTTGAACATCTTTATTTTGTTTTGTATAGTGATAATCTAGTCCAATTTCGCCTATGGCAATCACCTTTTTATTTTCACAAAGTTTCTCAAGTTTTTGCTCAATTTCATCATTATATTCTTCACAATTTTCGGGATGTACTCCAATTGTTGCGAACACACCTTCATACTTTGTACTTATATTTACGGCATCATAAGAAGAAGATAAGTCATAACTTGCACATATGATTTTTTGAACATTGTTTAGTCTTGCGTTTTGAATTACTTCATCAAGCCTTATTTTAAGTGCATCTTGAAGGTGTGCGTGTGTATCAATAAACATTTCTTGTCTCCAAAAATTATTATATATTATTTTTAAATTTAATACAAATATTTTTTATAGTCCAGCATACATATAGATATGAGCAAAATTTGGACAGGCATAATGCTAATAAGTTTATGTGTACTTATTTTTGTAGAGCCTAATCTTATTATTAACACAATGATTGACCAATCAAAAGATGTGATTAGTCTTTGCATAAATCTTTTGGCAATTTATGCTGTCTGGCTTGGAATACTGGAAATTGTAGACCAAAGCGGGCTTGGAGATAAACTTGCAAAACTACTCTCTCCCCTTATAAAAAAACTATTTAAAATAAACGATGAAGAACAGATAAAATATGTTTCTTATAATCTTTCTAGCAATTTACTTGGACTTGGCAATGCTGCAACACCAAGTGGAATAAAGGCTATTAAAAGTATGGAAAAAGATTTAAAACACACCAAGTTCGCTATGCTTATGCTTCTTGTAATAAATTCAACTGGTATTCAACTACTTCCAACTACAATAATTGGATTAAGAGCAAGTGCTGGTAGCAGTAGTGCGTCAGATATAATCTTACCTATCATCATATCAAGTGTAGTAGCCACGACAATTTCGGTATTATTACTTTTTGCATATAAAAAGATTAAAAAAATATGAGTGCATATATTATTCCTATAATTTTAATAGTGCTAATTATTTATGGCGTATACAAAAAAGTCAATTTGTACTCCGCTTTTTGTCAAGGTGCAAAAAGTTCTTTTGACCTTGTAAAAGGAATTTTCCCATACATTGTTGCAATTATGATTTGTGTAGCACTTTTTCGTGCCAGCGGACTTGGAACACTCTTGGTACAATTTTTATCTCCGTTATTTAATGTGCTTGGTATACCAAATGAAGTATGTGAACTTGTGCTTTTAAAACCTTTTACTGGTAGTGGTAGCATATCAATACTTGAAGATATAATTTCACGCTATGGGGCAGATAGTTTTATTTCTCGCTGTGCATGTACCATAATGGGAAGTAGCGAAACGGTATTTTATGTGTCCGCAGTTTACTTTGCTGGTTCAAAACAAAAAATAGCACCGGCAATTATCATTTCGCTTCTAGGCGGTGTGATAAGCGCGGTGCTTGGATGTTTATTGTGTAGAATTATTTAATATTTATTGCAAATTTATATACTTCACTTTTCTTTAAATTATTATTTTTTGCAACCATTTTTATTGCTTCATTTTTTTCCATACCTTGACTTAGTAACTCTTTTAATTGCTCCTCAATACTTTGGTTGTTTTTTTGTTTTTGTGGTTTATTATTTACCACAAGAACATACTCACCTTTTGGTTCAATTTCAAGAGTTGACGAAAGTCTAAAATGTAAAGTTTTTTCGTACATTTTTGTAATTTCATTTACAAGGCATGCTTCTTGGTCGCCAAGAGCTTCATAAATAGACTTTATATCATAAAAAATATTATAAGGCGAGACATAAAAAACTATTGCACCTTCAAAATTTTTTATATTTTCAAGTTCTGCTCGACGTTTTTTATTTTGTTCATTTAAAAATCCAACGAAAGTAAATGCACCGCCTGCAAAGCCACTTAAAATTAGTGCAGAGATGACCGCACTTGCACCTGGGATTACAGTAAAAGGAATATTGTTTTCAATTAAACTTTTTACCAAAATTTCGCCCGGGTCAGAAATTAGTGGTGTGCCACTATCGCTTATTATTGCAATATTTTTTCCTTCTTTTGCCAAATTTATTATACCATTTGTGCTTGCTTTCTCATTGAATTTATGATAGGCAATTAGTTTTTTGTGAATATCATAATGATTTAAAAGTTTCAGTGAATTTCTTGTATCTTCACATGCAATAACATCAACACTTTTTAAAGTTTCAATTGCGCGCAATGTTATATCTTTTAAATTTCCAATTGGTGTCGATAAAAAATATATCATCTTCTCACCTCATCACGATATAGTTTTTGAATTGTTTGAACATAATTTCCGTCTAAATCATTTGTAACTAGTACAGGCATAACTTTTACAGAAAATTTTCCACCTTTTTTGCACATAATATACACTGTATTTGCGTTTTTTTGTAAATTTGGCTGTGCAAAAAACATTTTCTTTGGAATGAGATTGTATTTAACTAAAACACAGATAAGTTCACACAGCTTTTCCGCTGGATAAACAACAAAAAAACTACCACCAAATTTTAATAATTTTGAAGACACTTTTGCAAGTTTTTCAAGCGAAAGATATTTTTGATGCCTGCTAAGTGCAATTTCTTCATTTTGACTTGTTATTTCACCACTAAAATATGGAGGATTACAAAATACAACATCAACTTCTGCATCTAAATATTTAGAAAAATTCTCAATATCATCATTGATTACTTGTATATTTTCAATTTTGTTATATTCAATATTTTTTTTAGCAAGGTCACTATATTTTTTTTGAATTTCAAAGGCATAAATTTTTTGAGGCTGTTGTTTATGAGATACAAGTATGGAAATTATTCCACTCCCTGCACCTATTTCAACGCAACGACTAGATTTTTTTGTTGAAACAAAATTTGCAAGTAATACACTGTCACTTGTAAAGTTGTAGCCATCCTTGTATTGATAAATTTTAAGTCCTTCTAGCATAAGGTCATCAAGCCTTAGTTCCATCTTTATCCTCTAAAATTATTTCATCTAAGGTGAAATTTTTTATTTCAAAACTTTCACCTTTTTCAAACCTTACATCAACCGTCTGTTTAAGTAAATTATTGTATACAACTTTGCCAACACCATCTCTTGTTTTAACCATGGAGTTTATTTTTGGCATCTTTTTCGCCACTTCGACATAATAGTCATTTTCATAGGCAAGACAACACATAAGTCTTCCACAAAGTCCACTTATTTTGCTAGGGTTAAGACTTATCCCTTGGTTCTTTGCCATTTTGATGCTTGCATGGTCAAAATCTTTTAAAAATCTACTACAACAAACTTCTCTTCCGCATGGACCAAGCCCACCAAGTAATTGTGCTTCCATTCGCCCACCTATCTGGTGAAGTTCAATTCGGCACCTAAAAATTGCAGCCAATTTCTTAACAAGTTCACGAAAATCGACTCTACCCTCTGATGTAAAGTTTATTACAACTTTAGATTGGTCTAAATTGAGTTCTGCATTAGTAACTTTTAAATCAAGTCCAAGTTCTTCACTTAACTTTTCGGCTGTTTGTTTAATTTCTTTTTCTTTTTTCTTATTTTCTTTTTTTTGCTCAATATCTTTTTGTGTTGCAAGCCTTAACACCTTTTTTAATTGATCCTCGTACTCGTAATTTTCTAAATATTCAACATCCTTTGCAACATATGCAAGTTCTGCACCTCGAACGGTATCCACAATAACGACATCACCCTTTTTTAATGGTAAACCATTTGCTAGAAATGAATATATTTTTCCATTTGGTTCATATGATACATCAACTTTATCTATCTGCATAAATATTTTACCTCCAAAATGCTAGTGAGTAAACTTTCAAAAAGAAGTGATAGTGTAACATTTGAATATTGTTTTTTGTTCACTTCATTTATTCTTTTTATAATGTTTGTTAGTGCTTTCATTGAAAATTCATCTTGAATTTGTGAAAGGTCACTTAATATTGATTTGTTTTTTACAAGTTCTTTTTCCCCCGCTTTTAAAAGCATCAGATCACCATACATACTTTGCATCAATGTTATTATACCATTAAATTGGTTTTTGGTGATTTTGGGATTTATAAAATTTACAATTTCGGCACTTGTTTTTAATTTAATAACTATATCTTTTGCCGAGTTATAGTTTGTAATAAAATTTTCATCAGTTAAGATATGCACCATATCTCCAACATAGCCATTTGTGTAATCTAAAGCGAGTGAAAAATCTTCCTTGTTTTTATATTCTGAAAATATTTCACAAAGACTTTCACTATCAAAAGGTGTAACATCAACTTTTAATAGCCTTGACCTAACCGTTGCAAGAACTTTATTTAAATTTGTAGTAGACACCAAAAATATAGTATTTTTAGGTGGACCTTCTAAAATTTTTAATAATTTATTTTGCGATTG
>CALWOY010000015.1 GCA_944383255.1 uncultured Clostridia bacterium
ATTGGAATAAAAGTTATGTCATATTTTGCTTTTTCTACTGAAAATTGGAAACGTAGCAAAGAAGAAGTTGATGGCATATTTGATTTAGTGCTAACACATTTAAAAGAAAATTATGATAGGTTTGTTAATGGTAAAACAAAAATAATGACCATGGGAGACATTTCAAAACTCCCAAAAGAACTTTATGAACTATTGCTTGATGTCACTGAGAAAACAAAGCATAACACAGAATTTATTGTAAATATAGCACTAAATTACGGTTCAAGAAGTGAGCTTGCTCGTGCATTTACAAATCTTGCAAAAAAGGGCAAGGTTGAAATAACTGAAGACGATATAAAAAGTGAACTTTACACAAGCGAATTGCCTGATCCAGACCTTATTATTCGTACAAGCGGAGAGATGAGGCTTTCAAACTTTATGTTATTTCAGAGTGCTTACAGCGAACTGTATTTTCCAAAAATTCATTGGCCAGATTTTGATGAAAAACATCTTAGAAAAGCAATTATAGAATATCAAAGTCGCGATAGGCGCTTTGGTAATGTAAAACAGGAGAAAAATAAATGAAACAAAGAATTATAACAGGAGCAACGCTTGTTGCTATACTTGTGCTTGTATTGCTTGCACGACAATTGTCAACATATATTTTTGATGCTTTTATGGTGATAATTGCTATGTATGCATGTTATGAGACAAGCCGTCTATTTGCCAAAATGGGTGTTTATAATAATAAATACTTTGCAATAGCATATCCATTATTCGCATATGGTTTGTTTGTTTTATGCTTAAATCTTGATATGCGTTGGTATATGCTAATTTTAATGGAACTAGCACTCATTATAGTTTTTGTTATGGCTCAGTGGTTCTTGAGTCTTATAATGTATAAGTCTACAAAAAATGAAATTGCGACTAGAAACCTTAAACTTAGAGTTGAATCTTT
The DNA here is from genome assembly GCA_944383255.1 of uncultured Clostridia bacterium. Classification (GTDB taxonomy): domain Bacteria; phylum Bacillota; class Clostridia; order Christensenellales; family UBA1242; genus UBA5893. The sequence continues at coordinate 938 of CALWOY010000015.1, forward strand.
TTCTATTTATAAAGCAATTCAGACTATGTACATTTATTTATATCCTGCAATTTTAATGCTTTTCTTTGTGTTTATAAATGATATTGCTGTTATGTCTAATTACTTTACAACATATACATCAAATGCATTGTTTTTGTTGAGTACTTTTGGTCTTATACTAACATTTATAATACCAATTTTTACAGATACTTTTGCCTATCTTACAGGTTCATTGTTTAAAGGCAAAAAACTTTGTCCAAAAATCAGTCCTAATAAAACAATTTCAGGTGCAATTGGCGGAGTGTTTTGGGGTACTATTTCAGCAGTTTTATTATACCTAATCTTCAATGCTTTTGATATGTATGCTGAAGTATTTATGCAAGTAGGATTTGCATTTTGGCATTTTATTATTATTGGCTTTATTGCATCAGTCGTTTGTGAACTTGGAGATTTGCTTGAAAGTTATATAAAACGTAAAGCCAATGTAAAAGATTCTGGTGATATTTTGCCAGGCCATGGCGGAATTTTGGATAGAATGGACAGTCATATTGTCTGTGTTCCGCTTATATTTATATTTTTAGTAATACTTTTATAAAGGAGATAAAATGGGTATTTTAATCACGATAGGTTATGTAATTCTTGCAATATGTGTTTTGCTTTTAATGGTTTTGATTCACGAATTTGGTCACTACTGTGTTGGTAGATGGCTAGGTTTTAAAATAACAGAATTTTCTATAGGTTTTGGTAAAGCAATTTTTAGTAAAGTAAATAAGCGTGGAGAAAAAATTTCCTTGCGTATATTTCCACTAGGTGGTTATTGTGCTTTTGCTGGTGAAGGTGATGACGACGAACTGGACGATAAAGACAAGAATATTGAAAAAAATGATGCCGAGAAAGATAAATTGGACGATAAAAATAATGATAGCGAAAAAGACACTACTATTGTCAAAAATGACAATAATGAGAATGGGAAGACATCAGATATTGTAGAAAGTACAAAAGAAGAAAAAAAAGTTACAAAGAATGAACAAACCACTGAAATAATTAAACAAATAAATGATATAACTGAAGGTAAAGAAAAAACAGATGCTAAAAAAGTTGACCATAGCGGCGATTTTATAAACCAAAAGCCTTGGAAAAGGTTACTTGTTTATATGGCGGGTGTAACTTTTAACTTCCTTAGTGCTATAATATTTTCTTTTATACTTTTATTATCTTATGGTTATGACATTCCACGTGTTGCAACACTTGATGCCAATTATTCAAATTTGTATGGAGAGTTGCAAGAGGGCGATATTATCTGGGGAGTAAATGGAACACGCATTAGTTTTGCATTTTCTGGAACACTTTCACAACTTTTGAGTGAAGCAGGTCCAGATACTGACATTACTCTTGATGTAGAAAGAGATAACCAAAGAATACAAGTTGTAATTAGGCTTTCAGAGGAAACTGTAACCAATGAACAAGGCGAAGAAGAACGAAGGCTTGTTGCTGGGTTTTCAACTGAGGCATATGTGCACAATTTTTGGGAAGCACTTGGGCGTAGTTTTGAACTAGCATTTGGTTTTGCTTGGGTTGTTTTGAAAGGCTTCTGGCAGATAATAACAGGGCAAATTGCATTCTCAGAACTAGGCGGTTCTATTTCAACAATAGGTATGATGGCTGGAATTATGCAATCAAGTTTTGCAAACTTCCTTATTCTATTGCCATTACTAGCGTCGAACTTGGCGGTTTTCAATTTCTTGCCAATTCCAGCACTAGATGGAGGGCATGCGGTGTTTACACTCCTGGAATGGATTTTTAGAAAACCTGTAGTCAGTCGCAAGGTGGAAAATTATATTCATTTCTATGGGCTGATAATCTTGCTACTATTTGTAGTCGTAGTAGATATTGTGCATATAGCAGTTGTGGGGCTGTGATGGAGATACTTGATAGGATAAACACCGAATTTGGTGGTAAATATGATTTTCTTAGGGTGCAAAGTGTGACTTATAGCACCCATTCTTTTTCTGCACAAATAGTGTTTTTGTATCCAGAAAGTTGTCAAAATTTTGATGATGTACAGAAACTTGAAATATCTGATTTTGTAAAAAAAGAACTTTCTCTCGGATGTGAAGTTAAAATTAAATTTAAAAAAAGTTATCTTGATGAAAATCTTATTAAGAAAAATCTTTTTGAGTTTTTACAATCTACTTATCCATCGATGTTTGCATATTATGATGACAAAAATATTTCAATAGTTAAAAATAATGACTTTATAGATATAAACATTACGCTTTTAGACATTGTTTATCAGTATTTTATTGATAATAAGGTCAAAGACAAAATTTTAAAACATTTAAATACTAATTTCATAGCTAATTTTGGTGTAAATTTAATTAAAAGCGATGAAAATTTGGATGAGGAGTCGCTTGCTTTACATGAAAAAAATGTTTATGAAAATTTGCCTAAACAAAAAGAGGTTGAAAGGTATCCAGTATTTATGCCAGAACTTCTTTGCGGACAAGAGATAACACCTATGCCTGAGCCAATAAAAAATCAAACAGATGTAAAAATGTCGGTTATCTTAGCTGGTAAGATTTCTAATTTTGTAGACAAAACTTATATTTCAAAACGAAACAAGCAAAAGGGAATTGATGAACCAAGTCATTATCTTACTTTTACAATTACTGACCATACTGGTAGTATAGATGCAATTTATTTTGCACATAAGACATCATATAAAAAAGTTAACGTTTTGAAAGATGGTGATAGTATTTTGGTTGTAGGTGATATAAAAAAGGATTATGAAAAGAAAAGGCTTTATATTAAAAGCATATCTTTTTGTGAAATAGATACATCACTTGTGGCAGACAAGCAGGAACCTGAGATTGAAGAGCCTATAATTAAAAATATACATATTGACGAATATAAATATGTCAAACCTGCACCATATATACTGGATAGACAAGAGAATTTGTTTGATGTAAAACCAAATTACTCAGATTATGTAAAATCACATACATTTGTTGTATTTGATTGTGAAACAACGGGACTTAGTGCTGAATATAATGAAATAATTGAAATTGGTGCAGTGAAAATTGAAAATGGACTCATCAAAGAACAGTTTCAAACTTTCATATGTCCAGAGAATGAAATTCCTGAAGAAATAACAAGATTGA
>CALWOY010000016.1 GCA_944383255.1 uncultured Clostridia bacterium
TTGCTCCTGTTATAATTCTTTGTTTCATTTATTTTTCTCCTGTTTTACATTACCAAAGCGCCTATCACGGCTTTGGTATTCTATAATTGCTTTTCTAAGATGTTTTTCATCAAAATCTGGCCAATGGATTTTTGGAAAATATAATTCACTATACGCACTTTGAAATAACATAAAGTTTGAAAGTCTCATTTCTCCGCTTGTGCGAATAATAAGGTCTGGGTCAGGCAATTCACTTGTGTAAAGTTCACTTTTTATATCGTTCTCAGTTATTTCAACCTTGCCTTTCTTTGCAAGATTTGTAAACGCACGAGCAAGCTCGCTTCTTGAGCCATAATTTAGTGCTATGTTTACAATAAATTCGGTGTTGTTTTTTGTTTTTTCAGTAACATCAAGCAAAAGTTCGTAAAGTTCTTTTGGAAGTTTTGAAATGTCACCCATAGTCATTATTTTTGTCTTACCATTAACAAACCTATCATAATTTTTTTTTAGATGTGTCAGCACTAAACCAAATATGCCATCAACTTCTTCTTTGCTACGTTTCCAATTTTCAGTAGAAAAAGCAAAATATGACATAACCTTTATTCCAATTTTTTGTGCAGCCTCGGTCACCCGTTTTAATGCATCAACACCTGCCCTGTGACCAAACAGCCTCGGAAGCATACGCCTTTTTGCCCACCTGCCATTACCATCCATAATAATGCCTATATGCACAGGCAAAGCGTGTTCATCAATCTTTTTGTACATCGCCATCCTTTAAATTAAACAAAAACTCGCCATAAGTTATAGTTGCACTACCATTTTGTATAATAACATTTGTCACAAGTTTGGTATCGCCTAGCGTGCCATAATTGTTGCACACTAAATTACATTTAATACCTTTTTGCGTCAAAGTATTAACAACCTCGTCAAGTGGCATAAGAATGTAGTCCATTAAATTTCCATAACCTCTTTTTCTTTTGCATCGCTAGATTTATCACACAGTTCAATATATCTATCTTGAAGCTTCTGAACATCATCTTCAAGATTATTATATTCATCTTCGCTAAGCATGTTGTCTTTTTTCATTTGTTTGTACATATCCAAGCAATCACGCCTTGCACCACGCATAGCCACCTTTGTATCTTCACAAAGTTTTTTAACCTGTTTCACAATTTCACGTCTACGCTCTTCTGTTAATGCTGGAAAAATCAGTCTTATAGTCTTACCATCATCAGTTGGTTGAACACCAAGGTCAGCAAGTTGGATTGCTTTTTCTACATTTTTTAGTTGTGACTGGTCCCAAACATTTACAGCCAAAACGCGAGCCTCTTGTACCTGAATATTCGCCATTTGATTTAGTGGTGTCATAGCTCCATAGTAATCTACCATAACTCTATCTAGTATATGCGGATTGGCTCTGCCAGCACGAATAACTTGATATTCATTTAGCAAATGTTCATGTGCTTTTTTTAGGTCACTTTCATAACCATTCATAACATCTTTTACCATTGTTTCGTCTCGCATAAAAACTCCTTAATATATTAAACTAAAAAATATAATACATTAAAATGCTAATAAAATCAAATGAAATAACATAATTATACATAATGAAAAAATCCACCGAAGTGGATTTTTTAAGTTTAACTTATTTTTTTGTCATCTTTGCAATTTCTTCAGCAAGGTTGTCTTGACGTTTTTCAAGTCCCTCACCCATTTCATAACGAACAAACCTACGAACATTTATTTTTTCACCAATTGCAAGGATGGCTTCGTTTATAACTTCCTTAACTGTTTTCGAAGTATCTTTTACAAACTCTTGTTCAAGAAGACAAATTTCTTTATAAAATTTATGGATTCTACCTTCAACCATTTTTTCAACGACATTTGCTGGTTTACCTTCATTTAATGATTGTTGAGTAAGAATTTCCTTTTCTTTGTCAACTTCATCCGCTGGGACATCTTCAATACGTACATATTTTGGATTAGCGGCTGCTATTTGCATAGCAATGTCTTTTAAAAGAGTTAAAAATTGTTCACTGCGTGCAACAAAATCTGTTTCACAATTAATTTCGACCAAAACGCCAATTTTACCGCCCATGTGAATATAAGAACCCACAGCACCTTCTGCGGCTATTCTGTCCGCCTTTTTCGCTGCTGCAGCAATACCTTTTTCTCTAAGCCAAATTACTGCTTTATCAAAATCTCCATCACTTTCTGTTAGTGCTTTTTTGCAATCCATCATGCCTGCACCTGTGCTGGCACGAAGTTTAACAACATCTTGTGCTGTAAACATATTTATTCTCCTTTTTCCTGTATTTCTTCTTGTTTTGTTTCTTCTTTTGACTCTGTTTCTTTCTTTATCTTATCTTCTTTTTGGTCTTTCTCTACTTTTTTAGTAGACTTTTTAGTCTTTGATTTTTTTGGCTTTTCTTCATCTTCTTCTTTAATTTCTGTTGGTTTAACTTCTGCGAGCACTGCACTTATATCCACATCTTCATCTTCCTGTGGTTCTTTACTTACAGAAACACCTTCACGTGCTTCAATTACTGCATCTGCAATTGCACTTGCAATAAGTTTAACAGAACGAATAGCATCATCATTTCCAGGAATGACATAGTCAATATCAGATGGGTCACAATTGGTATCAATAAGTCCAACCATAGGAATATGAAGTGCTTTTGCTTCTTTAACGCATATGTGCTCTTTTGTAGAATCTACAATAAATATTGCACCTGGCATTTCGTGCATATCTTTAATACCACCAAGATTTGCTTCAAGTTTTTCTCTCTCTTTCTTCAAAATGGCAACTTCTTTCTTTGGCAAAAGATCAAATTCACCAACTTTTTCCATCTGATTAAGTTTGTTTAATCTTTCAATTCTTTGCCTAATAGTTTTGAAATTTGTAAGTGTACCACCCAACCAACGATTGTTAACATAGTACATTCCGCAACGAAGAGCCTCTTCTTTTATTGCCTCTTGTGCTTGTTTTTTTGTGCCTACAAAAAGCACTGACCTACCTGAAGCAACAACATCTCTGATAAAGCTATATGCTTGGTCAATAAGTTCCGACGTTTGCTCAAGATTAATAATGTGGATATCATTTCTAGCTGTGAAAATATATTTAGCCATTTTTGGATTCCACTTTCTTGTCTGATGGCCAAAATGAACACCAGCTTCAAGAAGTTGTTTCATTGAAATAACTGACATAAATTTTTTATCCTCCTTGTTTTTAGTCTTCCCCAGTGTTTTAAAACTTCTTTTGCAACCTGCAAAACGCATCGGCAACCACAAAAAAATGTTCACTGGGTGTTAATTTGCCAATGAATGACTTTAATAAAATATCATACTACAACAAAATTTGCAAGCGTTTTTATTATCAATTATCCATTATAACTTATTTCTAAGTTGTTTTAGATATTTAATTAAATTATGTATGTTTTTTTATTTTATGCTTTGTTTGATATATTTTTTGTCTTTTCTTATTTGTATTTATTTGGAAATATTATATTTTTATATTTTATTGTTTATCATTTAATTTTGATGTTTATTGTCGATTTGATAAATTAAAAAAACCCTTATCTATTTGAAGTGAACCCCAAAAGTTAGACAACTTAAGGAGGTTCACTTCATTTGATAAGGCATTTTTTATTCCATTGAAATTATATAGTAATAAACAGGTTGTCCCCCATCAATAACTGTAACTTCACATTCTGGATATTTATTTGCAAGTGTATCACGAAGAGCTTCTGCATCTTGCTGGTTTACATCTTCTCCATAAAATAAAGTTATACTTACAACACTTTCATCTATCATTTTACTAATCAAATCTTCTGTCGTTGGATTGACAAGGTCACCTTTTGCCAATATGGTTTTATCATCTAAACCAATAATTTCGCCAACCGATAAATCAAATCCATCAACATGAGTTGAACGTACCGCATATGTCACAGAAGCACTTTTTACATTTTTATAAGCACTATTCATATTCTCGGTATTCTCTTCAACTGTACCCTCTGGGTTAAACGCAAGTGATGCAGAAATACCTTCTGGAATATTTTTAGTTGGTATTACAACAAGATTTTTTGTTGTTAAACCTTTAGCCTGTTCACAAGCAAGTGTTATATTTTTATTGTTTGGGAAAACAAACACTGTTTTTGCTGGAACTTTATCAACCGCTTGAGCAATATCAGCGGCACTTGGATTCATAGTTTGCCCACCTTGAATAATCTCATCAATCATAAGGTCTTTCATGAGATCCGCTATACCCTTTCCAGGAGCAACCGAAACCATACCAAGTTCTTTTAGATTTTCTTGCTTTTGCCCTGCTTTCTTTTTGAGTTGACGATTTTGTTCACGCATATTCTCTATCTTGAGATTATAAAGTTCACCAAGTTCCAATGCATAACCAAGTGCAAGGTTTGGTTGATTTGTATGAACATGCACTTTAACAAGAAGTAAATCACCTATACAAAGAACAGAATCACCAATAGCCATAAGTTTTTCTTTCAACTTCTCAATATCTGCCTCAGTGGTCTTCTTGTTCATATTTATTATCATATACTCTGTGCAGTAGCCATATTCGATTTCTGCCAAATTGTTTATATCGGCAATAACATCATCAGCAGTTTGTACTGGTTGTCCATCATTAAATGTGATATTTGAAAAATCAGTTTCACCAATAAGTGCTTTGTAAAAACCTGTAAATATAACTATAAGCCCTCTACCACCAGAATCTACAACACCTGCTTTTTTTAGTACAGGCAACATCTCTGGTGTTTGTTGAAGTGTTTCTTCACCTTTTTCTAAAACTCGTTTAAAAAATTCTTCGAGATCACTGACTTTTTTAGCAATCTCCACTGCTTGTTCACTCATAACCCTAATTACGGTAAGAATGGTCCCTTCCTTAGGTTTTGTAACAGCTTTATAAGCAACCTTTGTTCCTTCTGTCATTGCTTTGGCAAAGTTTTTTGTTGTTATTGTTTCTACATTTGCAAGAACAGAGCACATACCTTTTACAATCTGAGATGTTATTACACCAGAGTTACCTCTTGCTCCACGCAAAGCACCTTTTGAAAATGCTCCACAAAGACTTTGAAAAGTATTATCAGGACAATTATTTACCTCATTGCCTGCCGATTTCATTGTGAGAAACATATTTGTACCCGTGTCGCCATCTGGAACTGGGAACACATTAAGTGAATCTACTAATTGTTTATTTTGATCGAGTAACGAAACGCCACCGAAAATCATCTTCCTAAAAATTGTGCCGTTTATGGACTTTTGCATTTTTATCTCCTAAACTCTAACACCAACGACATGAATATTAACAGCATCAACAATCATACCAGTAAAGTCTTCAACGCTATATTTTATAGTCTTTTTTAAACTTTCAGCAACAGCACTGACAGAAATACCGTATTTCAAGATACAGAAAATGTCGATTGATATTCTATTTTCTACATTTGATATTTTTATTCCACGTGAATATGGTTGTTTTATTAATAACTCTCGAATGCCATCTTTAAGATTTCGTGATACTAAATCAACGACACCATAGGAATCAAGCGTGGCAAAACCAGCGACTGATGCAATCGCCTCGTCAGAAATGGTGATTTTGCCATAGAAATTATTTGTTTCTACCAAGTTTTGCTTCCTTTTAAGCATACGAACGCAAAATAAATATACAACAAACTTTGAAATACTTCAAGTATTTTTTGCTATTTTTTAGAAAATTGAGATAAAACTCTTGATTTGTTTAAAAAAAAATGATAACATATGCGATGTAAATTTAGAAAGCGGAGGAAATTATGAGCAGAGTTTGTGAAATTTGTGGAAAAGGAAAAATGTCCGGTCATAATGTAAGCCACAGCAATCGTAAATCAAACAGAACATATGAAGTTAATTTACAGAAAACAACAATTACTGTAGATGGTAAAGAAAAAACTGTCAAGGCTTGCACAAAATGCATTAAAACAGCAAAAAAGGCCTAGTAATATTCTCACCTTAATGGTGAGTTTTTTTATGTATATATAGTTACTATTTTATAACTGATTTTCTAAATATTATCTTAACAATTCCGGATAAAAACTTTGGCATTTTGAAACAAAATATTTTCATACTTTTCTCCTCGTATAATAATATGCCAAAGCTTGTAATGTGGTGTCATCTAAGATTTGAAATCGCAACCAATCTATCGTCGCTTTTATAGATATAACTTCCGCTAACCAAAATATCTACACCATACTTCTTTAGTTTGACACTTATATCAGGATTTACTCCACCATCAACTTCAATTTTAAAATCAACATTATAATCTGTTTTTATTTTATTTAACTGTACAACTTTTTGATAGGTATTCTCAATAAATTGTTGACCACTTTTTCCTGGTTCTACACTCATAACCAAAACAACATCGATGTAACTAAGGTACGACAAAATTTCACTTACTGGTGTCTTTGGTTTAATACTTAGCCCAGATAATGTTCCTGACTCCTTTATATGTTTTAAATCTTTTATTAGTTTCTTTTTATTTTTGTATGCCTCATAATGTACGGTTAAAATATTAGCACCCGCTTCTAAAAATTTATCAATATACTTTGACGGATTGCTTATCATTAAATGAACATCCAAAGGAAGCAATGTTTTTTCATTGATTAAACCTAATGTCGTATAGGAATAAGTCTTATTTTCAACAAAAGAACCATCCATTATATCGCAATGCAAAAAATCAGCATTATGCTTAATGCTTTCAGCATAATCAATAATTTCATGAACTGTCTTAACTGGATCTGTAGATGGTGCAATTAAAATTTTTTTATCCA
>CALWOY010000017.1 GCA_944383255.1 uncultured Clostridia bacterium
TAGCAAGTGCTGGTATATCTTCAAGTTGAATTTGAGGAATTTTTGTTCCTATATTCATATCTTTGTTAAGTTTTTCTATCTTCTCTATAAATTGCTGTGCACACTCCTCACCTGAAAGTGTTTTATCACAAAGATTAAGTGCCAGACATATTTTTTGTAATTTTTTGTATATACTTTTGCCATATTTTTTTAGTACAACAGGAAGAAGTATTGCATTTGCCTCACCATGTGCAACATTGTATTTGCCACCAAGCGAGTGTGCAACAGCATGTACATATCCAACATAACTTTGAGTGAAAGCAAGTCCTGCAAAATAGGACGCCTTTAACATATTTTTGCGGGCGTTTAGATTTTTGCCGTCTTTGTAAACAACTAAAATGTTATCAAAAATAAGTCTTATGGCATTAAGTGCATATTCTCGCGTCTTTTTTGTTGTGCTTTTGCCGATGTAAGCCTCAACAGCATGAGTAAGGGCATCCATACCCGTTGTCGCTGTAATTTTTGGTGGTAGTCCAAGAGTTAAACTTGCGTCAAGTATTGCATATGACGGAATTAGTACAAAGTCATTTATAGCATATTTATGTCTTGTTTGGCTGTCTGTAATAACGCTTGCTATCGTGGTTTCACTGCCCGTACCTGCTGTGGTTGGAATGGCAAAAATAAGTGGGGTTTTCTTTCTTACTTTTAAAATACCTTCCATTTTTCCAAGGTCCTTATTTGGCCTTGCAATTTTTGCACCTATCGCCTTTGCGCAGTCCATAATAGAACCACCACCAAGTGCAATGATTGCTTGACAGGCATTATTCTTATACATTTCAAGCCCAGCCAAAACATTATCAGTTGTTGGATTTGGAACAGTTTTATCATATACAAAATATTTAATATTTTCTTTGTCAAGTTGCTCAGAAAGTTCTTTTGTGAGCCCAAGTTCAATTAGCGTTTTGTCTGCCACAAGCAAAACGTTTTTTATATCATTATTTTTTAGTACATCACAAAGTGATGCATAGTTTGTCAAAATTTTTGGTTGCTTATATGGCAAAAATGGCATTGCCACTTTTAAAACAAATTGGTATGTTCTACAATATATCTTTTTAAAAATGTTCATATCATTCTCCTAACAAAGTGGTACAACAGACTTTGCTGTAAGGTCAAGGTCTACAATCTCTTTTGTGTTTATTAGTTGATAGTACGCATAAGATCCAATCATAGCACCATTATCAGTACAAAGTTTAAGGCTTGGAAAATAAAGTTTTATGCCTGCACTTTCACACATTTTACTAAGTTTTTCCTGAAGTTTTGAATTAGCACCAACTCCACCAGCAATTACAAGCGTATCTCGGTTTAAGTCCTTTACTGCTTTTACCGCTTTGCTTGCCAATTCGTCAGTGACAACCTTTTGAAAACTTGCAGAAATATCGGCTTGATTTATTTCTTCACCTTTTTGCTCTTTTTTGTGCACATAATTTATAACCGCCGTCTTTATTCCGCTGAAACTAAAATTGTATGAATTTTCAAGTGTGTATTTGTGTCTAAATTCGATATTTTCTTTGCCCTGTTTCGCCATTTTGTCTATCTTGGGCCCACCAGGATAACCAAGCCCAATAACTCTTGCAACTTTGTCGAATGCTTCACCTACTGCATCGTCAATAGTTGTACCAATAAGTTTGAGATGTGTATAATCCACAACATCCAAAATTGCAGTGTGCCCACCACTAACAAGCAAGCAAACAAAAGGTGGCTTTAAGTCACTATGTGATGCATAGTTTGCTGCAATATGTCCTTTTATGTGGCTCACTGCTATTAGTGGTTTATGCGACATATACGCAAGCCCTTTTGCAAAACTTATACCAACAAGTAATGCCCCTAAGAGCCCAGCACCATAAGTGACTGCAATGGCATCAATATCATCCAAAGTACAATTTGCTAAAGCCAGTGCCTGTCTTGTAACATTTGAAATGGCTGTTATATGGTTTCTTGATGCAATCTCTGGTACAACGCCACCAAAGCGTGTGTGAATATCTATTTGCGATGCAATAACATTTGAAAGCACATTTCTACCATTTTCAACCACTGCAACACTTGTTTCGTCACAACTAGATTCTATGGCAAGTATTTTTACACTCTCTTTATTTTTTAATTTGTTCAATAACTCTTCTGAAATCTGCATAACTTTTTCCCTTAATTACTCTTTATCAAATAGTCGTTAATAAATGGTTGAATGTTGCCATTCATCACATCTTGAATATTAGAGGTTTCATAACCTGTTCTATGGTCTTTTACAAGTGTGTATGGACAAAATACATAACTTCGTATTTGACTTCCCCACTCTATCTTTTTTATCTCGCCCTTAATTTCGGACAATTTTTGCATTTCTTCTTCTTCTTGCCTTTCAACAAGTTTACTATAAAGCATTTTCATTGCTGTTTCACGATTTTGAATTTGGCTTCTCTCTGTCTGACAACTAACAACAATACCTGTTGGAATATGCGTTATGCGAATAGCACTTTCAGTTTTGTTTATATGCTGTCCACCTGCACCACTTGACCTAAACGTGTCCACTTTTAAGTCTTCTGGCTTGATTTCTATCTCTGGACTGCTATCAATTTCTGGCATAACTTCCACACTTGCAAAACTTGTATGACGCCTTGCACCTGCATCAAATGGCGAAATTCTTACAAGCCTATGCACACCCTTTTCGCATTTTAAATAGCCATAGGCATTTTCTCCGCTCACCAAAAAAGTTATACTTTTTATACCTGCCTCATCTCCAGGGAGTTCATCAAGCACATTTATGTCATAGCCACGTTTTTCAGCATACATACTGTACATTCTAAAAAGCATCTGTGCCCAATCTTGTGCTTCTGTTCCACCTGCACCAGAATGTAATGTCATAATTGCGTTGTAACTATCATATTTCCCGCTAAGCAATGTTTCAATTTTAAAGTCTTCAAGTTCACTTTTTGCAAGGGAAAGTTTGTCTTGTAAATCTTTTTCCAAACTTTCATCATCTTCAAGTTCCAAAAGTTCTATTATGGTATCAATATCTGAAAGTAAATTTTCAAGTTTTTCAACATTTTCAAGTTTTGTGGTAACATTTTTAAGTTCTTGCCCAATCTTTTTGCTTTCTTTTTGATTAGAAAAAAACTTCGGGTCTTGTTGCTTTGTTTCAAGTTCGACTTTTTTATTATTTAATTTTGTGAGGTCAAAGACACTCCTTTATGAGTTTAAGGTTTTGTTTGTTTTTTTCTTGCTCGTCTTTGATATTTTGAATTATTAACATACTATTCTCCTAAAACAAATAGATTTTAGCATTTATAAACTTATTCGTCAAACAATCAAAATAAAAACACAGCATATGAGAAAAACCTTGCAAAAATTGACATAATAAGATAAAATACTGATATGAAAAAATTTTTACTAACAGTTTTTCTATGTGCTATGGCAGTCTTGGGAGTTTTTAGTCCAAATGTGTTAAATCTTTCATATGCCGATGATATTGTTAGCGTAACAGTTCTCACCCCAACACCACTTTATAAACAAGCAAGCATAAAAAGTGATTTGTATACATCTGATTTGCCAGTTGGCACAGTTCTTACGCTTGACAACACATCGCCACAAAATGACGAAATATTTTATAGAGTTTTGGTGTATGGAGTAGTTGATGGAGCAAGTCAAGACGACGTCGGCTATGTTTTAAGAGCACATACACTTGATAGTACTATTACATCACCTTCAAGAACACTTGATGACAATGGTAAAATCAAAAATGATAACACTCCTGTTTATGAAAGAGTGCAAGTGCCCGAAACTAATAATTATGTATACAATAAAGTCGAAAATATATTATTAAATAAAGACACACCTATTCAAGTACTTGACGGCTATGACAAAAATAAAGAATACACCTACATTGCCTTTTATGGTGAAAGTGGAGATATTGTAAGATACTATGTTGAAACAAGTAACTTGAGTGTGCCAGGCATAAATTGGTCAATTATTGTAGCAATTTCGACACTTATCACTTGTGTAACTATACTCGCAATAATTTTTGGAATAAAAGGTAGAAAAAAGAAAAAATTGAAGTAAAAATAAGTCATTGTTAAAAGATATAAATATCATAGAAAATTAATGTATTACACAACTTACAAAATCAAACTTGGAAAAATATTTCTCATAAGTGACGGTTCTAATCTTATCGCCACTTTTTTTGAGAATCAAAAATATGCAAAAAACTATAAAAATTTACAAAAAAATGATAATTTAGAAGTGTTTTTTAAAGCAAAACAATGGTATGAAGATTATTTTAATGGCAAAAAACCAAATCCAAAGAACTTGCCTTTTGATTTAGACGGAAGTGATTTTAAGAAAAAAGTATATGATATTTTGCTTTCAATTCCTTATGGAAAAACAATAACGTATGGCGAAATTGCAAAGTTAATATCTCCCAAAAAGAAAATGTCTGCACAAGCAGTAGGAAATGCCGTGGCACATAATAGGTTTATTATAATCGTACCTTGTCACCGCGTGCTTGGGAAAAACAACACCCTAACGGGCTACGCAGCAGGACTAACAAAAAAACAATGGCTACTAGATTTTGAAAAGCAAACGATATGATTTATTTTATTATTTTTAAAACACAAAAATAGCCCCGATAACAAAACTCATTTTTATAAAATAAATAGCCAAAATTAGGTGGCAAAGACGAGGCTTAAAACAATAAGCGGTTGAGATTCTTCGTCAGCCGTCTCTGTGGGGGTCGAGACTCAGAATGACATTTGATGTTAAAACACAAAATTGTGAGGCGTAGACGAGGCTCATACAATAAATATTAAAACGCAAAAATAGCCCCGATAACGAGGCTCGCGAAGTCGTGTCAGGCAGGCGTGTACTTCGTACATAACTGTCTGACACGGCTTAGCAGTAAACGACGTTAGCGGGTGCTATTTTTGTGTTTTAAAAGATTTTGGCGACCAATATAGTCATATCATCCACCGCCACTCCATGATTGTTTTTTAGTGCCTTGTCCATAATGGCATCAGCAAGTTCTTGCGGGTTTAATGTCTTTGTATTATTTACAAAATCGGTATATTCTTCATCCGAAGAAAAACTATCAGCAACCCCATCAGTAGCAAGTACTATCATATCCCCACTTTTGA
>CALWOY010000018.1 GCA_944383255.1 uncultured Clostridia bacterium
TAAAATAAAATATCAAAAAAATATGAAAAAAATAATATTTGTATATGTAGGACTCACTTTAATAATTTTAATTGCACTTTATATTATTTATATTAGATTATTTAATGTAACATCATTTTTACACAAAGACGCCATAGCAGATATAACGCAGTATAATCGAAATATCGGTAATTCTGGAAATATCGATATTATAGCAATTTTGGTATATATGTTTATAATATTTTTTCAGGGAGCAATATATTTTCTAAGTGCAAAAAATATTTATGAAAAAATATTTGGTTATGAAAATAAAATTCATGCAATTATTTTTATTACTTTATGCATACTTGCTTTGCAATTATTTGTTTTTTATAATCTTGAATTAATTATAAATTTTGTATTTAATTATTTAAAATATTTTGGTATTTTAGCATGGATAATTATTCCGCTATTTTATATTTGTTTACTTATATTTGATAGGGAGAAAAGTGATGAGTTGGTTCAAAAAAAGTCTAAGCAAAATTAAACACGCGTATGCACTTTATTATTTTATAATAGTGCTAATAATTTTTTTGCCGACAGCAATAACAATGCCATCACTCAGTTTTAGAAGCGCAATTATTACGGCAATAGGCGTGGACAAACAAGAAGATGAAATTGCGGTATCGGTACTAGCATTATCTGAAATTTCAAAATCTGAGATGAGAGAAAATACAAAACTTTTAGAAGGGACAGGGACAACACTTGCTAATGCAATTTCAAATATAGAGTCTGCAGTGGGCAGGCGTATCAGAATGGGGCACGTTGGATATATTGTTATATCCCAAGATTTTGCAGACGAAAACATAGCAGAAGTTCTAAATACACTTATTGTTGCAGGCAAAGTTTCAAATACAGTTCCACTACTTATGTGCAATGGCAAGGCTAGCGACTTATTAGATAAGGCACTAAATTTGGAACAGTCATCTTCATATAAAATGCGTGAAATGATAAACAATGAGTTTAATGAAACTTTTACAAAAAATATTAGTATTGATGCATTTTTAAAGGGCTACTATTCAGATATACACATATCTTCACTTGGTTATGTTACGCTTGAAAGTGAAAGTGTTAATGGTATTAACAGTTCGTCTGGTCAATCAGGAGAGCAATCGGCACAACAAGGTACATCGTCAGGTAGTCAATCTAGCCAAGAAGAGCAAAAAAATACAATTTCATACAAGACGGAACACGCAGTATTTAATAAAGGTAAATTTCAATATTTGTTATCAGAAGACGAAATGAGTGGTGTAAATTGGATTGTTGAAGGAGAATTGCAAAAGATGATTACAATCACCGGAATAAATGAACAAGATATGCAAGATGCTAGTATAACTTTTGCTATTGATAGCCATTCCATTTCCCCCGAAGTATCATTTATTGCTGGTAAACCTTATGTGACTTTTGAGGTTAAGTTGTCACTTAGTCCAGTGGAAATAATTCAGACGGCGGAAGATGATAAAAAATCTTTAAAAACCATTACGCTTTCAGATGAGATGCAAGAAAAAATAAACGATGTTGTAAAACGCAAGGTTGCAGTTGCACTTACAAAACTACGCCAAGAAAAAACTGATGTTATAGGTGTTTATAAACTACTGTATAATCATTATAAACCATTTATGGATTTTTTGGACACTTTATCAGACAAAACAGACTTTTTAAGGTATGTCAATATCGGCGTTGATGTCAAAAGCGTTATAACAAGTAATTAAAAAAAACTTGCTGAAATAATTTTATGTGGTATAATACACTGAAGAGGTGTGTATTATGTCACTTAAAAAAGGTAAGGTTATTCAGCCTAAAATTCACGAAACAAAAGAAAATCTAAATCTTTATGATGGTGTACATATTTTAAATGGCTGTAAAAATGTCACACTTTCGGGAAGTGCCGTTGTTTTAGAAGCAACTGACACAACTTTTTCAAGCATAACGGGCAAAGCAAGGATAAATATTTTGCATAGTGGTGAAATATATTATATTAGTTCAAAAGCCAAAATTGGTTTGATTGAAATTGGCTATATTTTTACCATTGCTGGCAACGCTTTTATAAAAACAATTAACACTTGCGATATTGACTATGTAAGTGGTAAGGCACAAATTGGCACCATAAATGGCGGAAATATAAAGTTTATATCAGGGAAAGCGAGGATAACAACAATAAATAACGCAAATGTTTATTATATAAGAGATAATGCCAAAGTTGGCACTTTTGCAAGTGGCAACATTGTGGGGCTAAGTGGTTTGGCACAAATCACCACATTTAACCATGGGAATATTGATTATGTTTTAGATAATGCCAAAATATCCACCTTAAATAGTGGAAATATTACACACATTTGCGATAGTGCTGAAGTTGGCACCATGAATGGTGGGAAAATTGATGAACTTATGGGGCAAAGTTTTGTTGGGCAACAACTTAACGGTAGAATTAGACAAAAAAGTGGCAACGCTCTTATTGTCTACAAACAAAAGATAAAACCAGCCGAGCCTAAAAAAGAAAAGGTTGGTGAATGATGTTTTGGGACGTTCTTTTAGATGCAACACTTGATACACTTAAAGTTGTTCCAATACTTTATCTTGTATATTTGTTGGTTTGTTATATAGGTCATAATTCCAACAATAAATATGTCAAAATTATGAACAAAACAAAACGCTATGGGCCACTTATTGGTTCTTGCCTTGGAGTTGTGCCACAATGTGGTTTTTCTGTTGTAATGTCTGACCTTTACTCCAAAAAGGCGATAACAATTGGTACACTTATTGCGGTTATGCTTGCCACAAGCGATGAAGCACTTCCACTAATGATTAGCGACCCAAACTTTATTGTGCCTATGCTTATTATGATTGGTATAAAACTTGTAGTTGCAATTGTTTTTGGCTATTTATTTGATATTATTTATAGACTAATTAAAGGCAAACAAGAACTTGATGAAAATGCTTTTATAAAAGAGCATGACCACGATTGTGAACTTACAAACTGCACACATAAGCATCATGTACATAAAGACCACGAGCATTGTGTTGATAATATATTTTTAGATGCACTTTTGCATACACTACAAATCACCGCATTTTTATTTGTTGCAACTCTCATAATTGGTCTTGTGGTTGAATATCTTGGCATAGAAAATTTAGCCAATATCTTTACTTCAAATAAGTTTGTTCAACCATTTTTAGCGGCACTTGTTGGACTTATTCCGTCTTGCGCATCATCCGTGTTTTTGGTAGAACTTTTTATGGCTGGTGGTATTACTTTTGGTGCAATGATGGCAGGATTGTGTGCGGGTAGTGGCATTGGTATTGTTGTATTGTTTAGCAAAAATCGTAAACATATGCTCACCAACATTTTGATTTTGCTTTCGCTATATATAATCGGAAGTTTAGTTGGTATTGTTTGTAATTTATTTGTGTAAAAAAATGCGAGTTTTCTTTCTCGCATTTTTTTATAATTATATTATCTTATCTTCATACGTTTTCTAAGCAATATGAACATAATTGTTAAGCCAACCACTACTATACATGATACTACGATAAGAATGATAGAAACTGCATTTAATGGTTCTGTTTTTGTTACATGATATGTATACAAAAGTCTTCCGCTTTCGGTGAGAAGTTGTATATCATAATCACCCGCACCACTTATAGTATATTGATAATATGTTTGTAAATTTCCATTTGCTAGGTCACTGGATGTGAATGTAATATCATCCATACCATTTATTCTAAGGATACAATCACCAACTGCCGTAATTAAGTCTTGAGCGTTAAATGAAACAGTTATTGGATCTGTTGTTGATGTATTTTCAGGAATTGATACGGATATTGGTGCTTCAGCATCATTTATCCAAAAACTATATGTAAATGACTGATCAAACTCATTGTCTGTGTTAATAGTAACTGTATAGCGCCCCCGACCAGTAATTGCATCATTGATGGACATTAAGAAACTAGTTAGATATGCTCTTTGTGAAGTAGTTCCATCTTCGTTTGTAATAGTTTTATATATAAGTCCACCCATATTTTCATTTGTAATGTTGGCGGTTATATCAACTCCGTCTTTTATAACGCTTTCAACATAGTAATTTGCATATTGACTAAATTCCATTGACCATCTTGATTCATTAGGTCTAACAATCAAGAAATAAATAGGTTCCTCATTAATTTGTGTGACTTCTTGCGTATGTGTGTCAGTGACACTTGCGGAAAATGATACTCTATAAAGACCTGCTTCATTAAATGTAAATGTACGATTGTATCTATCTG
>CALWOY010000019.1 GCA_944383255.1 uncultured Clostridia bacterium
TATCATCATTTAAAGTAGGTGGGGTAAAAGTTCCACCACTTTCGTCAAGTTTCACAAAAACAGGTGTATAAAAACCATTGTCTGGATTTTTCACATAACCTGATGACTCTGAATAATTAAGGTTTTGCCAATAATTTTCAAGATTTTTAGGCCAAAACATCAAAAGTAAGACCATAACAACTGAAAACGCAAGCGCCAAAGCCATAAAAACTATTGTTAAAATTCTTTTTACCATACTAAACCTTAGTATATTATAAAAAAAGTGATATTTTTTTGCAAATCAATTATGGTATAAATGCTTTACATATTTTGTTTTTTTTTGTTATTCTAAAGTTAAGGAGGAAAAATTATGGGAATATAAAAAACAAAAAAAATTAACCGCGTATATTCGACTTTACTTGTGGCACTCGTATTTGTATTTGCTTTATTTTTAACTGCTTGTGGGGGTGAACCAATTGAAAGGCAGGAGGCACTTGATGCAATAAACAATGCACTTAGCGCAGAAGTTATTGAAACTGTTGGTGATTATGAAATAAAGATGACTTACAAAGAAAAAACCAATCAAGATGGAACTCGTACAGTTACAACTCAAGATAGTACACTGCGTGTTGATGTAGACACAAATGTTGCATATCAAACAACAAAACTTCAATCCACTTTAAATATGGAGGGTGCAGTAAAAGGCGAATTAGTAACAAAAGCCAGCACAGAATATTATATGGGCAAAATTGGCGATGTTACATATAGGTTAAATGATAAAGAAAAAGCATATCAAGTTTATGATCAGGATTTTGAAGATTATATAAATTATCAAACCACATTAACTGTTGTTTCTGCACCAACAGAAGACGAACTTGCGCTTGAAGACATAACTATGGAACTTACAAAAAGTGGTGATGGTTCTTATGATTTAACTTTTGTATTTACACAAATAGAGCAGTCATCTCCAGATGCCGATGAAGAAAAAACTGTTACTACAAAAAAATATAAAATTCGCGATAACAAAATAAAAGAGTACACAATCAATGTTAAAGAATATGTTGCAAATGAACTTGAAACAGAAGCCAATATGTTTTTTGAATATGATTATGGCAATGTAAATTTAAATTTGCCAACCACTAGTTTGGAAGACTATACAGAAGCGGATTTTGATATTTCATTATAAAATTAAAGTGTTTCGTTTGATATAAAACAACTTTATATGCCATAAAAAACCATAATATTGATTTGACGTTAAAATTATTCATATGTTACGATTTTTTTGGAGGTAGATATGAAATTCAAAAAAGCATTACTACTTAGTTTTTCTTTGATATTTTTAGCGGGAAGTGCCGTTACACTCTCTGCTTGTGGAGATGAACAAGGAGCAACTAGCGCTCAAGACTTTTATGCAATGGCGGCATTGTCCAGTGTCAACTATTTGCAAATGCAAGATGTAGGAAATTTATCAAATACACTTAGTCAAACATTGGCAGGGGAAACGCGACCTGACTCTGTTTCAGAAAAAGATGTGCAAGATTTAGCATCATATATGGCAATGTTTCAGGGTATGCTAGGAAATAACACTGAGCAATATTTCACCAATTCAGAAGTTGATTCAACTGATGAGTATTATAATATTTACAACTTAAAGATGACGTTTACAATTCCTACTTTGGAAGGTCAAAAAAATTTAGTTATGTATTATAAAGAAGTTAACACTACTACCAAAGAAGAAATTGACGATGATGAAATAGAACAAGAAATCAATACAACGCTTGAAGGTGTGTTGGTTGACGGCGAAAATACTTATCAAGTTGAAGGAAAGAGAGAGTACGAAAAAGAAGGGAATAAAACTGAAGTTGAACTTGAGTTTAAAACTTATGACCAAAACGACCCAAATCAATATGTTTTAATCGAGCATGAAAAGGAAAATGCAGAGATTGAATATAAATATAGCATATTTCAAAATGGCAACAAAATAAGCGAAACGCAAGTTGAATTTGAAAATAAAAGAAATAATAAAAGTTTGGAACTTGAATTTGAGTCACATCAAGGCGAACTTGAGTATGAAATAACACAGCAGTCAGAAAATGTTTATAATGTCAAACTTAAAAACTCATCAAATCAACAAACAGTAGTTACATTTACAATAACAGTTACTGACGGGGGCTATGTATTTAGTTATTCAAATGGCTTTTCAGAAACAATTTAAAAAGATTAAAAAAACCGCAATAATTTGTTGCGGTTTTTTGGTAGCCTTAACGAGATTCGAACTCGTGATTCCACCTTGAGAGGGTGGCGTCTTAACCCCTTGACCATAAGGCCATGCTAAAATAGAGTATCAAACTATCGTGATTTTGTCAACAAAAAAATTAAACCAAATGGCACAAGAGTAGTGCTAAAGAATGACAAAAAATGCACTTATTGTACTTTTTTTGCATATATAATCACAGTCTTGCAATTTTTTGTTATTTAGTTGAAAAACAAAAATTGTATGGTGTATAATATATATGGAGTAAATTATGAAATTATTAAAACAAAAATATCAATATTTTATTGCACTTTTAATATCTGTTATTGGGCTTGTTTGTATGTTCTTTGCTTTTTTAGTTGTGTCAGATGTTTTAGGAATAAATGGTTTTGTTATGGCAACCGTATCTGGACTTGGTGCTTGGTGGGTGCTTGCAAACATCTTCCATGTGCTTGTGTTTATGCTTTTACTTTTCATTGCAACAATTTCCATACTTGAAATTTTAGACGGCGCAGGCGCTATAAAGTTTTCAATTTCAATTGGTCGTGTTACATCGTACATACTTATTAAACTTGCGTTAATTATGCTCATGGCATTTTTAGTTGTAGAAGCATTTTTGCTCTGGTTCACAATATTGGCAAACGATATTTATGGTTTGGTTTTCGGTGCGGGAGTGTTTGTAGAACTTGGTGTAATTTTAATTGGATTTTTGCTACTTTTGTATTTTGAGCGCACAACTGACACTCAAAAAGTTGATGACACCACACCAGAAATCGTTATTGAAACTGATGAAGATTCAAAAAATGACAATTAGAATAGTAAAAAAGTTTGACAAAAAAAATTTTTAGCGTATACTTATGGTGTAATTTATCTATAGAAAAGACATGTAAAAAAAGCCTCTTTTCACAGAGAGTGGCGAACGTGGCTGGAATTCGCCTGAAAATGCTTTTTTTGTACCACTTTTTTGGATAAGGTTTAGTGGCACCAAGCCCACAAATCAAGGTGACAAACTTTGTGTTTGTAACTAAGGTGGAACCGCGTAAATTTATTTTGCGTCCTTAGAGTGAAACTCTAAAGGACTTTTTTTATTTAAAAGGAGAAAATTATGGAAAATAAAGAAAAAGAACAACTACTTTACAAGTCAAGACACACTATGGCACACGTCTTGGCAGCAGCAGTCAAAAGCATTTTTGGCGATGATGTCAAATTTGGAATTGGGCCAGCAATAGACAATGGTTTTTATTATGACTTTGATATGGAGCACAACTTAACTCCAGAAGACTTTGGAAAAATCGAAGACAAGATGCGTGAAATTATTTCGCAAAATCTTGATATGACCAAAACTGTTTTATCAAGAAGTGAGGCGCTTGAAATGTTTAAGGACCAGCCATACAAGGTGGAACTTATAAACGATTTACAGGAGGGAAGCGAAATTTCTATTTATAGTTTAGGAGATTTGTTTGTGGACCTTTGCAAAGGGCCTCATGTCGAAAACACAAAGTATCTTCGTGGTTTTGCTTTCCAAATTAACCGTGTTTCAGGTGCGTATTGGCGCGGAAGCGAAAAGAACAAGATGATGCAAAGAATATATGTCTACGGATTTTTGGAAAAACAAGAACTAAAAGATTACTTAAAGATGCTTGAAGAGGCAGAAAAGCGTGACCATAGAAAACTCGGCAAAGAACTTGGGTTATTCTTTATTTCTGACTATGCACCAGGTATGCCATTTTATATGCCAAAAGGAGTTATTGTAAAAAATGAACTTATAAAATATTGGCGTGAAGTGCATTCACGTGCAGGATATTTAGAGATAGAAACTCCAATGGCAATGAACAGAAAACTTTGGGAAATTTCAGGACATTGGGACCACTATCAAAACAATATGTACACCTTTAAAGTTGAAGATGATGACTTCGCTATAAAGCCAATGAATTGCCCAGGCGGACTTATTTATTATAAAGAAGGCTTGCACTCATATAAAGACCTTCCACTACGTGTTGCCGAACTTGGTAAAGTACATCGCCAAGAGGCGAGCGGAACGCTTCATGGACTTTTCCGTGTAAGATGTTTTACACAAGATGATGCACATATATTTTTAAAAGCCGACCAACTTGAACAAGAAGTCAAGAATATACTTTCACTTGTGGATGAAATGTATGGTACTTTTGGATTAACTTATCATTTGGAACTTTCCACTATGCCAGAAAGTCACATTGGAGAAATATCTGATTGGGAGTTTGCTGAAAACAGTTTAAAAAGCGCATTAGAGCATATCGGCAAGGAGTATGTTATAAATGAAGGTGATGGTGCGTTCTATGGTCCAAAAATAGATATACACATCAAAGATGCCATAGGCAGAACTTGGCAGTGTGGTACTATTCAACTTGATATGCAACTTCCAAAGCGCTTTGGCATTGACTATGTTGACGAAGACGGTGAAAGAAAAGAACCACTTATGCTTCACCGTGTTATATATGGTTCAATAGATAGATTTTTAGGCATCATAACTGAAAATTACGCAGGTGCATTCCCTACATGGCTTAGCCCTGTGCAAGTAGAGATAATACCAATCAGCGAAAAGTTTTTATCACAGTGCGAAAATATAGAAAGTACTTTAAAATCGGCAAACATTAGGGCAGAACTTGATAAACGTAATGAAAAACTCGGGTACAAACTTCGTGGTGCTATTTCTCAAAAAGTGCCATATGTTATAATAATCGGCGAAAATGAAATCCAAAAAGACGTCATTTCTGTAAGAAAGCGTGGACAAAATAACACCATCGAATTTAAACTTGAAGATTTCAAAACGCTTCTTTTAAATGAAATAAATAATAGGAGATAAAAGAATGGTAGGTTTAATTGCATGTGCGGGGAAAAGCACTAGACTTTTCCCAATAACAAAGTTTTTGTCAAAACAACTTCTTCCACTTTACGACAAACCGCTTATTTACTATCCAATCTCAATGCTAATAAATGCGGGCATAACTGAAATTGCAATTATTACCAATGAAGAAAATTATGAACTCTATCAAAAACAACTTGGTGACGGCAGCGACTATGGAATAAAACTTAAATATTTTATGGACCATAACCCAATGGGGACAGTCTGCTCTTTCAAAGTTGCAAAAGACTTTATAAAAGGACAAAAAGTTTGCTTTGTGCTTGGTGACAACTTTTTCTATGGCGAGCAATTTGATGAAGAATTAAAAAAAGCAGTAAATAACTGTAACGGTGCATATGTATTTGGCTATCCAGTTAAAAACCCAACCGCATTTGGCGTGGCAGACTTTGATAAGTCGGGCAATGTAACAAAACTTGTTGAAAAGCCAAAAGACCCACCAAGCAATATGGCAGTGACAGGCATATATGTTTACGATGAAAAGTGTTTAGAATATGCAGAAAAATGTCCACTTTCACCAAGGGGAGAGTATGAAGTTACAGACCTAAACAATATGTATTTAGAAAATAAACAACTTAAACTTGTCAAACTTAGCAAGAAAAACTATTGGCTTGATGCAGGGAACAGCGAGGGGCTTTTTAAAGCGAGTGAGTATGTCAGGAAAATTATAAAAAAGAAAAAAATTCAGATTGGACATCTTGATGAAGTGGCATACAATGCGGGACTAATTTCAAAAGAAAAACTAAAACAAAATTATGAAGTACTAAAAAAGACAGATTATGGGAAATATTTAGAAAAGTATTTAAAATAACATATTGTTATGTGTCATTTTAAAGTGCGAAGCACTGAAGAATCTGAGATTTCTCGCTATGCTCGAAATGACAAAATGTGTGGAAATGACAAAAAAATAAAAAAAGGTGAAATTATGTTTGATGAACTTACAAAACAAGATATTGAAAATATGCAAAAGGAAATTGACTATCGAAAAACTGTAGTTAGGGCGGACCTTCACGAAAAAATTATGGCAGCAAAAGAGCTTGGAGATTTTTCTGAAAATTCTGAACTTCATGAAACACGTCGTGCAAAAGGGAGAAATGAATCAAGAATAGAGTATCTTGAAAATATGATAAAAACCGCACGCATAGTTGAACACACAAAAAATACTGATAAGGTTGGGCTTGGAAGTGTGGTGACGGTTGAACTTGATGGCGGAAAAATTATGACATACCAAATCACAACCACAATAAGCCAAGATGCACAAAATGGCAAAATTAGCATAAAATCACCATTTGCAAAAGCAGTTATGGGCAAAAAAGTGGGTGACCGAGTTAAAGTTGTTGTAAGTCCAGAATTTAGTTACTTTGTAAAAATCCAAAACATTCAAAGTGCGTAATAAAACTATATCAAAAAACATACACTAGGCATATGGAACTAGTGTATTTTATTTTACTTGGAATAGTTCAAGGACTCACCGAGTTTTTGCCAGTTTCGTCAAGCGGACATTTGGTGCTACTTGACAAAATCTTTGGTGTTGAAACGGGCAACTTTATTTTTGTGTCTATACTCCTTCATATTGCAACTCTTTTTTCGGTGATAATTTTATATAGAAAAGAAATATATGACTTAATTCGTCATCCACTTCAAAAAAAGGTGCAATATATTATTCTTTCTACATTTTTTACAGGAATTGTATTTCTAACATTTAAAACTTTCTTTTTAAATTCTTTTGAGGGTGGGCTTCTTCCAGTTTGTTTTATGGTGACTGCCATATTTTTAGTTTTAACCTACTTTAAGACGCAAAATGCCAAAATATACAAACCATTAAATTATACCCGTGCAAGTGAAATTGGACTTATGCAGGGTGTGGCAGTACTTCCAGGTATTTCAAGAAGTGGTTCTACAATTTTTGCGGGCACTATGCTTGGACTTGACAGCGATGAGGCGACTTCGTATTCTTTTATTCTCAGTATTCCGATTATTTTATTGTCACTTATTTATGAAATATATGAGTGCGTACAAAAAAATGCAATACTTTATAGCGGTTCGGTTGTGAATATGATAATCGCATTTTTGCTTGCATTTATATTTGGAATTTTTGCAATAAAAATAATGAAAAAATTTGCAAAAACCAAAAAATATTATATTTTTTCTATTTATCTTGCCATTATTTCAATAATTACTTGTTTTATTTGATAAAATTACAAAAAAAATATATTATATAATTATGGAAAAATTCTTTACAAAAAGTATTGACCAAACACTTTCACAGTTTGGCACCACAAGTAGTGGGCTGGAAAGCGAGGAGGCACAAAAAAGACTTGAAAAAATAGGCCCTAATATTCTTCCTCAAAAAAAGAAAAAAAATAAATTTTTAATTTTTTTGTCGCAATTTTGCGATGTTATGATAATAATATTACTTATTGCTGCAATTGTTTCAATAGTTGTTGCAATTTTTCAAAAAAATTATAGTGAAATAATAGACGGAATTATTATTTTACTAATTGTTTTTTTAAATGCAATAATTGGTTTTTATGAACATCAAAAAGCTGAAAAAGATATGCTTGCGCTACAAAAGCAAACTTCACAAATTTGTAAAGTAAGGCGTGCGGGAAATATTGTAAGCATAGATGTAAAAGATGTCGTTGTTGGTGATGTCATTGTTCTTGGTGCAGGAGATATTATTCCAGCAGATTTAAGGCTGATTAGCAGTGCAAGTTTGAAATGTGATGAAAGTTCTCTTACTGGTGAAAGTGTACCAGTGGAAAAGAATTGTGATAAAATGCTAGAAAGTACCACACCTTTGGCTGAGAGATGCAATATGGCATATCGTGGCTGCGTTGTTACCTATGGCAGAGGTGAAGGCGTGGTGGTAAGTACTGGAAAAGACACAGAACTTGGCAAAATTGCATTTTCACTTGTTTCTGCAAAAAAGGAACTTACTCCACTTCAAAAAAGCATAAAGGTGCTTGGCAGAATTATCACGGTGATTGTACTAATTGTTGCAACACTTACTTTTATACTTGAAATGTTATTAAAAACAAATCCCGATGTTATGGAAGCGTTTTTAACTGCCGTTGCAATAGCGGTTGCAGCAATACCAGAAAGTTTGCCTGCGGTTATAACTATTATTATGAGTATTGGCGTAAGCAACCTTAGCAAGAAAAAAGCAATAGTAAAAAATTTAAGTGCAGTGGAAACGCTTGGGAGTACCAGTGTAATTTGTAGTGACAAAACAGGCACACTTACCGAAAACAAAATGACGGTCAAAAAACTCTATTATAGTAATAATATATATAATAGTAATAATATAACATTAGAAAATATCTCGCCACTGACTAAGGTTATGCTACTTTGTAATGATACTGATATGTCAACACTTTTAGGCGACCCGACAGAAAGTGCACTTGTTAAATTTTTGGCAGATAATGGAATGTTATGTCAAAATTTCTATGATGAGCATCAGCGGATAAACGAAATACCATTTGATTCCAAGCGTAAACTTATGACCACATTCAACAAGTTTGATGATAAATTTTGCGTATGCACTAAAGGAGCGGTGGATGAAATTTTAAAACGCTGTACTCACATACTAATTGATGGCAAAACGTTAACTTTAACTGATAAACACAAAAAAGATATTATATCTGTAAATCACGATATGGCAAATCAAGCGTTAAGAGTGCTTGGATTTGCAACAAAAGATATAGACGACAAAAGTAAGTTTAGTGAGGACAACTTGACTTTTGTTGGACTTGTTGGGATGATTGACCCACCAAGGAAAGAAGCCAAACAAGCGGTTCAAAACTGTAAAAAAGCACACATGCGACCAATTATGATAACTGGTGACCATAAAGATACTGCTTTTGCAATTGCCAAAGAAATAGGTATTTGTAAGGACATCAGTGAAGTTATGCTAGGTTCAACTCTGGACAATCTTAGTGATGAAGAATTTTTAAAAGTGATAGACAAAATAAATGTCTATGCACGCGTAAGTCCTGAAAATAAAGTTCGAATAGTCAAAACACTAAAAAGCCTTGGAAATGTAGTGGCAATGACTGGTGACGGAGTGAATGACGCACCATCATTAAGTGAGGCAAATATAGGTGTTGGTATGGGTATAACAGGAACAGATGTCACAAAAGAAGTCGCGGATATAATTGTTACTGATGACAACTTCGCCACTATTGTTGTTGCAGTAAAAGAAGGTAGGCGAATTTATGCTAATATCAAAAAAACAGTTGCCTTTTTGTTTACTGCAAACCTCGGCGAAATTATGGCATTGCTTTTGGCTACAATATTCTTCCCACAATACACATTTCTAACACCTGTGCAAATACTTTTTGTAAACTTGATAACCGACAGTTTGCCTGCTGTTGCTCTTGGACTTGAAAAGGCAGATAAAAACATAATGTTACAAAAGCCACGTAGTCAAAGTAAAACAATTTTCTCAGATGGCATGGGCTGGCAAATTGCGATTATGGGATTTGTGCAAACATTGTGCGTTATCTTGGCATATTACTTTTCATTATCAATGACATCTAGTGCCTTGGTCGCTTCAAGTGTGGCGTTTTATACACTCAATTTTGTTCAGTTTGGATATTTGTTGTCTATAAAAAAATCCACTTTTTCTTCATTATTGAAATTTTTTGATAACAAGTGGATATTGTATGCAATCGCATTTGGGGGAGTTGTTATGCTTTTGCTTGCAGTAACTCCGTTTGGAAATTTATTGGACCTTGTCTCTATTCCTTATTTGTGTTGGCTAATAATACTTGGCTTTGCTGTATTGACATTTATTTTAAGCGAAATTGTGAAAATCGTCATCAATAAGGTTCATAAAAATGTTTAAGTAACAAAAATTAACACAAAATAATAAATATTAAAATAGTTTGACAGGGTTATTTGATTTTTGGTATTGTGTTATTGAAGGAGTTGTTATGGAATTATCTACAATTATTATAATTGTTGCAGTTATCCTTTTTGTTTGTGCTTGCGTAATCGGGTTCATTAGATGGAACGCTATGCGTATAACAAGATGGTTTAATTGGAAAAAACTCAACATAAATAAACCTATGGAAGAATATGCTGAGATTTTGCTTGAAGAACATAATCTGACAGATGTGGAAGTTAAAAGAGTGGGCTTTTGGGCTTCGATATTTGTTGGGAATACTTACAGTACACGCAAAAAGTTGATTAGGCTTAGTTGGATCACTGCCAGACGTGCAACTGCCACAAATTTAGCAATCACTTGCAAATTGGTGGCATATGCAAAACTTCATGCAGAGGGCAAAAAGCATCTACATGCTGTGGAAGTTTATAGGTGGCTTAGTTGGTTGCCAATCTTATTTTTGCCTTTGCTGGTTGTCGGAATCATCATTGACTTGATTGCAAGTGGTGGTCTTGGCATGTACACATTGATATTTGGCAGTGTGGGTTTGGTGTTTGCCTTGGCAATATTCATCTTGGCCTGCATTGTTGCAAAAAATGAAAGGTTGGCTTGCACCGATGGTCAAAATATTATTTTGGATATGGGCATTTTGGACGAGGCAGAAGAAAAGAAAATGCGTAAGTTGTTCTCTGCTTGGAAAAAACTTGTCGTTGTAAATGTTATATACAACACATTCCAACTCATATTCTTCATCCTTAATGTCTTATTGTCAGTACTCAGAATTGGGGGTAAAAAATAACTATGAATGATTTAGTCTTCTTGAAAAAAGATACCAGAACTTATGCTGTTGTAACAAGTGTTATTTTAGCCATTGCACTTTTGATGTTAGTTATCATTGGACTTATTAGCGGAAACTTTTTAAATATTTCAGTTATTGGTTCATGTGTTGTGTTGTTTATTGCTGCACTATTTATGGGCTCTATGCAAATAAGAGTGTTCTCTAACTATAAATCTCAAAAAAAATATCTTTGCGCTGACGGAATATTTTATATTTGCTTGACCATTTTAGTCGCTATTGCTTCAATTGTATTTGTATTTGCTAAAAACGCAAAAGTTGATCTTAGATATTTCATTTTTGTGTTCATTTTGGCTTTTGCCGTTTGGAAGATGATCATTGCAGTGCTTGGTTTCAAAAATAAATACTACAACGCATTTTTGGAACTTATAATCGCTGTTTTGTGGCTTGTCAGTGGCTCGGCAGTACTTATGACTTTGTTTGAAAATACTGAGGTTACTGGGCAATATTTGCTTTGTGTTTCTAATTATGTTTTGGGTGCATTAACTATTATATATATTCTCTATTCATATATCTTTAAATCTCCGGACTTTTTGATTACGGAAGAGGGTAAAAGGTTGCTTTTAAAAGAACAGGAAGAAAGACAACAAAGATTAAACAGATTCAATAACAGATTTGGAGGAGAATCCCAAACAACAGCACAAGCCCCACAAAAAGAAGGGCTTGAAGAAAAACTTCAAAAACTTCAAAATCTTAAAGATAAGAATTTTATCACAGAAGAAGAGTTTGAAAAACGCAAACAACATCTGTTAGATGAAGAGTTATAATATAAAAAGTTAAATCCAAGATATGTTTTTGTCTTGGATTTTTTTTGTGTCAATGCCATGTTTTCGCCATAATTCCCATACCCCGCACCGGGTGTTTGCAAAAATTCAAAAAAAGTGCAAAAAAAGTTAAAAAATAATGAATATTTTTGAAAAAAGATGTTGACATGGCTTTTTCGATTGTGATAATATTGCGGTGTTGCAACCCCCAAGTGGAGATTTGCAATGTGGAAATGATGTTTCCACCAGTACCTTGACAACTGCATAATTTAGATCAAATATCAGTAATTAATAATTACGAGTAAAATGTAATATGCATAAAACAAATTACAATTTGCGTTGAGTAGATTTAACAAAGCAAAAATGCTGAGAATCAATCGTATATACCTTGATTAGATTAAGCTACAATGAGCATATGGTGGATGCCTTGGCACTAGGCGCCGATGAAGGACGTGACAAGCTGCGATAAGCTACGGGGAGTTGCACATAAACTATTATCCGTAGATTTCCGAATGTGGCAACACACTATCGTTAATCCGATAGTATCATACTCACGAATCAATAGTGGTATGAGGGGAACCCAGGGAACTGAAACATCTAAGTACCTGGAGGAAAAGAAAGTAAATCAACGATTGCGAAAGTAGTGGCGAGCGAAATCGCATGAGGCCAAACCAAGGGTAGTAATATCCTTGGGGTTAGGACACCGTAATTGACCGAATTTGGTAGGTGAAGACTTCTGGAAAGTTGAACGAAACAGGGTAATAGTCCCGTAACCGAAACCGAATAAGGCATGGGTGTATCCAGAGTAGCACAGGGCACGTGTAACCCGGTGTGAATGTGGGAGGACCATCTCCTAAGCCTAAATACGACCTAGTGACCGATAGCGTATAGTACCGTGAGGGAAAGGTGAAAAGAACCCCGGGAGGGGAGTGAAAGAGAACCTGAAACCGTATGTTTACAAGCAGATAGAGCAGTGCGGGCTTGTCCCCCTGCGATATCGTACTTTTTGTAGAACGGGCCGGCGAGTTACGTGGTGTAGCGAGGTTAAGTGATTAAGTCACGGAGCCGAAGGGAAACCGAGTCTGAAAATGGCGATAGTTGCATAGCGTAGACCCGAAACCAGATGATCTATCCATGAGCAGGATGAAACGGTGGTAACACACCGCGGAGGTCCGAACACACGCCTGTTGAAATAGTCGGTGATGACTTGTGGATAGCGGAGAAATTCCAACCGAATCTGGATATAGCTGGTTCTCCTCGAAATAGCTTTAGGGCTAGCCTTTGCTAAAAGATTGCTGGGGGTAGAGCACTGAATGGACTAGGGGCCTTCACCGGTTACCGAATCCTATCAAACTTCGAATACCAGTCAATTGTTCGCAAGGAGTCAGACAGTGTGAGATAAGTTTCATTGTCAAAACGGAAACAGCCGAGATCCACAACTAAGGTCCCAAAGTTTATGTTAAGTGGTAAAGGATGTGTTATCGCTCAAACAACCAGGATGTTGGCTTAGAAGCAGCCATTCATTTAAAGAGTGCGTAATAGCTCACTGGTCGAGTGACAATGCGCCGAAGATTTATCGGGGCTAAAACATAACACCGAAGTTTGGGGATTGTCTTTATGGCAATCGGTAGAGGAGCAATGTTTGCGGGCTGAAGCAGTATCGTGAGGGACTGTGGACTGCAAACAAGAGAGAATGCCGGCATGAGTAGCGAAAGTGTGGCGAGAACCCACACCATCGAAAGTCTAAGGTTTCCTGGGGAAGGGCCGTCCTCCCAGGGTGAGTCGGGATCTAAGCTCAGGCCGAAAGGCGTAGGCGATGACCAACAGGTAGATATTCCTGTACCACCGGATGTCGACAAAGAGCCGATGCAATGACACAGAAGGATAGCAGATGCGCGATGATGGAAATTCGCGTCTAAATCATGAGGGGACTAAATAGTGAAGTACGTTTAGTGCATGCCCTAGGTGATGACGGGGAGTGAAATTTAGTAACGAAGTCTGTGAATTCACGCTGGCGAGAAAAGTTGCTAGGTAGGCATCAGGTGCTCGTACCGCAAACCGACACAGGTAGACGATGAGAGAATCATAAGATGAACGGGATAACCATTGTTAAGGAACTCGGCAAAATGACCCCGTAACTTCGGGAGAAGGGGTGCCAACACTCAGTGTTGGCCGCAGTGAAAAGTCCCAAGCGACTGTTTATCAAAAACACAGGTTTCTGCAAAATCGTAAGATGATGTATAGGAGCTGACGCCTGCCCGGTGCTGGAAGGTTAAGAGGAGATGTTAGCGCAAGCAAAGCGTTGAATTTAAGCCCCAGTGAACGGCGGCCGTAACTATAACGGTCCTAAGGTAGCGAAATTCCTTGTCAGGTAAGTTCTGACCCGCATGAATGGCGTAACGATTTGGGAGCTGTCTCAACAGTGGACCCGGCGAAATTGTAGTATGCGTGAAGATGCGTATTACCCGCGACTAGACGGAAAGACCCCGTAGAGCTTTACTGTAATTTGGCATTGAGTTTCGAAATTTGGTGTACAGGATAAGTGGGAGACTTTGAAGCAGAGGCGTC
>CALWOY010000020.1 GCA_944383255.1 uncultured Clostridia bacterium
GATATACAAACCTCAAAAAATGCGGTTTTGCCAATACTTGCCGGCTCAATACTTTGTGAGGAAGATATAATAATACATAAATTTCCAAAATATGAAGATACACTTACCATGCTTAAAATTTTGGAAGACTTAGGTGCAAAAACATACATATATGAAGAAGATGTAAAAATTGAGTGTGGTAGTATTCAAAAAAGCGAGATACCAGTGAATTTGGCATCCAAGATACGTTCCTCAATATTTAGTCTTGGAGCAATTCTTTCACGTTTCAAAAAGGCAAAAGTGCCATATCCAGGTGGTTGTGCTATTGGTGCTAGACCAATTGATTTACATATAAAGGGTTTGAAACAACTCGGTGCTAAAATTGTTGACAAACACGGTTTTTTATATTGTGATGGAAGCAATATGAAAAGCAGTGTTGTAAACATCGACTTTCCTTCAGTTGGTGCAACCGAAAACATAATACTTGCTTCAGTATTTTTAAAAGGTAGAACAAAAATAATAAACTGTGCAAAAGAGCCAGAGATTGTCGACCTTGCAAACTTTTTGAATAGTCTTGGTGCAAAAATTTATGGAGCAGGTGATAGCATTATAGAAATAGAGGGAGTTGAAAAACTTCATGGTGGAGAATATACACCCATTACTGATAGAATAATAACCGGTACATATGTACT
Source organism: uncultured Clostridia bacterium (assembly GCA_944383255.1). GTDB lineage: Bacteria > Bacillota > Clostridia > Christensenellales > UBA1242 > UBA5893. The sequence continues at coordinate 672 of CALWOY010000020.1, forward strand.
TGCTACTCTTATGTGTGGTGGGGACGTGACATTAAATAAAGTAAATTTCGACCACATTGCGTCACTTATGCATAATCTTAAAAATAATTGTTGCAAAATCTCAGTAAAAGGTGATAAACTAAGAGTGATTGCAAATAAAAGACCAAAAGCAATTTCAAAAATTGAAACTCAGCCATATCCAGGCTTCCCAACTGACCTTCAACCGCAAATAATGGCGATGCTTAGCATTGCAAGGGGTACATCTGTTGTGGTTGAAAATGTGTTTGAATCAAGGTTCAAACACATTGGTGAACTAAAAAAACTTGGTGCGGACATCTTGGTCAATGACAAAACGGCAATAATCAAAGGCAAGAGTATGCTCTATGGTGCCAATGTAATTTGTCAAGACTTAAGGGGTGGTGCTGGTTTGGTACTTGCTGGACTTGTGGCAAAAGGTTATACTACTGTTGATGATATATTCCATATTGACAGGGGATATTATCATATGGAAAAAGATTTGCAGTGTTTAGGAGCAAATATTGAAAGGATTACTAAAGCATAAAAATTGGCTAATAGCCCTTGGAGTATTACTTGGACTGATTTTGATATTAGTCATTTTAAACTTCACTCTGTTTGCACTTAGGGATGTTGAAATTGATTTCAAAAATCAATCAACAATTTTTTCCGATGAAGCACAAGAAAATATTGCAAATAACAGTGCTATTTCTCGTGGCACTTCGATTTTTGCGTTAAATAAAACTTATATTAACAACCAACTTGAAAGAGATAACCCATATCTTAAGGTAATAAATATAGAAACAGTATTCCCAAATAAAATCATAGTGCATTGTGCAGAAAGGGAAGAAACATATGCGATAAGGGCGGGAGAAAGTAGATACTTTATTTGCGATGCCGAATTTAAAGTTTTAAATATTCAAGCACATTTTAGAGATGACCAATATAATGCTATTTTGTTTGAAGGCCTAGAAAATATAATAACCAATGCCAATAGAGTAAATGCTGGTGAGTTTTTGGAGTTTAGTTCTGATACTGAACTACTTATAAATTTAGGACAGGCTTTACTTGAAAATAATAAAACTGTTGCACAGCAACGCGGACTTATTAGTACAATAACTTTGTCATCTAGTATTTATCCATTTACAGCAACCAATTTGCCTTTCTTTGAAATTAGAGATTTTAACGGGTTTGTAACAAACATATATAAACCCGATACTTTGCTTGCAGAAAAACTACAGTATATGTTTGCAACACTTTCACAAGTAGTTTATAACCCAAGTGTTTTCTTTGCAAAAGATATAGAGGAAGGGAACATAACATTAGACCAAATTGAAGAAGACTACTATCTTGATTATACACTTGACATCATGGAAAATAATCAAGGTGCTTTGGTAATAAGGCTTGATAAGTTAAACCAGTCAGTTTAACTTTTTTTAATTTTCTTTTTATACTATGAGTTTTATGTTGACAACATAGATTTTTAAGTTTATAATTATAAAAAAATGTTATAAATATACATTTTGTCAAAAAAAGGAGAAAAAAGTGCCAAAGGCAAAAGTAACAGTTATAGATATTGGTTCAAAGAGCATCAGAGTGCTTATTGCAAGTCATGGCACAGTCAACGCACTTTCTGTATGTGGATATTCCGAGTCTGAATATGCGGGATATTATGAAGGTGAGTTTTTGGAAGAGGACAAGCTTTTGGACGCATTTTCAAAGGCATTACTTAGTGCTCAAAGCGTTGCAAATCACTATGTTGATAAAATATATGTCGGTGTCCCAGCAAATTTTGCTTTTTGCAAAACTAAAACATTAACACAAAATTTTGGTCAAAAAGTAAGGATACTTGATGAAGACATTGCACAAATTTACACAATGGCTGACGACCTAAGAAATCCAGAATATGTGCTAATTAGTGCTTCGCCAATTAGTTTTGAACTTGATGATGGCACAATCACAACATCTCCAGTTGGGAAAAAAAGCAATAAGCTCACCGCAAATGTTTGCTTGATATATGCCGAAAGGGGCTTTATTGAAAAAATAAATACCATATTAAAAAGCATTGGCGTTGGCAGTGTAGAATATCTTTCTAGTAATCTGTGTGAAGACATGTACTTGCTTCCAAAGGAGCGAAGGGCAGAACCAAATGTTGTTATAGATTGTGGATACATTGAAACTTCTGTAAGCATTGTTCAAGGTGAAGGACTTTTGGATCTAAAATCTTTTGCAGTTGGTGGTGGACATATTTCGGCAGATCTTATGGAGTGCTTAAATATCACTTTTGATGAAGCCGAACAACTTCGTAAACAACTTGTACTTTCAGTTAATGCTGGAGAAAGTGACGATTATGAAATCTCTCGTGGTGGAAGTGTTTTTCCAATAAGTATGAAACAGGCAAATGAAATTGCAGTCGCAAGGTTAGAGATGATGTCATCGCTTATTGAAAAGTGTATAAAGTCAGAGAGTGTTACTATGCCATATTACTTAACTGGTGGTGGTATAAGTTACATAAAGGGTGCAAGAGAAATTTTATCAAGTTGTATGGAAAAAAATATAAACTTATTATATCCAAAAGACTTGCATTTAAATAAACCTCACTATGCTGCACTTCTTGGCATGGCTGAGTATGTATTAAATAATAGACAAGAAGAAGGAAATAAAAGTTTTATTTCAAGACTTATAGAAAAGATTATTAAAAGGTAAGGAGAAAAATTATGTATAGTAATATGAATGTAGGCCCAGTTGCAAACATCAAGGTGATAGGTGTTGGTGGAGGAGGAAACAATGCTGTTAATAGAATGATTGATGCTAATATAACAAGTGCGCAGTTTATTGCAATCAATACAGATAAACAGGCACTCCTTTTATCAAAAGCGGATCACAGACTTCAAATAGGTGAGAAACTTACTCGTGGTCTTGGTGCTGGTGCTGACCCAGATGTAGGTCAAAAAGCAGCAGAAGAAAGTAAAAGCAGTATAAGTGAAATTTTAAAAGATTGCGATTTAGTATTTATTACAGCAGGTATGGGCGGCGGGACTGGCACAGGTGCGGCTCCAGTTGTTGCACAAATAGCTAAAGAAATGGGTATACTTACTATTGCAGTTGTTACCAAACCTTTTGGTTTTGAAGGTAAAAAACGCCAAGAAAATGCAGAAAAAGGTCTTGAAAATTTAAGAAAATATGTTGACACTTTGGTCATAATTCCAAACAATAAATTACTTGAAATTGTTCCTCAAAAAACACCAATTATAGAAGCATTTTTGTATGCTGACGATGTTTTAAGACAAGGTATTCAGGGTATAAGTGATTTGATTGTAACACCAAGTTTAATCAATCTTGATTTTGCTGATGTTAGATCTATTATGAAAAACACTGGCCTTGCACATATGGGTATTGGTCATGCTAAAGGTGAAAATAAAACTATTGAAGCAGTGCGTCAAGCAGTTTCATCTCCACTTCTTGAAACAACCATTGAAGGTGCTACAGGTGTTATACTTAATGTAAAAGGTGGACTTGATTTACCACTTGATGAAGTTTATGAAGCAGCTAACCTTGTTCGTGAAGTTGTTGACCCATCATGTAATATCATCTTCGGTGCGGGAATTGATGAGGGTATGAATGATGAAGTTGAGATAACAATAATTGCAACTGGCTTCCAAAACAAACTTACTGGTCAAGAAAAAGACTTGTCCAAAGTAAAAAAAGATGTTGAAGCAGCAAACAATTTCGCAGAACATAGTAGATATGAAGGCTTTCCAACGACAAAACGACTTTTCCCACGTGAAGAAGAACAACCCAAACCACAACCTCAGCATGTTGAACAACCAAAAGCAGAATTTAGGAAAAATGTTGACGGAACTGAATCTTCAAGACTTCACGTCGATGATGCTTATGTTCCACCATTTTTAAGAAAATATAGAAATAATAAATAAGATAATCTTACCTCTTGCTAGTCAGGAGGTTTTTTATCTTCTCACACTTGAGCAATTTTTCGAATACTATATTTTAGTGAGGAGGATAAATGAAAAAGTTAAGTATTCTTATGATGGCTTTACTTATGGTAGTTACTGCTACGCTCTATGGTTGTGGAGACACAAGCACTGATAATTATGTAACAATACGCCTAAGTGAAGTTACTCATAGTATTTTCTATGCACCACTTTATGTTGCAATAAACAATGGTTTTTTTGAACAAGAAGGGCTAAAAATTGAATTGTCAAATGGTGGTGGGGCAGATAGATCTATGACTGCAATACTTTCAGGCGATGCAGATATCGGTCTTATGGGACCAGAGGCAGCAATATATGTTACTGAAGGCGGTGCTCAAGATAGACCAGTGGTATTTGGACAATTAACCAAACGTGATGGTTCATTCATAGTTTCAAAAACTGCAATAGAAGATTTTACGGTCGCAGATCTTGTAGGTAAAGAAATCATTGGTGGTAGAAAAGGTGGCGTACCTGCTATGACTCTTGAATATGTAATTAAAGAAGCGGGTTACACAGTTGGTACAGGTGTAAATCAAGTTAATCTTAGAACAGATGTTGCATTTGATCTTACAGCCAGCGTATTTGACTCAACTGATGCAGATTTTTGTACACTTTTTGAACCAACAGCAAGTGAACTTTGCGCAGAAAGAGGTTATCATATAGTTGCGTCAGTGGGAGAAGTTAGTGGAGAGATTCCATATACTGCATTTATGGCACGCAAGGGGTATATTGAAGAAAATTCACTTACAGTTGAAAGATTTTTGCGTGCAGTCTACCGTGGTTACAGATTTTTACTTACTGCTGATGTAAACGAAATAGCGGAAAGTTTAAAACCATCTTTTGAAGGCGTGTCAGATGCCAGCATTATAACTTCTATTCAAAGTTATATTGATTGTGATGCATGGGTTCAAAGTCCTGCAATGACAGAAGTGGCTTTTGATAGATTGCAAGATATAATGATTTCTGCTGGAGAACTTGACGAAAAAGCGGAATTTTCTAGCGTTGTTGATAATACCATAGCAACCAAGGTTTATAAATATTTTGCATAATAAATTTATTTTATTTAGAAAATTTAAATTGAAAAATACTCGTATTATTGTTTTACGAGTATTTTCTGTGTTATACTAAATATGTATATTTAGTAAAATTAGGCTTTAATTTGAGAAAATATATAAACCATTTAAAATTACTTGACAAAATATAAGTGCGGGGGACATAATAAAAATGAAAGGAGGAAATGATGGATAAAACACAAAAAAACACAAAAAAATATTTATATTACTTTGCTTATTTTAGTGTGTTAGTAATATTTCTTATGCATCTTATCTTTTGTGTCTTTCCAGTTATGGAGTCCGATCAAACTCTTGCTGCTTGGTCAATACCAATTAGTAGGCCTGGAGGTATGATGTACAGTGGCTCAACAGATTATGCATCTACACCACAGGAGTTTTTATATGCAATAAATAGTAGTTCAACTAGAAATATAGAACTTACTGAAAATATAGATTTTAGTGGAAATACTTATCCAATTATTAAAAGAAATAATTCTCTTACTATAAATGGGAAAGGTCATACCATTACTGGAATTAGTTATAGCAGTAGTAATTCTTGCTTTGGTCTAATTAGCTCTACAACAAGTAGTGTCACTTTCGAAAATTTACATTTAATCCTTGACATTGATTATAGTGCTAGTAAAAAAAGTCAAATAGGTGGTTTTGTTGGTAATGCTAGTGGTTCTGTAAACCTTATGAATTGTACAGTTAGTGGAAATATAAATGTTTCAAGTTCTAAAGATCATGATGTAGGTGGTTTTGTTGGCTATAGTTCAAGCACTATTAGGATAAATAATAGCATCAATTATACAGATATAAGTACCATTGGGGCAACTCGAGTAGGTGGGCTCATAGGCAATGCTAATTCAACATCAACATCACTTTCAGTATGTGCTAATTTTGGTGATATAAGAGGAGCAACTGGGTATATAGGAGGGCTTATAGGCTATTCGCGAGGCAGTTCATCGCTTTTTACTAATTTTAATTCAGGGAATATCACAGGGACTACTGGTAGTATTGGTGGGCTTGTAGGTTACAATAGTAATAGAGTATCTTTTTCTTCGTGTTATAATACAGGTAACATAAATTCATCTTCTTCCAATACTAGACGTGGAGGGATTGTGGGCTTTGCAGATACATCACAATCTTTTAATTATTGTTATAGTGTGGGGTCACTTACTTCAACATACGCACTTGATTCACAAAATGTTAGTAGAACAGTTACACCTACACATGAATGCGATTCTAAAAAATTAGCTGCATATTCTATAACTAACTCTGAGAATGCAATAATGTCAACTCCATATGGTGGAGGTGATGGTGGCCCTGTGAATGTATATGTTAGATTGAAATCAGTTGATTTTAATGTTTTAACAATAGCAGACCTTTGCTCGACCTCATATTCGTCAACCAATTCATATTGCTATAGTACTCCTTCAACAAATGATAGTAGTCGAATAACCCTTACTTTTCAGGTTTGGGTAGATGGGCAAAATAAAGGGACATTAACACATTCAATTGAAAAAGGCGACAATGAAAAATATCACTGGAGTAATATAAATCTAGAATTAGAATATTATTACATTCTTGGGGAAGCAATTAACAATGGAAAATTGTCTCAATGTACTTTTAAGGGTGATCCTTTAACAATGTCAGGAGATGGTTTTATTCTGAATAGTAATGGATATGTAAAAATGTCAGGCTTACAGTTGAATTATAGTAATAATTCTTTGAGAATAAATTCGCTACTTGAATACAAAGGATGGATATCTAATTCAAATGATGCATTTTACTCTGGGGGAGGGTTGAGACCTGGAGTTGTTCAGGAAGGACGGAATTATTATTATATTAATGAAATAACAGATAAGAATATGTCTACGCAAATAGTTTCAATCAATAACACGACAAAAAATATTGGTAATTCAATACATCTGACAAATAAAACAGACATAAAAAATAAATCAATGGGGAGCAGCTATATTACTGATTCATCTATAAACAGTGGCTATCCATTTTTGAAGGACTTCTATTGGATTTATGAATAGATAAAATATATAAAAGGCACGGAGATTTATCTCAAAATCCGTGCTTTTATTTATATTACGTGTATATATACGCGAATGTAATAATTACAAAAACAGTGTGATAAGCAGATAAAAATACAATTGCTGCAATTACAGTGGCTCATAGGCTAATGATGGATTTTCTATAATTAAAGATTCTTATCGGTTGTATTCTTGATTTTCTTTTTATTAAAATATTTAAGCATATAATTTAGTCCAATTATTGATGTCAAAATTATAGTTGTTGGTATCAAGAACAGCCAGCCGAGATTAGTTGGTGCATGTGGCAATATTGCTTGCATAATAAATGGGTGTATGATTATAAACGATAAAGTTATGATAGCACCATACATATCAAATTTTGTGAATTTAAAACGAAGGCACTCATGATGTTTGAGCGATATTATTATTTCAACCAACATATAAATTACAAAATTTATAAGGAGTATTACACACAAAATAAACCAAATATGATAAGGAAATTTAATGTGCATGCCAATGCTTGTTAAAAAGTTACAATCAAAACAATATGCAAAATTATAATTTGAGCAGGCCCCAGCAAGAGATGATATATTGCCTACCAAAAGCAAACCAAGAGCATTGTACCATAAATTTTCTGCTTTAATTCTATAATGCTTTGTCCAAAGCAAGTAAAGTGGAGAAACTATTAAGATTATGTGTGTTAGTATGGTTTGTGAATTTCTGAAATGCCAAATAGTGAAAAATGGGTCAATAAATTCTGGATATACAAAAGTCATAACAGCACCAAAAATTCCAACCCCAAAAGTAATGTTATAAAGTGCGGTCATCAGTTTGTTGTCTTTTTTCATAAAACATGACGCAAAAAGTAAAAATACATTTGTCCAAACCATCATTGTGCACATGTGAAAGTTAATGCGTTGCCAAAGGTTAAAGATGTCACCATATTCTAGATGACGAAGGTAATACCAAAGAATTCTTCCTAGTTCCAAAATTGTTAAAATCGAGGCAAGACAAATTTTAGATATTTTAATCGCTTTGGCATTTTTCTTTGGAAGCGCAAGAAGTAAAATTGTTCCTATAACAATTACAATACCAAACAATATCAGTTTGCCAGTAGTGCTAAACCAATTTATTCTATATGTAGGGAAATCTTCAAAACTAAACATATATGAAGTATAATATAAAAAAAGTAATAAGTAAAATAACTTTAATAGCATCATTCTAATTTGAAGTTTTTTGTCATTTCAATCATTAGTTAAAAATCTTTTTTGACAAATAAATTATGGGTTTGACAAATTTACAAAAATTTTCCAAAAAATTATAAAAAAGTTATTGACAATGAGGAGAGAGGTGTGGTAGTATTTAGACGTTATCTACCCCAAGGGGGGCAGATATGAACCATGAAAACTAAATAGGAAGTAACAGAAAAGGTTAATTGT
>CALWOY010000021.1 GCA_944383255.1 uncultured Clostridia bacterium
TTCCACCAATGCCCCATATGAAGTTTACTTCCCGATGGATATGAAAACATCTCTAAGAGATAATACTTTGGCTTGTCTGAATTTTTATCAAACTTATATGTTTTTTTCTCTTCCCAAAGTTTTCTCCACTTATCGTCAATACTTTTATCATAATTAAAGTCCATAATATACTCTCCGATGTATTTAATATAAATATATTTGCCTTTTCTGTCAATCTTTTATTTGACAAAAAAAGCGCATATTGCTATACATATTAACAAGATATTCACATTACAATAAATTAAAGCACCAAGAGTAATCGCCTAAAAAGTTATTTTGTTATAACAAATTGTGGAAATGTGGATAACTTGCCTTAAATTATCCACTTTTAACCAAAATTTGTCAAAAATTTATAATTAAAAACGAAAATGAATAAATATACAATTGTGGAAATGTGGATAACTTATTCACATTTTTGTGTATTTGCCAAGTTTTTCAAGGCACGGATAGATTTGACAATTTTGTGGATAATGGTTATACTTGTAAGAAAATAAGAGAGTAATTATTCAATGGAAATAAAAAATTTAAGTCCTCTTGAACTTGCTTTTATAGGCGATGCAGTGCACACTCTTTTTGTGCGAGAACAAATATTGAATGGTGACAAGAAAAAAATCAATGACTACCACAAACTTGCAAGTTTGTATTGCCGTGCCACAAGACAAAGTAAGGTGCTAGATAAAGTACTTAGTAATTTAAGCGATGAAGAAAAAGACATTATAAGACGCACACGCAACACAAAAATTCACCATAGCGCTAAAAATAGTTCATCGGTAGATTACAAAAAAGCAACTTGCTTTGAAGCACTGATTGGATATTTATATCTTAAAAAAGAAAATATAAAACTTGAAGAGTTGTTAAAACTCTCAATGGAGGAAATGTGATAGTACAAGGAAAAAATGTTGTCCGAGAACTTTTAAATAGCGAAAAGACAATAAACAAACTATATGTTCAAAACAACCTAAATGACAAAGTTAGCAATGACTTAATCTCACTTGCAAAGCAAAAAGGCATAAAAATTGACTTTGTTCCAAAAGTTGTACTTGATAGAAAAGCAAATCACCACCAAGGTTTTGTATGTGAAACCACGAATTTTGAATACTCCACTGTGGAAGAAATATTAGATAGCGAAGAAATTGGCAAAAGGTTTTTAGTTATTTTGGACGGAATTGAAGACCCACACAACCTAGGGGCTATTATAAGAACATGCGAATGTGCTGGTGTTACTGGCGTTATTATCCCTGACAGACGCGCTTGTCAAGTTAATGATACCGTAATAAAAACAAGTGCTGGGGCTACAACTAATATAAAAATTGCACGCGTAAACAATTTAAATAATTTGGTTTTAGATTTAAAAAAACAAGATATATGGGTTTACGCTTTGGAACTTGGCGGAAAAAATATTTACGACACTAATTTAACGGGAGATATTGCCATAGTTGTTGGCAGTGAAGGCTATGGCGTTTCAAGACTATTAAAACAAAATTGTGACGATGTGATGTCTTTAATGCAAAAAGGAAAAGTGAATAGTCTAAACGCAAGTGTTGCAGCAGGCATTGCAATTTATGAGGCACTAAGACAAAGATGCTAACAGATAACGAATTAATAAAAAAAGCAAGGTCTGGTGACAATCTTGCACTTGATGCACTTATGGCACGGTATAAAAAACTTGCAAGCAGAATTGCAAGAAGTTATTTTTTGATTGGTGCAGAGTATGACGATTTACTCCAAGAAGCAATGATTGGACTTTACAAGGCATACACAAACTATGACCCATCTTCCTCAACATCTTTTTCTACTTTTGCCCATATGTGTATTACCCGCAATGTGCAGAGCGCCATTAAACTAGCCAATCGTAAGAAAAATTCTTTTTTAAACCAAAGTCTTACCCTTACAAGTCAAGGAAAAGTAACCGATGATGATCAGGATATTACCCTAGTACTTGCTTCTCCAAATCTATCTCCTGATGAAAAATTAATTCATAACGAAAATCTTAATGATATCAAATCAAAAATCATTTCCTCACTTTCCAAGTTTGAACAAAAGGTTTTATCTTTATACCTTAAGGGCTATTCATATAAAGATATTTCATGTTTCCTTAATGTCACAAGCAAAAGCATCGACAATGCTTTGACTAGAATAAGAAAAAAACTGTCATTTTTAAATAATTGTTTAAAGTAACAACAAAAGTCTAAAATGTAATGATACTTAATAACAAATAAAAGTTACCAAATAATATAGTGCATTTTCTTGAGTAAACATTGCATTTTTTAACATATACTCTACATCTTCAAGTTCATAAAGAATATCTTTTAGTTTTTTTACCGAAAAGTTTTTTGCTTGACTTTTGAGCTTATTTACTGCAAATTCTTTTATTTGAAATGCCTTTGCAAGTTCAGTATTACTTTTTTTTGATGTAACTATAAAAAACATTCTGCGCATTTGAGTGGATAACAATGAAAATATTTTACTATTTTGTTCAACACCTCCCATAAGTTGAGACAACATATGCATACTTTTAGAACTATCCTTTTCACCAAGTGCGCCCATAAGATCAAAAACTCCAATTTCTTCATTGGCATGCACAAGCATTTTAACATTACTAATACCTATTGTACTCTCATCTCCTATGTATGCACAAAGTTTTTGTATTTCAATACTTATCCTGGTCAAATCTTCATTGCAATATTGTATAAGTGTAATAATTGCATCTTTGTCAAATGTTTTTGAATATTTTGTCGCCTCAGCATTTACAAATAATATAAGTTCCTCCGGCGAAAGTTTAAGTTCAACTTTCTCTGCATATGTAAAATCAAAAATTCCGCTATTTAAAGTATCCACAAACAACAAAATGCATAACGGATTTATTTTTTTTAAATATTCACTAATAGATCGTTTATCCCTTTCTGATAATTTTAGCAAATCTTTTACAATAACAAGCCTTTTTTCTACAAAAAAAGACATTTGTTCGCAAGCAGTAACAAAGTTGTCAACATCAAAATTTTCATCATCAAACTTAGAAACATCAAACTTTTTAACACCTAGTTTACTACAAAAAAAATCTATACATTTTTTTACCAAAAATGCATCACCTTGTAGTAAATATACATTTTTTAAATTATCTTGTTTTAAAAGTTGGCTATAAATCATCATTATTATTTTATCACCAATAAAAATATTTTTCAATTAAATTAAAAAAATAGCACCACTAAATATAATTGCAAGCAAAAATATCAAAGTTACAACAATAGTCTTAACTTTAATCTGTGCTTTGACATAGCCAGATGCACAAAATATTCCAATATATGAAGATATGGTAAATATATTACCAAAATTTACAAGCGGAATATATGCCCATCCTAACGCACTCACAGCACCTGCAAATTCAGTAACCAAGTTGTATATAAATTGTACAAATGTAAACAAAAACGACAAAAATGGCATAATTACACATAATGGCACAACCACAAGTGTCAATACGAAAGCAAATTCAAATAGAGGAACACAAATTAAATTTACAGCCAGTGAAATAATATTAAAACTTTCCGAAATAGTCATAAGTAAAGGAATTAGTCCAAGTTGAACAGAAAGTGTAAGCCCAAGCGCAGACGAACATTTTTTTGCACCCAACTTTTGAAACATTTTTGTAAATGGTTTTGTAAGAGTAAAAATACAGAATATACATATAAAACTTAATAAAAAACCATAATCAAAAATATATAATGGTTTAACGCAAAGTATTATCATCGCACCTAGTGCAATACTATTTAATCTATCATATTTCTTTCCAAAAACTTCACCAAGAGAAACTATTAAACTCATAATTAACGCTCTCACAACACTTGGCGCAAAGTCACATAAGTATACAAAAAATATCAGTGGAAAAAATATTACTAAAAAATTTATCCACTTTTTTGTATGAAGTTTATTCAAAAAGAAAGTTATAATTGAAACTAAAATTACTATATGCATTCCACTTACAGCCAAGAGATGCGACATACCACTTTCAAAATATACACTCTCTATGTCTGGTGCAACATTTGTTTTGTCTCCAAAAATAACACAAGTGATAAAACCTGCCATATCTTTATTGCAAATTGTTGTTAAATATTCATAAAAACTTTGTACAATACTTTCATTAAGTTTTATATAACCGCTTTCTATATTTGTTATATTTTCATAATTTATGTAACTTTTGTAAGGTGCATTAAGTTTATAATAATAAGTAGAAAATGCATCATCCTCATCAAACAAGTTTACCGTTTCTAATTTGTCAGAAAATGTTATGATACTACCTATATCAATATCGGTTTCACCATAAACCATTATACTAATTGAAAAATTTTTATTTTCACCATTTATCTTTACATCATCTAAAATATATGAGTCATAATCTTGATAATAATTGGCACTTTTTATTCTGCCTAAAATTTGTACATCACCTGCAATTTCATCTTGCATAAAAATATTAGCACCTCCAATAAAGTAAAAAACACCAATTAAAAATGCTAAATTTAAAATTACAAGGCGTTTATAAAATTTAAATTTTATACAAATAAAAATTATAATTGCAAAAATTATTGCAACAAAAATAATATGTAAAATTGAAAAATTTACAAAATATTTTGCCATTAATAGTCCAAATATGAACATAACGGAGAAATAAAATATTGGTCTATAATTTATTTTCATTTGTACAACAATATTAAAGCACAAAAATATTATTTTTTTCAACAAAAAAACAACATTATTTTATTCTAACTATCGACAAATTAAGTAGAAAGACTCGCAAAATACTCAACAGTCTGCTTTATTTACTTGATTTTTTTTAAAAAATTACTTACAATAAAATAAATGAGGTTATTATGGGTAAATTTATCGAACTTAAAAATGATGATGTTGTAAAATATGAAGCATTAACAAACAAACCTTTTGAAAAAGTATTTGCACTTCAAAATGTTTTAAAGTTTTATAAATTCTCATTTACAGGGACTGTTAAAAGTTCGGAAATTTTTTATGATACACCCAATAATTTATTATACAAAGCTGGCGTTGTTTTGTCGCGAATACAAGAAGATGACCGTGTTTTTTTTAAAGTTGCACCATCCGCTAGTTTTACAAGTATAAACACTCAAAAAATATTTTCTCACAAAGTTGGCATAAAAGATACAGTTAAAGACCATGCCTTTTACTTAGTCGACGGCATAAAAGGGCTTTTTTATACACCATTTTCTATAGATATTGAAAATGTGATAAAAAATGCAATACCAAAAATTGGAGTATTCACTAATGCGAATGTTTACAAGGTGATCAGTGGCACTGGTTTTCGTGCATTTATGTGCCATGAAGAAATTAAATATGAAAATTATGAAACAAAACGTAAACAACATTCACTTGGTATGACAATAAAAATGCTCGGTCCTGAACAATATCAAAATGAATTTACTTCATTTAATGACGCAATTAAAAAATATTGTAAAGAATTTATCGAAATTCATGACAATACTTATGAACATGCCAAAAAGATTACACGTAAAATAGATGCTAAGCAAGCGAAGAAAGACAAAAAGGAAGCCAAAATAAAACTTCAAGAACTTAAATCACAAAAAAATGAATAAAAAATTGCCTACGGCAATTTTTTTTAACTTTAATACTATAAAAGCCAGACTGACAAAAACAAGCGAGACATGACAGTAACGATGTATCACGCCGTTTTTTGTCAGTCTGGAAAAAATAAGGCCTATGATATATATATCATAGGCTTTATTCAAGGAAATTTGGATTAGTTAAAAAGATCTTTATATGCTTTTCCAAATTTAAGCACTGGTGCTTTGCTTGCAGCGATTTTTACTTTTTCTTTTGTTTGAGGGTTAATACCTTCTCTTGCTGCTTTTGTACGAACTTCAAAAGTACCAAAACCAACAAGTTGAACTTTTTCGCCAGCTTTCAAAGCATCTGTTACAACTTTAACAAATGCGTCATATGCCACATTAGCCTCTTTAAGTGTAACACCGGCATTATCTGCCATTGCTCTGATAAAATCTCCTTTGTTCATCTTTGTCCCCTTTAATTAAATTCTTAAAGCACGCTTTAAGTATAGTAATTATACCCTACTTTATATTTTTTTCAAACTGATTTTGACAAAAAAATCTCTAAAAC
>CALWOY010000022.1 GCA_944383255.1 uncultured Clostridia bacterium
ACATCGTCTGTTCAAGTTAGAGCAATGCAATCAATGAAACCACCATTTAAAATTGTTAGCCCAGGTAGAACCTACAGAGCAGACAGTGATGCAACACATAGCCCAGTTTTTCACCAATTTGAAGGGCTTGTAGTAGACGAAAATGTTTCAATGATAGATTTAAAATCTATGCTCACCGAACTACTTAAAATGCTTTTTGGAGAAAATACAAAAATTAGATTCAGGCCATCATATTTCCCATTTACAGAACCAAGTGTAGAAGTTGATGCAACTTGTCCATCTTGTGCGGGAAAGGGATGTCGACTTTGCAAAAACACAGGTTATATGGAACTTTTAGGTGCAGGTATGGTCAATCCAAAAGTATTGGAAATGAGTGGAATAGATAGTAACAAATATTCAGGCTTTGCTTTTGGTCCAGGGGTTGATAGGCTTGCAATGGTAGTCAACAAAATTCCTGACCTTAGAATGATGTTTGAAAATGATATTAAATTCTTGGAACAAATGAAATAGGAGAAGAGTATGAAAGTAACATTAAAATGGCTTAAAGATTTTATTGATATAGATTTATCTCCAGAGGAACTTGCAGAAAAGTTGACAAATTCTGGCAACGAAGTCGAGGAAATCATATATCAAGATAGATATTTAAAAAATGTTGTTGTAGGCAAAATTCTAGAAATAGAAAAGCATCCTAATGCCGACAAACTAGTTGTTTGCAAAGTAGATATAGGAGAAATTACACAAATAGTAACAGCAGCAACAAATATAAAGGTTGGTGACAAAGTTCCTGTTTCACTTCCAGGAGCAAATTTGGCTAATGGTATTCATATTGAAAAATCAAAATTACGTGGAGTGGAGTCAATTGGTATGTTTTGTTCAATAGAGGAACTTGGCGTAACAGATTATGATGGAGAAGCCAATGGCATAATGATTTTGGATGACGATGCTGTAGTTGGTGAACCAATAGCAAAAGCTTTACTCATGGATGATGTCATATTTGATATAAATGTCACCGCAAATAGACCAGACTGTATGAGCATTATTGGTATTGCACGAGAAATAAGTGCTCTCACAAAAAAACCACTGAAAAAACAAGATTTATATTATGAAACTTGCAATGACGATGATATTGCAAATTATATAGATGTTATTGTAGAAAACGAAGACTTATGCCCAAGATATATGGCTTGTGCCGTGAAGGATATAAAAATTGAGAAATCTCCTAAGTGGCTTAGAGCAAGACTAGTATCCGTAGGAATAAAGCCAATAAACAACATAGTAGACATAACAAATTATGTTTTAGTTGAATATGGACAGCCTATGCATGCTTTCGACTATAAATATCTCGAAGGTAAAAAGATAATAGTAAGACCAGCAAGAAATGGAGAACATATTTTGACCTTAAATCACAATGAATACAATCTAGATGATTCAAATCTTTGTGTTTGTGATGCAGTAAAACCAGTAGTTATTGCAGGTATTATAGGTGGAATGAATAGTTGCGTTGAACCAACAACTACAACAACCATTTTTGAAAGTGCTTGCTTTGATAGGGCAAGTATAAGAAGAACTAGCAGAAAAATCGGTGTTAGAACAGATTCTACTGCAAGATTTGAAAAAGGTGTTGATTGTTCTTTGCAACCACTTGGAATGAAAAGAGCATTAAATTTAATTTACCAATTAAAAGCGGGGCAAATAGTAAAAGGAAAAATTGATACAATCAAGGAACAACCAAAAGATAAAACTTTGACTTTTTCATTATCCAAAATATATAAACTTCTTGGAATTGAGATTCCAAAAAGTGATGTAATTGATATTTTAAACAACCTTGGAATAACATCATCCATACAAAACGATGAATTAACATGCATCGTTCCATATTTTAGACAAGATATAGAGCGTTATTCTGATATTGCAGAAGAAATAATACGTATTTATGGTTATTCAGTTTACGACAAAATTGACGCGAAACCACTAAGTGGCACAAGTGTCACAATAGGAAAACATGATAAAGTTTTATATCTCGCAAGAAACCTAAAAGAACAATTATGTTCATATGGTTTTTACGAATGCGTAAACTTTTCAATTTGTTCAATAGATGATAGGGATAAATTACTTATAAACCCAAATGACAGAGTGTATAACATGATAAAAATTGCCAACCCAATAAGTGAAGATATTGGCTATCTTCGAACAACAATGGCAAATTCCATGTTTAATACAGTGGCATATAATCTTTCAAGAAAGAATTCAGATTTCCGTTTATTTGAAGTTGGTAGAATATACTTACCAAATGAATTGCCTTTAAAACAATTGCCAGAAGAAATAAATATTCTTTCGTTTTGTAGTGTTTGCAAAAATGATGATTTCTTCGTATTTAAAGGTATTATAGAAAATTTGCTAAGAGATTTTGATTTGCCTTATTATTTAGAATATTCAACAAAAAGTTATCTTCATAGTGGAATGAGTGCTGACATTATAGATAGAAGAACAAATACTTGCATAGGTAATTTTGGAAAAGTTCATCCAAAAGTTATTGAAAATTTTGATTTGGCACAAAACACTTATTATGGTGAATTAAATTTAGACATTTTAGCAAATTGTCCAGAGAAAAAACATAGTATACAAACTATTTCTAAATTCCCATATGTAGATAGAGATTTGGCTATAGTGTGCGATGAAAGTGTAACTATTGGTGAGATTTTGCAATGCGTCAAAAAATCTTGTGGTAAATTTTATCATAGTGCAAAAGTTTTTGATATTTATAGAAGTGCTGAATTAAACAACAAGAAAAGCGTGGCCTTTTCAATCAAACTTGAAAGCAAAGACAAAACACTTACTGATGAAGAAATTAATCAAATAATAAACAAAATTTTAAAAGACTTAGAATTTAAGTTAAAAGCGGTGCTTAGATGATATATCTTGATAATGCATCCACAACACAAATGTCCACAAAAGCACTGGAAGTTTATAAGAAATATGCGATAGATGATTTTTATAATCCATCAGCAATTTATGATAGAGCAGTCAAGATTAGTAATGATATTCACTCTGCCAAAGAAAAGGTTAAAAATGTACTTGGTGCACCTTATGGAGAAGTAATCTTTACATCAACTGCAACAGAGGCAAACAATTTGGCAATTTTTGGGTGTCTAAGATCTAACTTTAAGAAAGTCGTTCTATCTTCTGCAGAACATGCTTCGGTATACAATGTTGGGAAAAAACTTGAAGAACGTGGTATTGATGTTGAATACTGTCCGCTGCAACAAAATGGCGAAATAGACTACAATGAATTAGAAAATATTTTGGATGAAAATACCAATTTGATATCAATAATTCATGTAAGCAATGAAACCGGTGCTATTAATGACTTAAAGAAAATAAATGAAATAAGAAATAGAAAATGTAAAAATGCTATATTTCACGCAGATGGCGTTCAAGCTTTTTCAAAAGTTAATGTCAATTTAAGTTATTTTGGCGTAGATATGTACACAATAAGTTCGCATAAGATTTTTGGACCAAAAGGAATTGCATGCTTATATGTTAATAAGGGAATAAATTTAAAACCTCAAATTTTTGGTGGTGGACAGGAAGACAATATTCGCTCTGGAACAGAAAATGTACCAGCAATAATGGCATTTATGTCGGCTATTGATGAAATTGGCGACATAAACAAAAATTATGAATATGTGAATAAATTAAGGAATACATTCATTTCAAATTTAAAAGACACTGCAGTAAAAATTAATGAGTCAAAAAATAATTCACCTTATATTTTAAGTTTATGTTTCTCCGGCGTAAATGGAGAAACCCTTGTTCATATGATGGAACAAAATCAAATCTATATAAGCACTGGCAGTGCATGTTCAAGTCATAGGTCAGGTAATAGGATACTTAGTGCCATGTCTTTACCGGACAATCTTGTTAAAGGTTGTGTTAGAATTAGTTTTTCTAAACACAATACCATTGATGAAATAACTTTTGCTTCAAAAACACTTAAAGATTGCTATTTAAAGTTAATAAATACACTGAGGTAAAAAAAATGAATAATGTTATTCTTCTCCGTTTTGGAGAATTATATTTAAAGGGGAAAAATAGAGGTTATTTTGAAAAAACACTAATCTCTAATATTAAAAATAGTTTAAAAACTTTGCCATGCATGATAGAAAAAAGCAATGGCAGATATTTTATTACACATTATGATGAAATGCAAGAGATGCAAATAATTGACAAGTTAACTAAGGTATTTGGACTTGTATCATTATCAAGAGCGGCTGAAATTCCAAGTGATATAGATAAAATTATAAACTATGTATCCATCTTAAGCATAAATTCAAAAACATTTAGAGTTTCAGTAAATAGAGCAGATAAAAATTTCCCAATAAAATCCAATGATTTTGAAAAACAACTTGGTAGCATAATACTTAAAAAGAATAAAGATTTAAAAGTAGATTTAAAAAATTTTGAAACCGAAGTTATGGTCGATATTCGAGAAAATGGCAACACATATATTTCAACAGATAAAATTAGTTGTGCAGGTGGTATGCCATTATCCACAGCTGGCAAAGGGCTTTTACTTCTTAGTGGTGGCATAGATAGTCCTGTCGCTGGTTATATGATAGCAAGAAGGGGATTAAGTTTATCAGCAGTACATTTTTATAGTTTCCCATATACAAGCGAACAAGCAAAACAAAAAGTTATAACACTTGCTAATAAACTTACTGATTATGTTGATCATATCACACTTTATATGTGCAAATTCACACATATACAAGAAGAAATTCATAAGCATTGTTCACCAGAATATATGATTACAATAATGCGAAGATTTATGATGAAAATCGCTGCCAAACTATGTAAACAATATAATCTAAAGGCGATAATAACTGGCGAAAATTTAGGACAAGTTGCAAGCCAAACCATTGAAAGTATGACAGTTACAAACTTTGCACAAACTGAATTTCCTATATTTAGACCGCTTATAGGTTTTGATAAACAAGATATTACTTCAATTGCAGAAAAAATAGGTACTCTTGAAACATCGATTTTGCCATATGAAGATTGTTGTACTGTATTCTTACCTAAAAATCCTATCATTAAACCTAAACTTGACAAAGTTGTTTATGAAGAGAATAAACTTGACATAGATTCACTAATTGATGAGGCACTCAAACAAATTGAAATTTTAGAAATTTAAAATTTCGGTTGACAAGACTGCATAAAGTAAACTAAACTTATATTGTTGATTAAAATTAGCGATAAATTTAGTCGAACATATATAAAAGAGGTAAAAAATAATGAACAATTTTATTAGTGCACTTTGTGCAGTTAGTACAATTGTTTCTGTTTTTATCGGTATTGGTGCATTAATAGTTGGTATTGTTGGTGGCTACTTTGCCACATATTTAATCAATACAAAAAAAATGGCGAAAGGCAAACAGAAAGCCGTTAAAATACTAGAAGAGGCATATGCTGAAGCCAAAACGGTAAAAAAAGAAGCAATTTTAGAAGCGAAAGAAGAAATTCACAAACAAAGGCTTGAGTTTGATAAAGAAGTAAAAGATAGAAGACTTGAACTTCAACGTACTGAAGATAGATTATCACAAAAAGAAGACTTTATTGATAAGAAAGATTTAAATTTAGATAAAAAACAAGAAGACCTTGAAAATCAGAAAAAAGTTCTAGATGACAAACTTTTAAAAGTCAATGACGAACTAGCAAAACAAGAAGAAATTAAAAAAGATATGATCAATCAACTTGAAAAAGTTGCATCCTTAAAGCGTGAAGAAGCTAAAGAAATATTAGTAAATTCAATGGTAGAAGACGCAAGAAAAGACGCATATAAATTGGTCAAAACTATAGAAGAAAATGCCACAAATGAAGCGCAAAAGAAAGCACAAAATATAGTAAGTCTTGCTATTCAAAAATGTGCAACAGACATGACAAGCGAAGTAACTGTAACATCTGTTGCAATTCCAAATGATGATATGAAAGGTAGAATTATTGGACGTGAAGGTAGAAATATTCATGCTATTGAAAATGCAACTGGCGTTGATTTAATTGTTGACGATACGCCTGAATTAATCACAATTTCGTGCTTTGACCCTATTAGAAGGGAAGTTGCAAGACTAGCGCTTGAGAAACTTATTTTAGATGGCAGAATTCATCCAACAAGGATTGAAGAAATTGTACAAAAAGTTCAAAAGGATGTTGAACAAAGTATTAAAGAAGCGGGAGAAGAGGCAGTTGAGGACGCGGGAATATACAATATGCATCCAGAACTTGTGAAAATTTTAGGTAGATTAAAATATAGGACAAGTTATGGACAAAATGTGCTAAAACATAGTCTAGAAACATGTTATATTGCGGGTCTTTTGGCTGCAGAAGTAGGAGCGGATGTAAAAATAGCTAAACGTGGCGGACTATTACATGATATAGGAAAAGCATTAGACCACGAACTTGAAGGCACACATGTTTCTATTGGTGTAGATTTAGCTAAAAAATATAAAGAATCTCCAGAAGTGATTCATTGCATTGAAGCGCATCATTTTGGTGTTGAATTTCATAGTGTTGAAGCAATTCTTGTACAAGTTGCAGATGCAATATCCAGTTCAAGACCAGGGGCAAGGCGTGAAACACTAGATACTTATGTAAAACGTCTAGAGAAACTTGAAGAAATTGCCAACTCATTTAATGGTGTTGAAAAGTCTTATGCAATTCAAGCAGGTAGAGAGGTTAGAATTATTGTTAAGCCAGAAGAAATTTCAGATGCAGATGCTATGTTCTTAGCAAAAGATGTGGCTAAAAAAATAGAAGATGAAATGGAATATCCTGGGCAAATCAAAGTCAATGTAATTCGTGAAAGCAGATTTCAAGAAATAGCAAAATAAAAACGGCATGTTGCCGTTTTTATTTTTTATTTGATAGTTTAATAATCAAATAATTCACCAATGACCACAGTGGATACAAAGTTGTCATTATACTTGTATACAAAAGAGTTGTTAAGTAACTAGATACATTATCTGTTGTCAAACCAGCCAATACATTTACTGAACATAAAACCAAAATTGTAATTATTGACAATGTCAATTGATATAGCCAATTATAACGTAGAACATTGGAAGTTAAAGTTATTGCATTTCGTTGTTTATAATATTTAAAAATATATAATGCATCTATCAAAATGAAGATCATTGGAATTATAAGATACAGAAAATTCCAGGAAGGTTGGAATGTTCTAAGTACACAGAACATAACAATAGATAAAATTATAGATAGGGCAGTTATAATACTAAATGAAACACAATTTAGCCAATTTATTTTAACATACTTTTGCCTATTTGTTTTGCTATTGTTTGTGTATGTACTAAATTTTAAATTGATTTTTTTATAGTATTTCTCTAAATCATATAAATTTTTAATATTTTGATTTTGCTGAGAAATCGCCTCTTCAACATATTCTTCATTATAAGATTGTTCTAGTCCAGTGTCTTCTTCAACAATTTGAGATTGTTCATCAAGTTGTTCTTTTTGTTGTTCTTTCTTTAATTTTTCATCCAAAAACGATGTATAGTTTTTTGTAATTTGTTCAAATCTTTCAGATGTAATTTTTCTTACTTTAGGTATATTTGTCTGTTCTGGACTACTGGTGATGTATACTGCATCATCCTTCTTTTTAGGTAACTCTTCTAGATGTGTTGGTGATTCTTCTAGTGTTTTTAAAACAGTATTTTCATTATTAATGTCTTCATTTTTTTGTATCTCTGAATTTACAGAGCCATCTAGATTTACAAAAGAAAAATCATCATTATCGAACTTAGTATTTTGATATATTGTTTCGTTAAATTCCTTATTCTCAATTTTTTCAATGCTTTCATTTGTATCAGTTTCTATAACGTTATCAAAACTGTTATTTATATTTTCTTGCTTGAAATTGTTTGTATATTCGATGTTTGACTGATTACTTATGTTATCATCAGGAATTGTTGGCACATCATTATCACGCATAGCCGATGCAAAACTTTTATTGTTTTTAGTTAAATTAAAAAATGCAGTTTTTATATCGATATTTTGATTTACACTGTAACTTTTAGCAACATAATTGGTTGTAATATCTTCTTGAGTAGATGAATTTGAGTTTCTAAGACTTGAAAGCATTTCTATTTTATCGCTTTCTTTTGTCTGTTTATATTCATCATCGGCTTCTTCACGAAGTTTTTTTACCTTATCAAATAATTCATCTGATGGTTCAGAAATAAGAGTAGGTGAGGTGAATAAATCATATTGAACAAAAGTTTTATTGGCAGGTTCTTTAACGACATCTTCTTGCTTTACTTCATTTTTTGTCATATCAACAAGATTTCCTTGTTGCAAAACTGTAGTTGCTTTATACAAATTATTATTATTCGATGATGGCATATTTTTAATTGATAGTAAAAACTCATTTAAATCTGTTTGCCATTTTTCTGCATACTTTTTACCATAGTCAGTAATAGAATAGTAATGACGTCTACCACCAATTTCGCTATCACGCCAATATGATGATATCAATCCTTGCTCTTCCATCCTTCTAAGACTACTATAAAGCGTTGGTTGTTTTATGATAACTTTGCCATCTGTTTTTTCTTTTACAACATCAATAATCTCATAGCCATATTTATCATTGTCAAAAAGGGTAGATAGAATAATATTGGATAATTGTCCACGTGGTATTTCTTCTTTCAACATAAAAACTTCCTTTTCGACATAATTATAAAACTAAACAATATTGAATGTCAATATTTTAGCGGTATTATGTTTTTGCATAGTATTGAAATTTGCTTTGCATAGTACCTAAAATGTAGTATTATAAACCTATGCGAAACAAAATATATATAAAGAGAAGTAGTAGAAAAAGCGTAGCATTAAAAATTGATAGCAACGGCAATATATTCGTATATTGTCCTTTAAGATATTCCGCTGATAAAATTATCAATTTACTACAAGAGAAAAAACAATGGATTCAAACACATCTACAAAGAATACAAGTACAAAATGAAGCAAATAAAGATTTGATTGCTTACAAAAAAATCTTAATATTAGGAAAAGACTATGATATCGAATGTTCTAATAATAAAATAAACATAGGAAATTTATATTCAATTGATTACTCAAAAGGATACATTGATGCTCTAAAAAAATGGCTTCAAAAAAGAGCAGGGGAAATACTTAAAACCAAGTTAGAATATTGGGCAAATATAATGAAAACACCTTATAATAGGGTAGGTTTAACTTCAGCACGGAAAAAATGGGGTAGTTGCGACAATAAGCACATGATTCGCCTTAACTTTAGGTTGATAATGTTACCAATGGAATGTATTGACTATGTTTGTGTTCATGAATTGTCACATATTTTACAACTAAATCATAGTAAAAAGTTTTGGCAGAATGTAAGTAAATATATACCAAATTATAAAGAAATAAAAAAGAGTATGTCTCAATATTCCTTTGTTTTAAAGTTATTTTAAACAAAATAATTTGATTGGGAGGGGACAATATTTTATAATTTTAATTTATAAAAATTATTCGCAAAAGGCAACTTTTGCGAATAATTGTGCTTATTTTTCATATGTTTAGAGGAATTTTGCCAAATATTTCAAAAAAGTCACTAAATCATAAATTGCTGACTGTGTTATCAAATTGTCTTGATTTATTGTTTTTTGTTCATCCGTTATTGAGTTAAAAGTTTGCATAGCACTGGCGTTTATAAAATTTAAAAGTTTAATAAACATATCATATGGTTGATCTTCAAACAATTCGTCTGGACAATTATAAAGTACACTTTCAAGTAATATTTGATTCAATGGCTTTAAATAAATGTTTCTATACAAACCATTAAAAATTCTAAGTGCAACAACAAAATTGTTATTTGTTCTTACCTTTTTATTTTCCAAATTTTTTTCTCTGTCCTTAAATTCAACATAAATCAATTTAAGTTTTATTTCATCAAATAATGTAAATTTCTCTCCATTAGAAAAACCAATAAAAAGATTAACATTCATACCCAAATCTTCACTACAAAGCAAAACAATTCCATAATTAGAAACATAAAGCATAGTCCTATCTGTGAATTTTTTTGCAAGTTCTTGCATAAGTTCACGTTTGAATGTTTGAAAATTATATTTGGATGGCGTTATATCATTAGTAGTAGTTTTTTGATTTTGCTCTTGTTTCTTTTTTCTCCACCATCTTTTTTTCGGCTTACTTTGATTTGCACTATTCCATGCCAATTTTAAACGGTTAACAAATTTTTTGAAATAACTATGATTAAATTTTATCGCTCCAAGTTCAAGTTGTGGCGATTTAATACTAATAAAAATGTCCAAAGACGAATTTTGAGTTTCTGCATTATTTAAACACTCATTGACTATTTGACATTCATAATCAGTAACTACAGGACGTATAGCACAAATATTTTGCATTGCTTCATCTATCACACTAAGCATAATTTGGTATGCATTTTGTGTGTATGATGAATTTATTCCTCTAGCAAATGTTTCAATATATGATTTATCAAAAGAAAAAACTTGCTTTTTCATATAAATATAATAAACTTAAAAACACAAAATAGTCAAATTATTATTTACAACTTGTTTTTGTTTTGTTAAAATATGATTGTGAGTGATTTTTTAACTGAACGATATCGAAAATGTCAAACTGGAATAAGCAAAAGTTTACAAAAACTTCCAGACTATTGCTTAAATTTTTTCTTGTCTATTGAGAATTACACTTCACCTTTAACTAGGTTAAATTACAGTAAAGACCTTGAAATTTTTTTCGATTACTTAGCAAAAAATATATTTCATAAAGATGCAACAAGTATCACATTTTCAGATCTTGAAACATTAAAAACACGTGATATTGAAATGTTTTTAAGTTATCTTACATACTATGATTATAACGGAAAAACATATCAAAATGGCGAAAAAGGAAAAGCAAGAAAAATTGCTTCAATTAAAAGTTTTTTCAAGTATAATTTCAAGAACGACAATATAAAATATGATGTTGCTTCGAAAGTCGATACACCAAAAATTCATAACAAAGAAATAATTAGGCTTGAAGTAGATGAAGTCGCAAAATTGATAAATGAAGCGGATAAACCTGATCATATGACAAAACGCCAACAAGCTTACAATAAACATACACGCACTCGTGATGTCGCGATTCTAAGTTTATTCCTTGCAACAGGCATAAGAGTCAGTGAATGTGTTGGCATCAATTTAGACGATGTAGATTTTGAAAATAACTCTTTTAAAGTTACTAGAAAAGGCGGAAATCAAGTAATTTTATATTTTTCAGATGAAGTAAAAGATGCACTTTTGAAATGGATTGAGGATAGAACTATTTGGCTTAAAGATAGTAAAGAAAACGCATTATTTATTTCTTTACAAAAAAAGCGTATAACCACACGTGCAGTGGAAAACTTAGTCAAGAAATATAGCAAAATTGCATCTCCACTTAAAAAAATCTCCCCTCACAAACTTAGAAGTACATATGGTACAAATCTTTATCGCGAAACTGGTGATATCTATGTTGTTGCAGAAGTTTTAGGTCATAAAGATGTAAATACAACTAAACGTCACTATGCAGCAATGAGCGAAGATATTAGACGTAGTGTTGCAAATAAGGTTAAACT
>CALWOY010000023.1 GCA_944383255.1 uncultured Clostridia bacterium
AGTGAAATATTGAGATATTTTTTTATAAGTAACAATAATTTTTTAAACATTATTCACCCCGCTAATATAATTTGCATTTAATATTACATCACAGTCAAAGCCAGTTATTTTGACTTTTGAAAGTGCAAAAACCGGATTTCTTATACATACCTTTTCTTTTGAATTTTTAATTTCAAGAAAATCTACATCAAATACAAGTATACTATTTTCTCCGGTTGCAGTTTTAACATTTATGTAATGACCATTTTTAAGTCCATTTGTACTTTTGGTTAAAAAGTTTGATAAACTGAAATCTTTACATAACTTTTCAAAAATTTTAAAGCCCATAAGGGCAACAGGCCGATTATCTTTCGGGTCAATAAGAACGTTTCCAGTATCAAGGTAGCCTTGTGTTTTTACAATTTTTCCGTCATTTTTAATTACAACATCATATACAAAGTTTTGTACATTTTTCTTTTTGTATAGTGTTTTTTTACATTGGTTTAAAAGATAAGTTACAATCGCTAAAATTGATATTATTGCAAGTGTTGGAAGTTTACCAGTGTCAAAATTGCCATAAATGGAGTAACTTATCATTAGGTTTATTCCGCCATAAACTGCTGTAATAAACAAGAATAGCACATAAAACAAAAGTTGCTTTTTAAGTGAACCCTTGTAAGCAACCAAACATATCACATATCCGATGCCACATTTAAGAAGCGTTAAAAGTAAACTTGATATGTTGATGAGTGGATACAAAAGTGCAACCCCTGCACCAATAACACTTGAAAAAATATGCCTTATTTTTTGAGGTTTATTGCCTAGTATTGCATAGACCATACATAAAACAAGGTATGTCACAAGAAAGTTTTCAAAGAGTACATCTTCTATGTATACTGTCATATTTTTCCAAAGACTATTATACAAAATCTTGTGCTAAAATAGTTTGGAGATATGCACGAAATTGCACCTATTTTGGCATAAAAAATCTCACCAGTAAAATTTACTGATGAGTTTTTCTTCTACTTATTTTTTCCGCAACAGTTTTTGTATTTCTTGCCACTTCCACAAGGGCAAGGGTCGTTTCTACCCACTTCTTTTGGCTTGGTTTGTGGATTTTCAGATTTGTTTGTTACCTCTTGTACTGGAGTGAAAACACGCTGTTTTGGCATTTCACGTTTTATTTCTATCTTGGTATTTAGAAGGAATGCTGTTACATCTTCGTGTATTCTATCTACCATATGGTCAAACATTTCATAACCTTGTCGCTTATATTCTACAACTGGGTCACGTTGACCATATGCTTGAAGTCCAATTTCATTTCTGAGTATTTGCATTTGGTCGATGTGGTCCATCCAAAGAGAGTCAACAACACGAAGAAGTATCAATCTTTCAAACATCGAAAAGTCAACATTAACTTCTTTGGTTTTATCAACATTTTCTTGATATTTTTTGTAGATGATATCTAAAATTTTATCTACAACATCGCTAATTTCGCAATTTTCAACAAACTCAGCAGTAACTAGGTTTGTGTTTTTAGGAAATAGTTTATCTTCAAGTCCACGATTGAGCGATTCAAGGTCCCATTCAAAATATGGCTTATCTGCGTCAAGATATGTGTTACAAATTTTGGAAACCACCTCTGGATACATCTCCATAATTTGCTCGTGAACATCTATGCCGTCAAGAACTTTATTTCTTTCACCATAGATTATTTGTCTTTGCTGGCTCATAACATCGTCAAACTTAAGCACAGCTTTACGTGAAGCATAATTTTGTGCTTCAATGCGTTTTTGAGCCATTTCAATTTGACGCGTAAGCATACGCATTTGAAGTGGTGTTTGGTCATCTATCCTCAAAAAGTCAGCAATTTTTTGTAGTCTTTCACCGCCGAACCTTACCAAAAGGTCATCTTCAAGTGACAGGAAGAACACTGAAGAACCCCTATCGCCTTGACGTCCAGAACGACCGCGGAGCTGGTTGTCTATACGCCTTGATTCATGTCTTTCGGTACCAATGATATGAAGTCCGCCCGCTTTAATTACTTCTTCTTTTTCTTTATCTGTGATTTCTTTATATTGCTTATAATAGCCATTATACACTTCACGTGCATGAAGCAGTCTTTCGTCATCACTTGGCGCAAAAGATGTTGCAAAAGATATTTCATCTTCTTCAAACTTTTCGTCACGCATCTTTTTGACAGCCATATACTCTGCATTACCACCAAGCAAAATATCTGTTCCACGACCAGCCATATTTGTTGCAATAGTTACCGCACCAAGTCTACCAGCCTGAGCAACAATTTCACTTTCCATTTGGTGATTTTTTGCATTCAAAACAACGTGTTTTATTTTAGCACGAGTAAGTGCTTCACTTAAAAGTTCTGACTTATCGATAGTCACCGTACCAATAAGAATAGGTTGACCGTGACTATGTCTTTCTTTGACTTCATCAACTATCGCCATAATTTTACCTTTTTCAGTACGATAAACTATGTCATTATAGTCAATACGATTATTTGGCTTATTAGATGGAATTACAATTACGTCAACATTATAAATTCCATTAAACTCATCTTCCTCTGTCTTTGCGGTACCAGTCATACCACTTAGTTTATGATAAAGCCTGAAATAATTTTGGAAAGTAACCGTTGCAAGCGTCTTATTTTCATCTTTGATTTTTACGCCTTCTTTTGCTTCTATTGCCTGATGAAGTCCGTCGCTATAACGCCTGCCCTGCATAAGTCGACCTGTAAACTCATCTACAATCAAAATTTCATCATCACGAACTATATAGTTTTCATCACGCTTCATGATGTAGTTTGCTTTTAATGCGTTCATAATGTGATGATCAAGTTCAAGGTTGTCAACGTCGCTAAGATTATCTACCTTAAAATATCGTTCTGCTTTTTCAATACCTTGTTCAGTTAAGTGAATTGCCTTGATTTTTGCATCAATCTCAAAATCTTCTTCTACTTTTAGTGTCTTTGCAAATTTATCGGCGGAAACATATGTTTCACTTGATTTCATGCCACGTCCAGAGATAATAAGTGGAGTACGCGCTTCGTCAATCAAAATACTATCCACCTCATCAACTATGGCAAAATTTTGACCGCGTTGAACACGTTGTTTTTTATCTACAACCATATTATCACGAAGATAATCAAAACCAAGTTCATTGTTTGTGCAATATGTTATGTCACAATCATATGCTTCTTTTTTCGCCTTAGGCTCCATTCCACTAATTGCAACACCAACTGTAAGCCCTAAAAACTTATAGACTTTGCCCATCCACTGTGCATCACGCTGAGCAAGATATTCATTAACTGTTACAACATGCACACCTTTGCCCGAAAGTGCATTTAAATATGCAGGAAGAGTTGCCACAAGTGTTTTACCTTCACCTGTTTTCATCTCGGCAATTCTACCTTGATGAAGTGCTACACCACCCATAATTTGCACTTTGAAATGGCGCATACCTAGCACTCTTGCCGATGCTTCACGCACAACTGCAAAAGCATCAACCAAGATGTCATTTAATGTTTCACCATTTTCTAAACGTTTTTTAAGCACATTTGTTTGGTCAATTAGTGTGCTATTGTCTAGCGCCTTATAATAATCTTCTTTTGCAAGAACCTCGTCTGCAATTTTTTCAAGAACTTTTAATCTTTTCTTTTCACTTGAAAACAAGCCCATAATTTACTCCTTAATCTTATATACTCTACTACAAAAAGGTATATTTTCAAAACAATTTTCAATTTTTTTGGTGCGCATGTGCAATTGTTAAGCAATAAACCGCTTTTGCACCTGCTTTTTTAAGCGCCACAGTGCAATTATTCAAAGTTGAACCTGTGGTGTAGACATCATCAATTAGCAAAATATTTTTATTTTTGAATTCGCTTTTATTTAAAACTTCAAAAGCATCTTTTAGGTTCTCTTTCCTTTGTTTGAAGTTTAAATCAACTTGATTTTTTGTATCCTTTGCTTTAACTAAGTTTTCATAACTAACTGGAATATTTAGAAGTTGACCAAGTCTTGTCGCCAAAAGTTCACTTTGATTATATCCACGCATTTGTTGACGCTTCTTGTGCATTGGTACATAGCAAATAATATCACAGTTATAACCATAAAATTTGTAAGCATCAAAAAGATATCCCGCAAAACATTTGTGCCAATACTTTGCGTTATCAAATTTAAAATCTCTGATTGCATTTGCAATTTTGTCGTCGTATAGAAAAACAGACCTATTATACTCAAACGACTTTTCTTCCGCCTTACACATTTCACAATATGTTGCTTCATTGTTTATAATGTCACCGCACTTTTTACAAATTTTCCCTGTGCAAAATGGCAAATTACTTTTACAATTTTCACAAGTTGCTTTATCGTCGCCGTCAAAAATCTCATCACCACAAAAATTACAAGTGAAAGTATCTGGAAATAATATATTTATTGCCTTTTCGCAAAACTCTTTAAACATAATCACCCAAAAAGTTCAACCGCTTTATCATGTGCGGTGATTAAAAAGTCAGACAGCATAGTAAAACGCTTTGCGGTGTAGACATTTGACACCATACGCCTTAGGTTTTTCTTTTCGCCAACAAGCACTACCATTTTCTTGGCACGCGTCACTGCTGTATAAATTAAATTACGTGTAAGAATAAGCCCAGTGCCAGCAATAAGTGGAATAATAACCACATCAAATTCACTACCTTGACTTTTGTGAATGGTTATGGCATAGGCAAGTGAAAGTTCGGACACTTCTGTCCTAGGATATACGCACTCACGCCCATCTTCAAACCAAACTATTATTTCGCCTGTTTGACGGTTTATTTTGTGAATATATCCAATATCTCCGTTAAAAACACCAGCACCCTCTTCACTGTGATAAGCATCACGCTTTGTCCAAACTAAATCATAGTTGTTAGACATCTGCATAACCTTGTCACCTTCACGGAAAATTGTTGCACCGACAACTTCTTCCAGTTTTGTAACCGATGAAGGATTGATAACATCTTGCAAACATCTGTTTAGGTTTTCAATTCCAAGTATTCCGCTCTTAAGTGGTGCAAGTACTTGAATTTTTGTTGTGTCAATCTTCATATAGTTTGGTATACGTCTAGTCACCATTTCAACAATGGTATCTTTAATAACCGTTGTATCTGACTTTTCATCAAAGAAAAAGTCACGGCTAGAGTTGTCAAGCACTGGCATTTCTCCGCTATTTATTAAATGTGCATTTGAAATTATTAAACTTCCGCTATCTTGACGGAATATTTTTGTCAAATAGTCAAAATTTATCACCTTGCTTGAAAGTATGTCAGCAAGCACATTGCCCGCACCAACTGACGGCAACTGGTCCTTATCTCCAACAAGAATCAGTTTGCAATCTCGTGGAAGCGCCTTTAAGAGTGCACTAAACAACATAACATCGACCATAGAAACTTCATCAACAATGACAGCATTTACATCAAGTGGATTGGTATCATTATGCACAAACCTACCATTTTCGCCCTTAAAGTCAACTTCAAGCCCGCGGTGAATAGTTTTTGCATCCTCGCCCGTACTTTCACTAAGCCTTTTTGCCGCACGCCCAGTTGGTGCAAGAAGCATAACTTTTAATTTCTGCTGACGAAGTATATTCATTATGCACTTGACAATGGTAGTTTTACCAGTTCCAGGCCCACCAGTTATAACATTTACACCTTTTTGAACGCTATCTATAATCGCTTGTTTTTGGCAAGGGTCAAAAGTTATTTTGTTAAGCCTTTCAAACTGCATTATTTCATTAGTGACATCAATACTATTTTGCTGAGCCGAAACACAAAGTAATGCCAACTTTTGTGCCACCTGCGTTTCGGTAAAATAATATTTCGTAAGCATCACAACATCATACGAATGTTTGAAAAATGTAGTAACAATTTTGTCAAATGCCAAATTTTCAAGCACTTTTTCAAAATGTTCTTTAAATTCGTCTTCATCCAGCCCTAAAAGTGTACTGAGATTTTTAAAAAGCACAGATTTTGGCATGTATGTATTGCCATTTTTATCACTATTTTCATTAAGTATGTGCAACATACCTGCCCGCATACGAAACTCACTGTCAAGACTTATACCCATGCTCCTTGCAATTTTGTCGGCGGTCATAAAACCTATTCCGTCAATCTCCTCCACCATGCGATATGGATTTTCTTTAACATATTCTATGGTGTTGTCCTGGTATCTTTCATATATTTTAAGTGCCATATTGGTGGTTATATTGTAACTTTGCAAAAACATAACACTGTTTTGCATTTTTTTAATCTCATTAAAACCTTCACCAATGGCAAGCGCTTTTTTCTCACTTATTCCCCTAACTTCTGCAAGACGCAGTGGTGTAAATTCAATAATCTGCAAGGTGTTTTCTTTAAATTTATCTACTATTGCCTCACTAGTCACTGGCCCTACACCTTTGATAAGCCCACTCGCCAAATATTTTTTTATTCCAGCAATAGTACTTGGATAAATAACTTCGCTTGTATCAACGCTAAACTGCTCACCATATTTTGCATTGGTAATAAACTTGCCGTTCAGCCTTACATTTTCACCAATGTGGATAGCCAAAAATTTGCCAACGAATGTGGAATATTCATTGCCATGAGAAAGCACCGCAACGGTGTAGCCATTTGAATCATTTCTAAAAATTATTTCCTCAACCGTGCCTTCAAGTATCATACAGACATTTTAAGTTAATTCAAAAAAAAGTGCAACCTTTTTCATTGACAATATTTTTTTAAAATCTTATCATTACTATATGAACGCAAGAAAATTATTAGAGACAAAGGCACTTTGCCAAACTATTTGTAATTTTTCAAAAAATGAAGCAACTAACAACACACTGAAGGTGCTTTATTTTATAGACGAATATAAAACAGTGAGTCCATCGCTTCTCATATCCAAACTTGGCATCGTCAAGTCCAACTTGGCACTTCTTACCAAAAATATGATAAAAGATAGCCTTATTGAAGCATATCACACCAATATAGACCGCCGAACCATTACCTACCGCATAACACAAAAAGGTAGGAATATGTTAAATGAATATCTTGAAAAAATAGAAAAAATCTTCAAAAACTCCGATGAATCACTTGAACAGGCTTTTGATGAAATTTTGGAATTTTTAAATAGAAAAGTATAAATTTAAATAATCATAAAATACTGTCAGATATAACTTTGACACATTTACGATAGCGCCCATACAAAATTTTAATGAAAAAAAAGACATATTCATTTTTGAATATGTCTTTTTCATTAGCGATTATTAACAACAACGTAAGTAAGAGTTGGATATGCTCCCTGACCTTGATTATTGTCAAACTTCCAAATACTTTGATCAAAACCAGCAGTATTTTTGAATACCGAATAATCACCTTCAAGCCCAAGTGCTTGATTTTCTGTACAATCGATCCACCCTGGTTTAATCCATCCAAACACCGTACCTTTTACATATGCATCACCATAATTAATAATTATACAATTTTCAAAACTACCAGTTTCTGGATAATAGCCAAACAATTGTCCAACCTTTTCAATAGTTGCTCTAAATTCTGCCTCAGTTTCCGCATGTTTTTCTCCATTGCCTTTAAATGTCGCTGCAGAGAAACAATGATTTACAGAACTGCCAACAGGAAGTGTCGAACATATTCCACTAATCTTTGAATTTGATGTCATGCCTTCAATCGTACCTGTTACATAACAATTTGTAATACTATTGCAATTATCCATAGCGACTCCTCCAGCACGGACCGCCTTTATTTCACCTTGAAAATAACACTGGTCAACACTTGCATAACTCGTTGAAACTATTCCTCCAACATTCGCTCCTTGAAGGGTTTGATTTGAATAATAACATTGTCTTATAATTGCACTTTCGCTATGTCCAGCAATACCCCCAACATATGATCTTGGATTTGTATAAGGAACTATTAAAGGTGCTTCACTAAAACACTTTTCAACCAAACCATCCTCTAACCTTCCAACAACACCACCTGCAAAGATATTTCCATTGTATAAGCAATCAAAAGATGCACCATAGTTATAACAATTACGAAGTGTACCAGTATTTTTACCTGCAATACCACCATACTCTAAAACTGCACTTGTGCTCACCGAAGTTATAGCAAATTTATATAAATCTATAGTGCAATTGCTTACAAGGCGTCTATTTTCTGATACAATACCACCTAGTACTAAACTTGTGCTTGGCGATGTGATTGTATTTTCAGTAAGAATATTATTATTTACATTACAATTTATTATTGTTCCATCATTTATACCAGCAATTACCGCAATATTTCTTGCTCTCTCGGTAGTTTGAATGCTGCAATTCACCACATCAATATTATCTAAAACTGCATTGTCTAATACTCCTGTTGCCACAACAGCAACAATTGAAGCATTTGAATCAACCATAATGTTCTCAAATAATATATTTTCTATTCTTGTATTAACGCCTGAAATATATCCAAAGAAACTTGAATTTTCACCAGTAATTCTCGCATTTTTTATTGTGATTGTAACATCATCATTACAAAGTATTGATGCTGTCATTGGCTCATATTGATTAGGTGCCAAAGTATCCCATTCTGCGCCATTCAAATCTAGCTCAATATCTTCAGTAATTTCATAAATAGCACCACTTTCTGGATTATTTCTAATTGCATCTAAAATAGATTGAAAACTATCTTCACTATTTATTTCATCTCCTGGCATATATTCATTAAGTGCTTGTGGCATAGCTTCATAATAAGGTCTAATATTTGCAACAGTTGAACCCTCAGTTATTGTCCAAACATTATCAAAATCCCAATCTATTTCATTTGTAGCATCTTGGTATGTTGCTTGTATATATAATTGATTCATTGATTTTTCATTGCCGTATAATTGTCTAAGTGAGGTATTTACTGAATTATAAAGTAACCCTTTATAAACATTGTTATAACTAACATTTGATTCATCAATATTTTGACCTACTATAGCACCCTTATTCAAGTTTGTATTATCCAATAGATTTGTTCCACTTATAAGAACCAAAGAATTTTTAAGCACTGAAAACATATAATTATTTGTTCCAACTGCATTTTGCACAATGCCAGCAAGTCCACCAAAAGATGTACTATTACTTTGTTCTGAATAATTATCAATTTTAACTTTACTATTGTAAATGACACTACCAACCAAATTCCCAACAAGTCCGCCAAAATCTCCACTAGATTGTGCTGAAACAGTAACATCACACATATCAATATATCCAGCAGAAGTAAAATCAGAATTTGCTGAGTTATTTACAACATATCCAACTAACCCCCCATTGGATGAATCATTTTTTATATTACTTAACTGAAAATCGTTTACATTACAAAGCCTAATTGTCCCACTACAATATCCAGCAATTGAGCCAGCATAATCAAAGCTACCAGATACACTTGCATTTGATAATGTTAAATTTTGCACAACTCCAGATCCACTTATATAGCCAAATAGTCCAGCACTATTACCGCTTTTTATTGTAAGGTTAGAAATTGTATGACCATTTCCATCAAAAACACCACTAAAAGGAGTGTTATAAGTACCTATTGGTGTAAAACCTTCATCACTATAGAGTCTTAAATCAATATCGTTTATTAAAATATAAGAATCAGTCAAATCCCAATCTACTGTGGCAGTAGGGGTCCCAATGCTTGTAAGTTCCAAATCGGTTCTTACATAGTAAGGGTGAAGTACACTACCATCACCAACTGCTATTGTGAATGTAAATGGACCAAAATTTTCATTGCTTGGTGTAACAACAACTGTTGTTGTTCCACCTTGCTTAGCTGTAAACATTTTATTTTCAACATCGAAATCAACAATATCTTGATTGCTTATTTCCACATGCTCATAAACTTCTGTAGAACTGTAGGGTTTTTCCCATACAATAGGTAATTCACTAGATTCACCAACATTCATATATATTGTTCTATCATTTTCTGCCAATGAAAGATATATATTTTCATTGTTTCTAAGAAAATAATATGTCGTGTAACCAATAAATAATATTGTAACAAGAACTATTACATACATCAAAAACTTCTTCATATTCTTTGACTCCTAAATTTTACTTTAATTATATTACATTTATTAACACATGTCAATACACATTTTGAAAAGAATAACCACTCAGCACTAGACTTATATTATAAATTTTTTGCAAGAAAAACCACATATTTTGTCACATATAAATAATTTTAATGCCAATAGCAAACAATTTGATTGATTATTTTTATATATTACATTATAATTCAAATATAAAAGTTTATGAAAAAATTTATAGTTTTTTTAACATTAATATTATGTTCTATGTCCATAATGACAGGGTGTGATCATTTAGGCTTAAGGTCTGATCCGCTCATTATATCTGGATATGTTTATCTAGACTCAAGTCAGCCATTAAGTGGGGTTTCCATAAAATCAGAAACAAATATTTATGCAAAAACTGATGATAATGGATATTTCAGTATAAATGTAAACAAAAATAGCATTCAACTTTTTGCTGAAAAAGATGGCTATACTTTCTCACCACATTCAATAACAATTTCAGAAAACACAGATAAATTAATTTTCAATGCTCAAAAGACTTATGATCTTTCAGGATTATTAACACTCAGTCATATAATCGTAACCCCTACAAGTATAGTTTCTTTTGGTAATAATTATTCTTACCAACATAATGACAACACATGTCTCAAAATTAATGATCTACACATAAATATTGATAGTAAGTCTTTCGACTTGCTAGACAATGAACTTTATGCCATAAAAAATAAATCAAATATAATTGATTTTAATCAAGATATAACAGTAAATACAAACTACGATTTTAATATATGGTTCAGCCTTGATGCTTGCTTTACATCGGCAAATCAAGAATTTGTATTTCATGAAGAAAGACAATCAGTTATTAGAATACAAGACAAGCAAACTTCATCGGATTTAAATGACAATAATCAAATAATTTACACTGCTTTTGGAGTGAATGCTTCTAACAATATGTTCACATACAATATTTCGTTTGTTTTTGATTATTATGAAAACATATAATTTATATT
>CALWOY010000024.1 GCA_944383255.1 uncultured Clostridia bacterium
ATTTTTTCTATTGTTATATTTTTTTTATCCATATATTTAACATACAGTTTGTTGCCTTTTGTAACAAACACTGTTCTTAATATTATAAAAGTAGATACATTACAATCAACTCTTGTTCAAAACAACGATATTATAAGTTCTTTTGTAAATAGCGATAATATATTGATTTTATTTATAAAAAGGTTGTTGCATATAAATGAAACTACTTTATTAAAAACTGTGGTTGAATTCGTATGTAATATCGTTATATTTATTGTTTTGTCATTTATTATTACAAAGATATTGAAGTTTATAGCCAGAAAAATATCAAGCACCGTTAAAAAAATGGCAATACTGGGCAGTTTTGACCGACTATGTGGTTTGTTTTTTGGTTTTTTAAAAGGAATAGTATATGTTTCTATTATATGCTTTGTTGTAAGTGGTTTAAGCGATATAGATGCATTCTCTGCTATATTTAGCACACAAATTAGCACTTCGAGTTTATATTCTGTGTTTCGTGTTGGTTCTCAGCAAATAATAACAACTATGATAAATATGCTAAGATAAATATTTATGATATAGTTAGTTTATATGTATTTTAATTATTGTAAGTCTTGTTTGAATAAACGCAAAAAAACAGTTGTATATTTAAGCAAAACTAATATTTATTCAATTTTATACTCTTGGAATTAACATATTTTATCATTTTAATATTGTACGCTACTAAATTAAATATTACTATATTGATTTTTGAAATAAATAAGTTATATTATATTTAGAAAGTTTGTATAATTGTATTTAAAAAAAAATAAATATAGCGAAGTCGCCATATTTATTATATTGTCTATAAATATAATTTTTGTTTATATAAAACATTGTAATGTATTGAATTTACTAATTTAAGTGATTTTAAAATAATAAATATTAAATAGTTATATTTATATAACGTTATTTTGTTTTATTATCTAATATTTTCAACGTTTGTTTTATACTGTGGCAAGTTGAAGTGGTCGGTTGTTACATATCCTGCAGGTGCTTCCATTACATCTGGAATGCGATTTACTACGCTCGCACATGTCAATTCTACAGTACTTGGTTTATTTACTACAATTGTAGTTGTAGGTTCTCCCTCAATAGTCCATTCATTGCTATCAAATTCATCACTTGCATAAACTTTACCAATACATTGAGTTTCTAAAATTATTCCTTCTTCTGTTTCAGACGTAACCACCGCACTCATTCCTGTTGACATACCTTTCTTTACGTCCATTCCAAGTGTTGTAGAGTGTAAATCTTCTTTTGCAATTTGAGGAACGCATTTTTGTGATTGGTGAATAATATGAAGTCCTAGTTTTCCAGCAAGCCAACCATTTACATTCCACATATAACTTGGAGCATAATCTCCGGCTTTTATAATCTTTTCACGATCTTTATCAGAAATTCTGTCTGCTGAAGCAACTTCTTTATCAAATTCTTCTAGTGTTAGTCCTGCACCATGAGCACGGGCAAGTGCAATACCATAATCTTCAACATTATAACTACTTTTACCTAATATTTTAGTAATTTTATGTGTTGAACCTGCGATGCTTGCAATCAAATTTCCCCAATAAATATCTTGGTAGCCACTCCCTGTAATTGTGCAGTTGGTTTTTTTGCAAAGTGTATCCAAATTTTCATAAAGTGTAGGATTTGAATTTTGAGGATAAAATGCTTCTTCACAAGTTGTGATAGCATTTACACCATATTTTGCACAAAGATATAAACTTTCATAAACGTCTTTAAATAAACTCATGGTTGTTACAATACAAATATCTGGTTTTTTGTTAAGTAAAAATGCTTCAAAATTTTTACTGTCATCAATTTTTACCCCATAGGGTTTATTTGTTTCCATAATTTCGGCTATGTCAACACCGACCTTTTGTGGGTTGTTATCAAAAGCACCAACAATTTCCCAACCTTTTTCAAGAACATAGCGCATGGTATATTTACTCATTTTGCCAACGCCGTATTGTAC
Organism: uncultured Clostridia bacterium; assembly: GCA_944383255.1. GTDB lineage: Bacteria > Bacillota > Clostridia > Christensenellales > UBA1242 > UBA5893. Next base: position 1,994 of record CALWOY010000024.1, read on the forward strand.
AACTTTTAATTTCATATACTTTCCTCCTCATTTATATTGTGCAATAAAAGTTCTAAAAAACAAAATAATTTACAAATTTTTATTAAATTTTTCAAAATTTTATAGATTTTTTTGCTTTCATTGAAATTATAGTTATGTCCAAAATGAAATAAAGCATCATTTAAAAGTGAATTGACAAAAATTTATTAAAAAAAGGGAAATGTCAAAAAATTTAAATTCCCTCTTTTTTGAAAAATCAATCTAAAAACATCAAAAATTGGTGTTTTTTTGTTAAAAATATGGTATTTTTATGTATTTTTCTTTTAGAATAGTCTATTTTGGCAACAACAATTTCCAAAATTATTGTTTGTGTTTCCGGCTAATGTCAACAATAGTAATAGCAATATATTGGTGTTAGTAGCAAGATCAGTACCAGTTGCCGAAGCCAGAATTCCAATAAGCATAACTAAGAGTATATCTTGTGAAAAATTCATATAAAAACCTCCTTCAACAAAATTAGTTTTTTTTTGATGTTTTCAGTCAAAAAACAAAAAAATAATTTTATTTTTCAAAGGATGCAATCTGTTATACTATACTAGCAAAGTTTTTTTATGAAAACATTCTGTGATTATATATGACTGTAAATTTTGAAATGTTACATTTTTGGAGGTGTTATGGAATATTTAATATTATCACAAAAGTCAAAAGCAAAGATATTGAAGTATTTGCCAACTAATAAAGATATAGAAAAATTGGCACTATATTTTCAAAACTTTTGTGATGCAACTAGACTTAAAATAATGTCCGCACTCGCCATGTGCGATATGTGTGTAAGTGACCTTTCTACTTTACTTGGAATAAATCAAACAACAATTTCTCATCAACTTAAATATTTAAAAACTCAAGGAATTGTATCATCTACTCGTGATGGTAAAATTATTGTCTATTCGTTAAATGAAAAAAAAGTTAATGATATTATGTATTTGGCGGTATCTAATAGTTAGTTGACATTTCCTATTTTATGATTACAATATCATTAGAGGAAATTTATGGCAAAAGGTAAACTTATAGTTATAGAAGGCACAGATTGCTCGGGAAAGCAGACTCAGAGCGATTTATTATTAAGTGAATTAAGACAAAGGAATATTCCAATTGAAAAATATTGTTTTCCAAATTATAATAGTCCAACAGGGAAGATAATTGCAGGTCCATATCTTGGGAAAGAAGGATATGGCGAGGCCCTTTTTAGTGAAGGTGCTTCAAATGTAGATCCGCGTGTTGCAAGTTTGTATTTCGCGGCAGATAGGAGATATAATATTAATCATATTTTAGATAAACTAAATACTGGAACAAATGTCATAGTGGATAGATATGTTGATTCAAATTTTGCACATCAAGGTGCAAAAATAAACGATGATTTTGAACGTGAAAAGATGTTTCGATTTTTGGAAGTGCTTGAATATGACCTTTTAGGGCTTCCAAAACCAGATATAACAATTTTTTTGCATATGCCAGCAAAGACAGCAAAAATTTTGCAAAAATCAAGAAAAGAAAAGCCCGACCAGCATGAAGCGGACGAGCAATTTCTTGAAAATAGTGAAAAGACATATTTAAGTCTTTGTTATAGACATAATTACATAAAGATAAGTTGTGTTGATGAAGTAGGGTTAAGAACTATAGATGACATACATAAAGAAGTATTAGATAATGTCTTATCAAGATTATAAACAATAATCAGGCTTTTGTGGTTGTATTTCACGGTCGATAATATTTACAAAAAGGTTGTGGCTTGCGGAAACGCTTAAAGTCACTCCTTTTGTTATGGAGTATTCTTCAAGTTTTTCTATTTTTCTCATGTATAGAGTTTCTTTTTCAATATAATATGTAAGAATGACACTGTCAAATTCAAAATTACTAAGGCCACCTTCTTCTTTTGCATTTTTAATGTATTTTTCAGGGACTTTAGATGTCATAAATGACATTGTTATTATGTAGTATGTTGGGTCAGATGTTCTATCAAACTTTATAAGTCTAGAATTAGAATTATCAGAACGGAAACAGAAAATATCATAAGCCACTTCATCATACTTTTCTATAATTTCTTGTTTATTTGTTGTGGCATTTTCTATTTCATTGCTCCAATTTGGAGTGTCATTGGAATATGACGAAGTTTTACGATATTCAACATTTTGTCCTCCATCATCGCTATAAAAATATCTATAATAGTTTTGCCCTAAACTTGAAGTGCAGTTTGCAAATGTTTCTTTAAAATAAAAATCTCCAGAAAGTATCGCCACTTCTTTGACTGATTGTGTTGCACTTCCCATACCCAAAATATCTGTAACAGCGGTCATGGTAGAAGTGGTTTTATAACCTTTGCAATTATCAAGTAGTTTAAAAGCATCTTCAAGACATTTAAAGGCATTTGTATAAACTGGTACGCTGACTGGTGGTTCTTCAGGTTCATCATCTGGGTCAGATGGGTCGGTTGGTTCTGTTGGTTCATCTTCAATCTGGTCTTCAATGTCATCGGCTCCTGTTGGAGGAGGGAGTACAACTTGAGTTGGGTTGTTTAATTTATATAAAGAATACCCTGTAGAAAATGCAATCATAAATATACCAACAAGGATAATTGAAAATACTTTAATAAAAGTTTTATTTTTAGACATAAGAATTTCCTTTTATAGTTTCATAAAGAAATTAGCATAATATGTATATTTATGTCAATAGTTAGAACAAAATGACGAAAAAAACTTTAATACTAAAATAGTTTGAAAAATTTATTAATGTATGGTAATATAATATTGTAGGAGTTAAAAGATGGATAGAAAAAAAGTTCAATTAGGGCTAATGTTTGCCATAATTGTTATTGTATATAACATTGTTCTTTTCTTGCTTGCAAAAACACTTCATACGTCATTTTGGGTTTCGTATGGCTTTATAATGTTTTCAATTCTTATGTGTGTCATTTCATTTTTCTTTGTATCAAACGAAAAGCGTAAATCACAAGTTGTTGGTATGCCAGTCACGGTGCTATCATCACTTTATTTTGTGATTGAGTTTATAATGGGCACAATTTTTATGTTCTTTGATGTATCATTTGCGGCAGTATTTGTTCCACAATTTGTGCTTTGTGCAATTTATCTTCTTTGTTTTATTCCAGCAGTTATGAGCACAAAAAATTATAAAACCGCTAGGGCAGAACTAATACAACGGTCAAAAACACAAACACAAGAGCAAGAACCGCAGAACACAACAGAACAAGTAACTGGCGAAACACAAAACGAAGAAAAACCAGAGTAAAATCTGGTTTTTTATTTTATATCTTTTATTTTTTCCCATGAAAAGTTTGGATTGCCGAAATGTCCAAAACAACTTGTTTGTTTAAATATTGGTTTTGTCAAATCCAACTCTTTAATTATGTTGTCCACAGAAAAATCAAAGTTTTTGTGGACTTTTTCATAAATTTCAGACATTGATACTTTGTTTGTGCCAAAACAATCAATATTTATTGCAATGGCATTTTCTATACCAATAGCATATGATGCTGAAATTTCACATCTATCACATAGAGCATTTGCTACCAAATTTTTTGCAACAAACCTCGCATAGTATGCGCCTGAGCGGTCAACTTTTGTTGCATTTTTTGAACTAAAGCATCCGCCACCAACATGTGCGATTGAACCATAGCCGTCAACTACAATTTTTCTACCAACGCAGCCACTATCTCCAAAACTTCCCCAAATTGTAAATTTTCCGCTTGGATTTATAAGAATTTTTGTATTTTTATCGATAAATTTTGCATATTTTTGAAAAACTTTAGATAACACATTGTTTTCAATTATATTTTTAATTTCATCAAGTGAAATATCTTCACTATGTGATACGCTTATTAAAATGTCCGTTACAATACTTGGAACACCGTCAACATACTTTACCCAAACTTGACTTTTTGCATCTGGATAAAAATTTAAATTTGTTTTTCTGAAATCATCATACACTTTCATAATATAATGAGCCATTTCAATTGTTAGTGGCAAGTATGAAGATGTTTCATTTGTTGCATAGCCAAATACAACTCCTTGGTCGTTTGCGCAAAGTTTGCTTTTTTTAACTGCATCGGCAATATCTGGGCTTTGGCTAGAAATTACTTTTTTAATTTTAAATCTGTTTTTGTAGCCAATTTCTTTAAGTGCTTTTCTTGCTATTTTTGCATAGTTTATTTTTGCGTTTGTAGTTGCTTCGCCATAGATAAAAAGATGATTATTTTTTATTGCACATTCCACTGCCATTTGACTTTGTGGGTCTTGTGCTAATGCTTCATCTAAAAAACAATCGGCTATATAATCACAGGTTTTGTCTGGATGCCCGATGTTTACACTTTCGCTTGTAAGTATTTGTTCCATAATTTTCTCCTATATACATAAAAAAAGCCATCTAGTGATGGCATTAAAACCATCATTCAGCATTTAGCACCTTGAAACATAAGTTTTAGGTTGCTGTGTGGTCATTGGGGCTGTCCCTAACACACTCTTTATGGTTTACACATTTAGTATATACCAACATATGAAAGTTTGCAAGCGTTTGTGAGTGAATATATTTCTGACTTTTACTAATAATAAAAAAAAGGAAAAAGTTATGAAAAGCAAAATTTTTATTGTAGTAAGTATAATTTTTGTAGTAGCGGTGGGCGTGCTAGGCTATGGCTTTTTTGTTTTTAAGGATGTTCTTTTTGTAAAAGACAAATTTATGGACGGCACTACCATAAATGGTATAGATGTTTCGGGACTCAATGAACAACAGGCAACAAATGTGGTTCAAACACATTTAGATAGCAAGCGTAATGACATAAAAATAACTTTAAATTATCAAGATAAAACTTGGACACTTAGTGGTAAAGATTTTGAAATAGATAACCACATAGTGCCTTATGTTGAAAATGTTTTTGACTACTTTAATTCTGGAAATTTATTTCAAAAGAAGACAAAATTAGATAAACTAAATGGTAATAAAAGTTTTGAGATAGCATATACCGAAGTTTTCACAGGCTTGGATGCCAAAATTGATGAAATAGCAAATCAGATAGATACTCCAGCAGTGGATGCACAAGTTGTTTTTGATGCAAATAAAAAAGTCCCATTTACATTTACCGATGAAAAAGTAGGTGTTATGGTGGATAGAGAGGCTTTAAAAAACAACATAGATTCAGCACTAAAAACTGATGCCGAAGTAGAGATTATGGTGCCAACATATGAGGTTTTGCCAACAGTGGAAAAAACGGATATAGAAAACAGTGTGGCACTACGTGGTACATTTTCAACAAGTTATGCTTCGTCATCAGATGATAGAAAACACAATGTTCGTCACGCACTAGAGGCTTTTAATGGTATGGTTGTAGAACCAGATGCAGAAGTTTCATTCAATGAAACCACAGGTTCAAGGACGGCGGAGAACGGCTACAAAAAAGCAAATATTATTTTAAACGGTGTTTATGTTGAAGGCACAGGCGGAGGAGTTTGTCAATCATCTACAACACTTTACAATGCACTTATCTTAGCAGATGTCGAGATTTTGGAAGTAAATAAACACACTCTTCCATCTTCGTATGTTTGGCTTGCTTTTGACGCAATGGTAAGCGAAGGATATAGCGATTTAAAATTTAAAAACACTACAGGCGATAAATTATATATAAAAACATATAGTGATACAGACAATGTCTATGTAGAAATATATGGAAAACCTTTTGCCGAAGGGGAAAGGCTGGAAAGACGTGTAGAGTTTTTAGGTGCAATTCCTCATCCTGGCGATAGAATAATTCCCGATACAAATGGTGAATATTCAAATAAAGTGACCTACAAAGGTGAATATCTTCGTTTAAAATATCCACGTGAAGGATATAGGGCAAAAGGGTATATGGATAGATATATTGGCGACACTTTGGTAGAAAGTAAACTTATTCGTGATGAAACTTATCAAGCACAGGAAGGAATTATCATAGAAGGTACAGCAGAAGTCACCGAAGGTATAACTCTTCCACCAAATACAGTGCAGTTCATTCCACCACAATCTACAACACAAGTTAATGAAAGTAATGTGGAGAGGAAGATAGAGAGTGAGAATCCAAGTTCATACAATCCTTAAAAATCGTCAAAATACTTCGAAATACTGCGTTTCTGTGGTGCTTGCCTTCACAGTCATTTAGGAAACTAAACTCCTGCGAAGGCAAACCCCACGAGCCTTGTCTTTCTTGTATTTTGACGATTTTTATTATCTAGTCATTCTGAGCGTTAGCGAAGAATCTCATAAACAGTGTTAAATGTAGTGCTTGTTGTTTGTTTTTGCCTATATCTCACGGCCAAACGAAAAGTGCCTATTCGACAGTTCGGGGACCCCAAAAAGTACCTACGGAAACTTTTTGGGGAGAGGAGAAACCGAGCGTAAGTGCGAAATAAATTGCTTTTCAATAAAGCAATTTTAAAGCCATAAGCGAGAGTTTCGACGATGCCGTGACTATAAAAGGAACACGCTGTGTTCCTTGATAAAAAATAGCATCGAAATACTGCGTTTCTGTGGTGCTTGCCTTCACAGTCATTTAGGAAACTAAACTCCTGCGAAGGCAAACCCCATGAGCCTTGTCTTTCTTGTATTTTGACGATTTTTATTATCTAGTCATTCTGAGCGATAGCGAAGAATCAAGTCTATAAAATGACATATTTCTTTGTCTTAAAATATCACTTAGTCTTTTTGCGACTGCAGAACTTATTTTCATAGTTTAAATAACCTTTTCGCTTTTTAATATATCATATAGTTTATGAGCGGGGAGTCCAATTATTGTTGTAAGATTGCCATGTATTTTTTCTACAAACACATTGCTTATACCTTGTACCGCATATGCACCTGCTTTGTCTTTATATTCATCGAAAGTTAAATACCAATCAATGTCTTCTTGACTTAGTTTTTTAAATTTAACTTTGCTTACATCATGTGTGATATATTTTTTTATTTGTCCATTTTTTTCAATAATAACACAAAGTCCAGTGTAAACACTATGCCAACGAGATGATAGTAGTTTTAACATCTTTAATGCATCTTCGCGTGAATGTGGTTTGCCAAGTCTTTTGCCTTTTATCGATACCATACAATCGCTACCGATTATAACGCGGTCACCATTTGTCTTTTCAAAAACTTCTTGTGCCTTTTGTAAAGACAATGTTTCGCAAAGTTTGGACATACTCATATTTAAAGTCATATCTTCGTCTTTTGTTGGAACAATAATTTCAAAATCTTTTACCATTTGCGAAACAAGCATTTGTCTTCTTGGTGACGATGAAGCAAGAATAACTTTCATAATTTCTCCTTTGAATATGTATGTTATATACTTTTTTCCAATTTTTGTAAATATTTTAAACTTAAAGGTTTAATAAATAATATAACATAAATAAGAGCATTTTTAAAATTAGCACTCTAATACTAAAAAAGTTAGCACTAAACACTTGACATTGCTAATATAATATGATATAACGCATTTGCAATTTAAAAAATGGGTATAATTGCAAAAGGTTTAACATTAAAAGGAGTGTTATATGAATATAAACAACTACACACAAAATAGTATAAATATATTAAATTCGGCACAAAGTTTGGCAAGTAGTATGCAAAATTCTCAACTTGAAATAGAGCATATACTGTATGAAATGCTTTCTCAACGCTCACTAATTTATGATATTTTAAAGAAGATGAATATTGACACCACAAAACTTCAAAGTGATGTCAAAAATATAATTGATGGTATGTCAAAAGTGAGTGGACAAGGTGAAGTTTTTGCATCTAGCGCGCTTGTTAAGGCATTAAACTTTGCAGAGCAGACCGCAAAGAATATGAAAGATGATTATGTTTCGCTTGAACATATCTTTTTGGGTATTCTTGAAAATTTATCACCAAAACTAAAAGATGTGTTTAAAACTCACAACATAACAAAAAATGCTTTTATAAAAGCACTTTCAGATGTCCGTGGAAATCAAAGGATAACAACGGATAACCCAGAGGACACATTTAGTGCACTTGAAAAGTATGGTACAGAATTGGTTGCTCTTGCAAAAGAGCAAAAGATTGATCCAGTAATTGGCAGAGATAATGAAATTAGAAATGCAATTCGTATTCTTTCAAGGAAGACGAAAAACAACCCAGTTTTAATTGGTGAAGCGGGCGTTGGTAAAACCGCCATTGTTGAAGGGCTTGCAATAAGAATAGCAAACGGGGATGTCCCAAATTCACTCAAAAACCGAAAAATCTTTTCACTAGATATGGGTTCGCTTGTTGCTGGTGCAAAGTATAGAGGTGAGTTTGAAGAAAGACTTAAAGCGGTGTTGAATGAAATAAAGAAGAGTGAAGGCGAAATAATAATGTTTATCGATGAACTTCACACCATTGTTGGTGCGGGCAAAACCGAAGGAGCAATGGATGCGGGCAATTTACTTAAACCTATGCTTGCACGTGGAGAACTTCATTGCATAGGTGCAACCACACTTGACGAGTACCATAAGTACATTGAAAAAGACCCAGCACTTGAACGTCGTTTTCAGCCCGTTATGGTGGATGAACCAACGGTGGAAGATACCATTGCTATACTTCGTGGACTTAAAGAAAGATATGAAGTGTTTCATGGTGTAAAAATTAGTGATGGTGCGCTAATTTCCGCCGCAACGCTTTCAAACAGATATATAACCGATAGGTTTTTGCCAGATAAGGCGATTGACCTTGTGGATGAAGCGTGTGCTATGGTAAAGAGCGAAATAGATAGTATGCCAACAGAGATGGACGATATTCGCCATAAACTTATCAAACTTGAAATAGAACGTGAAGCACTGAAAAAAGAAACAGATAAACTTTCAAAAGAGCATTTGGAAACAATAAATAAACAACATGCAGAACTTAAAGCGCAGTTTGATGCACTTTCTGCAAAGTGGCAAAATGAAAAGAAAAACATTGACGAAATAAATAAAGTTAAAGCAGATATTGAAAAGACCAATGCTGAAATAGAAAAGGCGGAAAGGGAATACGACTTAAATAAAGCGGCAATGCTTAAATATGATAAACTTCCAAAACTCAAACAACGACTAGACAATTTAGAGAAAAATGAAAATAACAGTATGCTAAAAAGCAAAGTTACCGAAGAAGAAATTGCACAAATTGTCAGTCGTTGGACACAAATTCCACTTACCAAACTGCTCCAAAGCGATAAAGAAAAATTACTCAATATGGAAGCCGAACTTCATAAGCGAATAATAGGGCAGGACGAAGCGGTTAAAAAGGTCAGCGATGCAATACTTAGGTCGCGTGCGGGAATTAGTGACCCAAACCGTCCAATAGGTTCGTTTATGTTCCTTGGTCCAACAGGAGTCGGCAAGACCGAACTTTGTAAAGCACTTTGTGAAAATCTATTTGATACTGAAAAGAATTTGATAAGAATAGATATGTCGGAGTATATGGAAAAGTATTCCGTATCTCGTCTTCTTGGTGCACCTCCAGGATATGTTGGCTATGAAGAAGGCGGGCAACTCACCGAGCAGGTTAGAAGAAAACCTTATAGCGTTATTCTTTTTGATGAAATAGAAAAAGCACATAAAGATGTGTTCAATGTGCTTCTTCAAATTCTTGATGATGGTAGGGTAACCGATGGTCAGGGAAGGACAGTTGATTTTAAAAATACAATAATAATTTTAACATCAAACCTTGGTGCAGATGAAATTATGCAGGGTATACAAGTTGATGGAACATTAAGTCAAAACGCAATTGATAATGTAAATATGCTATTAAAACAATATTTTAGACCAGAGTTTTTAAATAGGCTTGATGAAATAATATTCTTTAAACCACTAACAAAAGACCAAATTGGTAAAATAGTTGACCTTCAACTTGAAAAACTTGCACAAAGATTAAAAGACCGTCAATTAAACTTGGTTGTGACAAGCAAAGCAAAAGAATATATCATTGACCAGGGATATGATATAAGTTACGGAGCAAGACCACTTAAACGCTATATTCAAAACAACATTGAAACACTTGTTGCAAAATATATGCTTTCTTCTGACCTTGCACCAGAAAGTACAGTTACAGTTGATGTAAGTGACGGCGAAATTGTTGTGAGATAATTTTGTCATTAACGGCGACTCGTGCAAACATTGTTTGCAATATGCGAAAGCAAATTGTTTTCGCATATTTTTTATTTCAGCAAAAACCGAGTCGCCCACTAAACAAAAAGACTTGAAAAAAACTTGTACGTAATATATACTATAATAAGTAAGGATAAAAATGAAAAGTATATATACATATTACAAAGAAAGACTAATTGAAATAAGTGGGAAAAATAGAAGTTTATATTTAAAGTCTTTTAACAAGAAAAACGGATATGACATAGGCAGAATTTTGACTTTTGACCAAGACAAGTTAAATAGACTTGTTGATATTTTCTGGAATGGCAAAAATGTAGTGTATAACCTTGTTGGCAAGGATACAAAAGAAGATATTGTAAAAGCGTCAAACATTGGGCTCCGATTTCCAGACAAAACTTTTGATAACGACAAAGACAAGGCAAAGTACGAGCGTCAAAAGCGTGAATATAGCAAGCGTGTTGTGCAAAGTGAAATAACATCACTTAAAGCACTTAAGCGTGAAATTGATGAAATAGAAAAAGAAACAGGTAGATATGAACTATTTTTATGCTACCCATTTGTTTATGGCACACTAAAAACATACACCTTTAAAGCACCACTAATTATGTTTCCAGTGGTCATTGATGTTGTGGACGAAAACACTGTAAACATCTATCCAAAATCGGGAGAAAATGTGCAGTTAAATAAAGCACTCCTTCTTGCATTTGCCGATGCTCTTCACTTAAATTTGGAAGACTTAGATATGGAGTATGATTGCCTAGGCACTCGCTTTAAGGACATATCTGCACTTATATCTTATCTTAAAGATTTTGGAATAAAAATAGACTATTCACCACGCAAAAAAGTTTTTGACTTTAATCACTATGGCGAACCAGGGAATCTAGATTCACCAGAGGTAAAACATACATGCTTACTTGCTCGTTGCAGTC
>CALWOY010000025.1 GCA_944383255.1 uncultured Clostridia bacterium
ATTATACTGGCGAATATCCAAAAGAACCACCTTTTTCAATGGAAGAACTTAAAGTAATGTACCCAAGTATCAGCCAAAGGGCAAAAGAAGATGAAATTTTGCATGAAAAAGTTAAACAAATAACATATCAATTACAGCAAGGCAGGCGTGGATATGTTGCACTTTGGCGACATATAATAGAGGTTTCTAAAAAACTTATAAAACAAGATTATGATAAACTAAATGCTAACTTTGACCTTTGGCTTGGTGAAAGTGATAGCAAAAAATATCAAGATGAAGTGATAGAATATGTAATCAAAAATGGTTACTCGCGTGTAAGTGATGGCGCAACCATAGTGGATATATCTTTGCCAGAAGATAAAACCGAAATTCCACCTTTTATGCTTTTAAATTCCGCTGGCGCAGCACTTTATAGCACAACCGAACTTGCAACAATAGTGCAAAGGGAAAGGGAGTTTAATGTTGATGAAATAATATATGTTGTTGACAATCGTCAAGAACTGCATTTTACACAGGTGTTTAGATGTGTCAAAAAAACCAATATATTAAAAAAGAACATAGACCTTAAATTTGTAGGTTTTGGCACAATGAATGGGCCAGATGGTAAACCATATAAAACTCGTGATGGTAGAGCCATGGGACTTAATGACCTTATGGATATGGTGAAATCAAAAGCCCTTGAAAAAGTTAGTCAGTCCAAAGTTGGTTATAGTCAGGCAGAGATTGAAAACATCTCCAATGTGGTTGCAATTTCCGCACTTAAATTTGCGGATCTATGCGTGCTTAGAACTAAAGATTTAATATTTGATGTAGATAAATTTTGTTCCTTTGAAGGCAAAACTGGTCCGTACATTTTGTATACAATTACAAGAGCAAATTCTATACTTGCAAAGACTGAAAAGTTGTCTAAACATTTTTGTTTGTCGCAGGAAGATAGAAAACTTGCACTTTCTTTAATTAAGTTTAGCGATGCTGTAAATTTGGCGTATGAAAAAGCTGCACCTTCATATCTATGTGATTATGCTTACAATTTAGCCAATGAATTTAACACATTTTATGGAAAATCTAGCATAATATATGAAGAAAATTTAGAAAAAAAATATTCAAAAATTATGCTTACAAATTATACAAAAAATATGCTTAAAAAATGCATGGATTTGCTTGCAATAAATACACTCGAAAAAATGTAAAATGGAGATAAAATGCTTAGTTCAAAGAAGATATGCGAAATATTTTTAATATATAGAAAAATATTTAAAAATTTAAATGAAGAAATAAATATTGCATTAAAACCTTATAAAATTACCGTTCAACATGCTGTATATTTAATGGCATTAAAAGCAAAAGGGGCTCTTACAATTAAAGACTTAAATGTATTTATAAACAATGATAAAGCAATTACAACTCGCGTTATTAAAACATTAAAAAAACATGAATATGTAGAAAAAATTGGTAGTAAAATAAAAAAATATAAAATATCTATAACAAGTGAAGGGGAAAAAGTATTTAAAGTAATTTTGGGTGTAATAAATAAATTTAAAAAATCGAATTTAGAAAATATTACACCACAAGAATTAACATCACTTGCCAGCATATCAGAAAAATTAATTTAGAGAGGATAAAATGGTATTTTTAAACGGACTTTTCAAAACACTTGGTTTTGAAGGTGAAAAAAAACAAAAAAGTACAAATGACATAAAGCCACAGTTAAAACAAAAAAACAAAACCACCGCGGAGTATGATTTAAAAAATATGGAGACGGCACCAATACTTTATGAACCAACTTCGCAAGTTGAGGTTCAAAACCTAGTTGAAAAATTTAAAGATGGTGAAGATATCTTGGTAGATATTAAAAATATTGAAGCAAAAGAAAGAACTCGTTCGCTTGACTTTTTTTGTGGTGCGGTGTATGCCTTGGGTGGTAAGATAAAACAAAGTGACACAACTGTGTTTTTCTTTTGTCATATGGAGAATGAATGAAATTTTTAGATAAACCATTTTTTTATAAAATTCGTTATGGTATAATCACAACACTTGTCGTGCTTGTGTGTCTTTTTTGGGATTTATTTTTTAAAATAATAACTGACGGATTTGATATAACTATAATTGACGGTTTTTTGTGGTTTTCTTCAATTCACAACACTGGTGCAGCATATGGCATTTTTGGAGGGCAAACCATACTTTTAATTGTTGTTTCAGTTATTATGATTGCACTTATTCTTCTATATAACTATTTCCATAAAAACAAAAGCATTTATTACTGCGTAAGTCTTGGTCTTATTCTTGGCGGTGCCATTGGCAATCTGATAGATAGAATTTTTTTAGGCTATGTGCGTGATTTTATTAAGTTTAGTTTTTTTAATTTTACATTTAATATTGCCGATGCGTGTTTGACAGTTGGTGTTGTTATGTTCCTTATTTACCTAATATTCTTTGATGATTTTTTTGGCTTTAAAACAAGAAAAGCACAAAAAAACAAGGGCGGTAAATAATTTATGAAAGTCAAGGTAAATGTTAGTGAAGCACGTTTAGATATCTTTCTTCAACAAAACTTAAAGCAATATTCTCGCTCGCATATAAAAAAGATGATTGACGGCGGACTTGTAAAAGTGAATGATAAAATCATCACCAAGTCAGGGTATAAAGTGATTGAAAGCGATGAAATTGAATATACTGATTTACCAACAAAAAAATTAGACACATCACCTGAGGATATTGACATTAACATAGTGTATGAAGATGATGATTTGGTGGTTATCAATAAACCGCAAGGACTTGTAGTTCATCCAGCATGTGGTAATGAAAACCATACACTTGTCAATGCACTTTTATTTCATATCAAAAACCTTAGTACCATAAATGGTGTGGTGCGACCTGGTATTGTGCATAGACTTGACAAAAACACATCAGGGCTTTTAGTTATAGCAAAAAATGATAAAGCACATATTTCACTTTCAAAACAAATTCAAGATAAGACTTGCAAACGTTGTTATTTAGCATTGTGTGACGGGATTTTTAAAGAAGACAGTGGAACAATTACAACACACATAGCAAGAAGTAAAAATGATAGAAAAAAAATGGCAGTATGTCCAGATACGGAAGGTAAACTTGCCATAACCAATTATAAGGTTTTAGAAAGATACAATTCATACACCTTGGTTGAGTTTGATTTAAAAACGGGGAGAACTCACCAAATTCGCGTGCATGCAAGTTACATTCACCATGCTGTTGTTGGAGATGAGGTGTATGGTAAAAAATCCAAGTTTAATTTAAATGGTCAACTGCTTCACGCATACAAATTAGAGTTTGCACAGCCAACAACAAAAGAGCATATAGTTGTAACTTGCGAATTGCCTGATTACTTTAAAGATGTGCTAATAAATTTAGAAAAGCAAAAAAAGTAGTTGCAAAAAGTTATTAAAATAAATATACTATATGTCGAGCAAATAAAGGAGAGATTATGAAAAAGTTTATGAATATGCTAGCGTTCATCGGTATAGTCGTAGTTGCCATTGCATTGCTTATTGCAAAGATATTGGCTTTGGTAGATGTAAGTGCCGGTGCAGTAACCGCACTCCAAATGGTTGGCGAGTGTATAGCATACATCGTTACAATGGTATATGCTTTCTACTATGTCAAAAACAAACGCAATGTTTGGTGGTGGGTTGCATATGTCGCTGCTGTTGTAGTTGTAGTATTGCTTATTATACTCAGATAAACAACGAAAGGCATTAAGTGAATTGCACGAGCATGTTTGCTTGTGCTTTTCTTTATAAGCACACAAAATTTAACAAAGTTAGACATATTGTTTATGTTAAATAAATTTTTTGTGTGCTAAAATAATTTAGTGCAAAAATTTTGGAAAATTTGTACTATGTGTTATAATTAGCCGTAAAACATTAAGGAGAAAATTAGAAATGTACACAATTAAAAAATTAGAAAATAACAAATATCAAATTACAATCACTGCGGACAAACAAACTTGGGAAAAGTATGTTGATCACGCGTATGAAGAAAACAAAGAGAAATTTAATATCGAAGGTTTTCGTAAAGGCAAGGCACCAAGGGCAATTATCGAGAAAAACTATGGTGCATCAGTATTTTATGATGACGCACTTGACCACCTTTTTGCACATGAATACACAGAAGCACTTGCTAGTGATAAAGATATTGAGCCAGTATCAAATCCAGAAATTAAGATAGATAAATTTGACGAAGATGGCATTGTTTTAATTGCAGAAGTTCAATCAATGCCAGAAGTAAAACTTGGTCAGTATAAAGGTCTAACCATAAAAAAAGCAACAGGTACTGTCACAGATGAAGAAGTTGACAAGGAGTTAAATCAATCGCGTGAACGTCAAGCAAGATATGTTGAAGTTGAGCGTGAAAGCAAAGACGGCGACTATGTTGTCATCGACTTTACGGGTTACACCGACAATAAAGCATTTGAAGGTGGTGCAGCACAAGATTATAGGTTAAAACTTGGCTCTCATACTTTCATTGAAGGTTTTGAAGACCAACTTGTTGGACTCAAAAAAGGTGACAAAAAAGATGTTAAAGTAACTTTCCCTGTCGACTATTTTAGTGAAGAACTTAAAGGCAAAGATGCAATTTTTGATGTCACTGTAAAAAAGGTAGAAGAAAAAACACTTCCACCTCTTGATGATGAATTCGCTTCAAATGTTTCAGAGTTTGAAACACTTGCAGACTACAAGGCAGATATAAGAAAACATTTGGAAGAAAATTTGCAGGCAAGACTTAAACGCGAAGATGAAAATAATATAATTGAAACCATTGTTAAGTCCAGTGAAGTTGAAATACCGGATGTACTTGTAGAGCGTCAACTTGATAGTTTTATAGAAGACTTTTCAATGCGACTAAGTTATCAAGGCTATAAACTTGAAGATTATTTAAAACAAGCAAATGTTACAGAAGAAGAACTTCGCCAGGAGCGTCGTGAGCAAGCAAAAGATGTTGTAAAAACAAGACTTGTGCTTGAAACAATTGTAAAACAAGAAAAACTTGATGTTACAGATAAAGAACTTGACGAAAAACTTGCTGAAACAGCACAAAAATATGGCAAGACATTAGAAGAATACAAGAAAAATCTTGGTGACAGAAACATAGCATATATTCAAAACGACATCTTAATGCAAAAACTTTTGTCACTTCTCACAAATTCAAACACATTAAACTAATTGTATAAAGGAGACACAAAATGCTAATACCAATGGTAGTAGACCAAACCAGCCGTGGCGAAAGGTCATACGATATTTACTCAAGACTACTTGAAGACAGAATTGTATTTGTAACAGGTGAAATTACAGATGATACAGCCAATGTTGTTGTTGCCCAACTCATATATCTTGAAGGCAAAGACCCTAAAAAAGATATTTCAATGTATATAAATAGCCCAGGTGGGTCAATTTCTGCTGGTATGGCAATACTTGATACAATGAGATATATAAGTTGTGATATTTCAACAATTTGTGTTGGTATGTGCGCGTCAATGGCGGCAGTTTTACTGGCTTGTGGAACAAAAGGTAAGCGTTTTTCGCTTCCAAATGGCGAAATTATGATTCACCAGCCACTAACCAGTGGTATGCAAGGTCAAGCAACAGATATTGAAATTGCATCCAAACATTTACAAAAACTTAAAATCAAAATTCATGAAATTCTAAGTGAAACCACAGGGCAAAGCGTTGAAAAGGTCGCAAAGGACTGTGAAAGAGATAATTATATGTCATCCAGCGAAGCACAAGAATATGGTATTATAGATAAGGTAATAGAAAAGAGACAACAAGACTAAACTTGGTTTGTCATTTCATTTAGTCATTCTGAGGCATCTTTAGATGCCGTGAGAATCTCATCATCTTGAGATCCTTAAAAATTATAAAAGGAGGAATATTATGAAAGATAATGAAGATATGGTGTGTTCATTTTGCGGTAAATCTCAACGAGTTGCAAAAAAACTAATAGCCAACCCAACAGGTGATTGCTATATTTGTGATGAGTGTGTTGAAATTTGCCGTGACATAATCAAAGATTCAGTAAAATCAAGTGACTTTGAACCTATTGAACTTCCAACCCCACAAGAGATGAAAGACCAACTTGACAAATATATCGTAGGTCAAGACGAAGCAAAAAAAGTTCTTTCAGTGGCTGTTTACAACCATTATAAGCGTATAAATTATCTAAGTGACCAAAAAAATGTCAAAAATGACGATTATATTGAACTAGATAAATCAAATATCTTAATGGTTGGACCAACAGGTTGTGGAAAAACTCTTCTTGCAAAAACGCTTGCAAAGATATTAAAAGTACCTTTTGCAACCGCAGACGCAACCACTCTTACACAAGCGGGCTATGTTGGTGAAGATGTTGAAAATATCCTTTTAAAACTCATTCAAAACGCAGACTATGACATCAAAAAAGCAGAGCGTGGCATAGTGTACGTAGATGAAATAGATAAAATAGCAAAAAAGAGTGAAAATGTTTCAATAACACGTGATGTTTCAGGTGAAGGCGTTCAACAAGCACTCCTTA
>CALWOY010000026.1 GCA_944383255.1 uncultured Clostridia bacterium
AACATAAAACTCGAAAAAATTGCAGTTTTAACAGCATTATATACCGTTTTTGGTGCAAAAAATAGTCCTTTTAGAAATTTTATATGTTGATTATAGTTTGCTCCAAGGTCTTTGCCTATACCTGGGGAGGTGAACCTGTCGGCAATTTCTTCAATAAGTTTTTGTTTGCCTATAATATATCCACCAGATGTAGCAATTCCTCCACCCATATTGTGCATAAGTGATCCTGCTACAACATCAGCACCAACTTCTGTTGGTTCTTTTTTTTCTACCATTTCGCCATAGCAATTATCCACCATTATTATAATGTCTTTGTCTATATCTTTAATTAGTTTGCACACTTTTTCAATTTGAGTAATTGTTAGCCCTTCGCGGTGAGAATATCCTCTTGACCTTTGAATTTCAACAAGTGTAATGCCACCTTGTTTTATTCGTTTTCCTATTGTTTCATAATCAAAATCGTTGTTTTTTAGTTCAATTTGTTCATATTTTACGCCATTTTTGGTGAGTGCGTGTTTACTATCGCCAATCATTCCAACAATATGTTGAAGTGGGTCGTATGGCGTGCCTGAGATGGAAAGCATTGTGTCACCGCTATGAAGCAGTCCAGACAAAGTAAGCCAAATGGCATTTGTACCGCTCATAATTTGTGGGCGAATAAGTGCATCTTCTGCACCAAAAACATCGGCGAATACTCTTTCAACCTTATCACGACCAGCATCAAAAAAACCATAGCCGTTAATTTCAACAAAATCTTGATATGCTACTTTATTTTTTATAAAAGCATTTAATACTTTTTGTGTGTTAAATTCACAAACATCTTTGGCATAGTCAAAAAATGGTTTTAGTTTTTCTTCTGCTTCTTTTGCCATGTCAATCAAATTTTTATTTATATATAATTGTTCCATTTTTTCTCCGACAAGTATATTAGCAAATAATTTAAAAAAAGTCTATTGTTTGATATTGACAAAGTTTTTTTACAAATATATAATGTCACCTTGTGGAAAATATAGAGAAAAAACAAAGTAAATTTAGTAAGTTATTGCATTATTTTACAACATATGAGTGGATATGGCTTTTGACACTTTCATTTTTTAGTGTTTTGTTCTTGTTTTTATTTCCAGAGGAAGAAACTAATGGCATAAGTGGCATAATTATAATGGTATTATATGTCATAGATGTTGTAGTGACTCTTATAAGTGAACTTTTGGCTTCCAAGCAAAATAAATGGTGGGCAGCACTATATCTTATTGTTGATGCAACAGAAATTGCAGTGTTCTTGATACTTTGGACGCGTTTTGCATATCTTGCTTCCGTTATATTGTTTTGGGTTCCAATGCATATTATAAGTTTCATAAATTGGGGTAAACATACAGATAAAAACAAAAATACATATACAGTTGTTCGTAAACTAAACTGGAAAGGGCTCTTGACAATTAGCATTGTGTGTTTAGTGTGGACACTTGTTGTAGGGTATTTAGTAGCAGCCTATGGGCCTGAAACGGATTTTTATAGCAGTGTACTTATTGAACAAATAATTGCATATTTGGATGCTTGCGTTACGGCACTTGGCGTTGCAAATGGTGTACTATTATTTTTTAGATACAAAGAAAATTGGCTTGTGTGGCTTGCAGCGGTGGTTTTGGAAACAGCAATAGTAATAATGTCACAGCAATGGATTTATCTTGTACTTCAAGTTGGATATCTTTTCAATACAGTGTATGGTTATATTAAGTGGACAAGATATATCGATAACAACAATACAAATAGTAAAAAAATTCAACAAACTTCTCAAATTGAAGAGAATAAATAATATACCGTAAAAACGCTTGATATTTTTTTGGTTATGCTTTATAATAACTAAACTAAATCAAGTTTTTTTATTAATACGGGAGTGTTATGATATTCAAAAACTCACTTAAATTGTTTGTTGCCAACTTTTCAGTTTTTTGGAAGTTGCTTTTATACAAACTCGTGGCAGTGCTTTTATGTGCTGTGCTTTTAATTCCAGCCTTTTCCGCTTGGGGGGATGCACTAAGCTCAGTTGAGTTTTCAGATTTATTGGTTGATTTTTCCACCAAGACAGTTTTTGTTAACATTTCTGCTTTAATGAAAAGTTTGTTTGTAGTAGTCGAAGCGTTTTTAGATGCTATAAGTATTTTATATTTCACAAATGCATTTATGCTTTTTTATTCAATGGCCATTGTGCTTGTTGTTTTGCCATTTTTATTTGGCCTTTCAACAATTCCAACAGGTGAGGGTTTGTACTCATATATGGCAAGTTTAAACAGGTCAAGTTTTATGGCTAATTTCGTCTCAAAACTTGGCAAAAGTGCAGTTTATTCTATCATTCGTACACTAATACTTTTACCATTTTTAGCGGTACTTTTGATAGGGTCATACTTTATCTTGTCACTTTGTGAGATGAGTGGAATAATTCAAATATTTTTGCCTATAATTTTAGTATTGTATATTGTACTTTTATTGTCACTTTTTACAACTTTTATGTCTGGCTTTATGCCTGCAAGCGTAGTGTTTGATATTTCACCCATAAAAGCTTTTAAAAAAGGTCTAAAAGCAGTTTCGAGAATGTTTTTGAGAGTTTTTTCAAGTATTTTTGTGATATTTTTCTTTACAATACTTTTGACATTTATGATGACATCGTTTTCACTAATTGCACTCATTCCGCTTGCTTCTGTTGCAATCATAATGCTTCAAATGGTTATGTTTTTTGAAAGTCAGGGTAATAGGTACTATGTTGACCTTGACTCAATTGTGTCGCCACGAAAATTAGAACAGTGCGATAAATTTAGTAAAGTAAAAAATATCATATAAAAAATAAAAACTTTTTAATATTTTTAGCAAGATTTATCTTGTAATTTTTAAATCTAAAGGAGATTTTATGGAACAAAAAACAAGTGACGAAAAAATACTAGAACAATTAAACACCGTCCTTTCAGGACAAAAAAGTCACAATTTAAGTAATGACAAAAATAAACAAACGACAAAACCTAAACAAAACAAAAAAGCACCTATTTCACAAGAGGAAAATCAAGATGAAGTAAAGCAAACAAATTTGCCAAAAGTGATTAAACATCCAGACAAGTCACCAAAAGTTAAAATAACTTTTCTTGGTGGTGTTGGTGAAATTGGTAAGAATATGACGGCCATTGAATATGGCGATGAAATGATTGTTGTTGACTGCGGAATGAGTTTCCCAGATGACGACCTTCCAGGCATAGATGTAGTTACACCAGACATAACATATCTTGTTCAAAATAAACATAAGTTGAAGGCATTTGTAATCACGCACGGACATGAGGACCATATTGGTAGTATTCCTTTTGTATTAGGTGATGTAAATGTGCCAATTTATGCATCGCGCTTAACTTTGGGACTTATTGAAAATAAACTTAAAGAATATCCAAAACTAAAATATAAACTAATAGCAGTAAAACCAAGACAAGTACTAAAAATTGGCAACTTTGCCATTGAATTTATACATGTAAATCACTCAATAGCGGGTTCACTTGCTCTTGCAATAACAACACCTTGCGGAACAATACTTCACACGGGTGACTTTAAAATTGACTTTGAACCAGTAACCGGTGAAACTACAGACCTTACACGTCTTGCCGAAATTGGTAGACGTGGCGTCAATTTGCTCCTTTGTGAAAGTACCAATGTTTGTAGACCAGGGTATTCCATGAGTGAGTCCAATGTTGGTCGCGTGATGGATAGTATATTTGAAAAACACCCAAACAACAGACTTTTTGTGGCAACATTTGCTTCAAATATACAGCGTATGCAACAAATTTTAGATTTGGCAGAAAAATATAAACGTAAAGTTGCATTTAGTGGAAGAAGTATGCTAAATGTCAGTGAAGTTGCTTCAAAACTTGGTGAACTCAAATACAATAAAGAAAATATAATAGATATTGACAAAGTTTCAAAGTATGAAGACAAAGAAATTTTAATTATGGCAACAGGTAGTCAAGGCGAAAGTATGAGCGCACTTTCTCGTATGGCTGCGGGCGAATTTAAAGGTATTGAACTTGGTGAAAACGATTGTATAATACTTTCATCTTCACCAATTCCAGGCAATGAAAAATCTGTATATGGACTTATAAACACACTTTTCAAAAAAGGTGCAGATGTCATATACGATGAACTAGCCGATGTACACGCATCAGGTCACGCTTGTCAAGAAGAAATAAAAATTATACACAAACTTACAAAGCCAAGAAACTTTGTGCCAATTCACGGAGAGTATAGACACTTAAAACAGCACAAGGAACTTGCTATGGCAATGGGCTGTGACCCTAAAAATATCATTTTGCCAGACCTTGGTATGCAAATTGAGATGTCTAAAACATCAATTCGCACACTTGGTTATGTGCAGGCGGGCATGCGTCTTGTTGATGGCTCGGGAGTTGGTGACCTTTCAAGTGCAGTGCTTAGGGATAGAAAACAACTATCAGAAGAAGGCGTTTGTGTCGCGGTTGTAAATCTTTCAAGCGAGTCAGGGCAACTTCAAAGTGACCCATTTGTCATTACTCGCGGTGTTGTTTATAACGATGAAGCCGATGACTTTAATCAAGATGCAAGAAGCCATTTAAGCCAACTTTTAAAAGGCTATGATTTAAAAGATATGGATCAAACAGAACTGAAAAATGTTGTAAGAAGGTCAATATCAAGTTTCGTTTTCAAGCGTACAAAACGTAGACCACTTATTTTAACTGTAGTGCTTATGTCATAAAACAATGGATAAATATTTAGAAAATTTAAAAAAATATGCAAATGAAAATCACATTCCTATCATAAGTGATAGTGGGTGTGATTTTTTGCTTGATTTTTTGGGAAAAATAAAGCCAAATAACATACTCGAAATAGGCACGGCAGTTGGGTATTCTGGAAGTTTAATATTAAAAACTTTGCCAAGTGCCAGCCTTGTAACAGTTGAAAAAAATGAAAACTTTGTACATTTTGCAAAACAAACTTTTGAAAAAGTAAATGTCTATGACCGCGTTACACAAATTCATGATGACGCTTACAATTTTATTAAAAACACAGAAGACAAATATGATTTTGTATTTTTAGATGGCCCAAAAGGTCAGTATTTAAAATATTATCCTTATATAAAAAAACTTTTAAAAACTGGTGGTTATATTTTTGTTGACAATATATATTTTCATAATCTTGTTTTAGGTCCAGAGTTTGTCAAGCATAAACTTAGAACAATAGTTGTAAATTTAAGAAAATTTATTGATTTTATAAAAAATGACAATGAAGTTAAAGTGACTTTTTATGAAATTGGAGACGGAATAGCAATAATAAATAAGTTGTAATGTTTTGAAATTTTTAAGATAAGTGTTATATTAAAAAAAGGAGAAACTAAATGCAGATAGAAGTTATATCAGATAGTGAAGAAATGACACAAAATATTGCAGAAAAATATGCCAAAAGCATAACTACGCCAACAGTTATTTCACTTGTTGGTGACCTTGGCGCAGGTAAGACCACTTTTGCCAAAGGTTTTGCAAAAGGACTTGAAATAAATGACCTTGTGACAAGTCCAACTTTTACAATTATGAATGATTATAAAAGCGGTAGACTTCCACTTTATCATTTTGATATGTACAGACTTTCTGGTAAAGAAGAAGCGGAAGAACTTGGTTTTGCGGAATATTTTGACCTTCGTACACTTGATGGTGTGTGCCTTGTAGAATGGGCTGAAAATGTAAAAGGACTTCTTCCAGCGCTTTGTGTTGAAATTGCTCTAACAAAACTCAGTGACACAAAACGCAAAATTGGTTTTTCAGTAAAAGGTTGGGTAAAATGAGATTACTTTGTATTTCAACAGCATTTAGTAACACTGACATAGCATTAAACTTTGATGGTGTGCGTGCTTATCATAGTGCAGATAGTAACGCAAAACAATCAGAAAATGCACTCGTTACAATTGATGCACTCCTTAAAGAAAACAAAATTGATATATCACAAATTGAGTGTATGTCGGTAGTTGTTGGACCTGGTTCTTTCACGGGTATAAGAATTGGTCTTGGACTTGTAAAAGGTATGAGTGTAGCAAAACCAAGCCTTAAACTTATAGGCATCTGTTCACTTGACCTTATGGCACATATATATGTTTTACAATCAAAACCACAAAGCGACTTTTGGTGCGTAATAAATGCCCTGAGCGGAAATATTTTTGCTTGTAAATATAATGCACAAGGTGTGCGATGCCTTGAATCTAAAATGCTTACAGGTGAGGAGTTGACAAGCATTAGTGGAATAGTTGTAGGGCTTAAAGATGAAAATCTGAGTATTTGTAGTGATTATATCGAATTTACTCCTAAGTATTTATTAAGTTTGTCCGAGCAATATTATAATGAAAATAAATTCACACCAGAAAATGAACTTTTGCCAATATACCTAAGAAAGTCACAGGCGGAGCAGTCGTATGCAAATAAGAAAAATTAAACCACAGCACAAAACTGCACTTATTGAGTTATCTAAAAATAGTTTTGGTGAAGAGAGTTGGACAGAAAAACAACTTGAAGACGCAATAACGGACGACAACTATATTTGTATAGGCTTGCTTGACGGTGATGAAATGCTTTCATATTTAATTGCGGTTCAAACGCTTGATGACATAAATATTGTAAGTATAGCAACAAAAGAACAACATCAAAAGCGTGGTTATGCAAGTATGTTAATAAAATGGATGATAAACCTTTGCTTTAATGTAGACAAAACACTATCGCTTGAAGTTAAATCAAAAAACGAAAAGGCAATAAACCTTTATACAAAACTTGGTTTCAAAACTTTGCACTCTAGACCAAAGTACTATCGTGACGGCGACACTGCACTTGTTATGTTTTATAGTTTCACCTAAGGTAATAATTTCTCATAAATAAAATATGTGATAGAATATAAAAATAGTTTAGTTAATTATTGTATTATAGGTGATGGGGAACAAGTTATGCTCTATCTTCATGGCTGGGGCGGAAGTGTAGATAGTTTTAAATACTTAACAGAATCACTAAATTATAAAAACATTCTTATAGACTTTCCACCATTTGGGGAAAGCGAAGAGCCCAAAACACCATACACGCTTTTTGATTACGCGGAGATAGTTTATAAAATATTAGAAAAAGAAAGTGCTAAAAAAATAAATATAATTTGTCATTCATTTGGTGCAAGAGTTGCAATCCTTTTAATATCAATGTATAATATAAATGTTGAAAAACTTATAATCACAGCGGGTGCAGGAATAAAGCCAAAAAACAAAATAAAAAAAATATTTAGAAAAATAAAATATAAAATAATAGAAAAAATAGATAAAAAATATTTGGCAGGTTCAAGTGATTATAAAAAATTATCAAATGTTATGAAAAAAACATTTTCAAATATAGTAAATCTCGATATTGCACCATATGCAAAAAAGGTAAACACAAAAACGCTTTTAATATATGGAAATCGTGATAAAGAAACACCAATTTATATGGCAAAAAAATTAAATAAATATATTAAAAATTCAAAACTAATAATTTATAAAAATTGTGGACATTTTGCTTATCTGGAAAATAATGTGCAATTTTTAATAGATATAAAAACATTTTTAAAAGGGGAAAATTAATGGACTTTTTTATAGCCACAAATTTACATCTTTATATCGGAATAGTTTTATCATGCGTAAATGGTGTTTTGATGTGTTTGCTTGCTAGCAAATTTTTGCACGTTATTCAACTTTCTGGTTACAAAATTGTGGGGTATAGGGCATATTTAAAAGAAACAAAATGGTCATATGTAACAAGACTTGTTGTGCTTTGCTTTATGTCAGCACTTTGCGTACTCGTCACCAATTCGCTACTTGATGGCTATGGAGAATATTATTCATATATTGGTCTTATATTCTACTTTTATTTTTGTACCGTGTTTATTATAAATGTTTATCGTGCACCACAAAAAACTCCACTAAAACAAACACACCGTATGCAGCGTCTTACATTCGTGGTGTTCCTTTTAATGTCGGCACTTACTTTTGTCCTTATAATGCTATTTAGTGAATATGTTCCTTTTGTGCGTTTTGGAGTAGTCGCAATAACACCAATATTTTTGCCAGTTATTGTACCTCTTGCTCACTTCATTTGCATACCAATGGAAAATACATTTCGTCAGGTATATAAAAGACGCGCCAAGAAAAAACTCGCTTCTATGCCAAACCTAATAAAAATAGGAATTACAGGTAGTTATGGTAAAACTACAACAAAGCATATTTTAAATGTTATGCTCAGCACAAGATATTGTGTTTGTATGAGTCCACATAGTTTCAATACTCCAATGGGGCTTACAAAAGTCATAAATAATTATCTTGAAACAAATCATGAAATTCTTATTGCGGAAATGGGTGCAAGACAAGTTGGGGATATTGCGTATTTATGCAATCTTATACATCCAAAACATGCCATAATCACTGGCGTTGGCAATCAACATCTTGCAACTTTTGGCACATTAGATAATATCTATAAAGCCAAAAAAGAACTGGTTGATGCAATAGAGGACGGTTATATTTGCTTCAACGCACAAAATGAAGGCTCTCTTAAAATGTACAATGAATGTACAAAAGACAAATACCTTTGTGGCATAGATGGTGATTATTTTGTATCTATTTCAAATATAAAAGCATCCTCTAAATGTTCAACTTTTGACCTTAAAATAGATGGAGAATGCGTCAGTTGTACAACAAAACTACTAGGCAAAAGTAATCTTGAAGATATTGCACTTGCAGCAGGGCTTGCATATAAATTAGGTATTTCGCCACTTGGCATAAAAAATGCAATATCTATATTAAAACCAATACCGCACCGCACTGAACTTATAGAAGAAAATGGACTTACAATCATTGATGACTCCTTCAATGCTTCGGTTGAAAGTAGCAGAAATGCACTTGAAACGCTGGCACTATTTGATGGAGAAAAAATTGTGGTTACTCCGGGGCTAGTGGAACTTGGTGATAGTGAATATGCAGAAAATGTAGCATTTGGCGAAAGCATAGCAAAGGTCGCCAATAAAGTGATAATAGTAAATAAAACAAATCAACAAGCGCTAATGACGGGACTACTCAAAAGCGGTTTTGATGAAAATAATATACTAGAAGTTGAAACACTTAATGACGCAAAGCAAAAACTAAAAGATATTCTAAGTGGCGGAGAGATTGTACTGTTTGAGAATGATTTGCCTGATAACTATATTTAAAATAGCCAAAATTATGGGCAAATACTTTGTTTCTGTGGTGTCAATCCACACAGTCATTTAGGTAAACTAAACTCCTGCGTGCGGATATGTTAAAATAAAAAATATGGCACAAAAGTCGGCTAAGAAAATAATATATAATATTTTAATGCTATTGTGTGGACTTGTTGGTCTATGGCTTTTTCTAAGCCATATGTTACATTTTTCTTTTCCAGATTATTTTTACACAAATAACCCTAGTTTAGATTTTTACTATGGCACAAATGTCGTTTCTATGTGGGCTGACTTGTCTTTTTTTACATATCACACCTTAATTTTCTTTTCACTTTGGTGCATTTTGTATGCAATTTCAAATTTATTTAATTTCAAAAAACTAAACACATTTTTAATAAACCCTTATGTAATGAGTTTTGTTTTTACAAATTATGTTGTAACTGTCGTTTTATATACACTATTTGAGTTGACATCTGGGAATATAACTTTTGGCTTATATGCAAATGTGCCACTAGCATATCATAATTTAGGCACAAATATAATTAGCCATTATGTTTATTTTATTTTTGCACTCATATTATTTTTAAAAGTAAAATCATATAAAACAAAAAATAGGGGCTTAAGTTTGTTCCCAATTTGTTACTTGCTTTTATATTATATAATAGTTAAACTTACAGGAAAATTTGCATATAACATAGAATGGTATCCTTACATTATTTTTGATGCAACATCTATTGGTAAAATTTTTGGTGTGACAAATTATGTGGCGTGTGTCTTTATTTTAATTTCAGTTCTGTTAATTATAGGAGTTGCGTATATGCTTTTGTATAGAAGTTTTGTAAACTTTAAAATAAAGCAAATAGATACTACTAAAAACACCACTTGAATTTAAATATCATTCTGAGCAAAGCAAGTAACCCTAAACAACTTATTTTTGGCACGCCCGTTTGGGCGTGCTATTTTTTTATAAAATCTTTTAAAAAAGTGTTGACAAGGGTATGACAAATGTTATACAATGCAGTGTATTGTGGCCTAGTTATGGGTTGACGCGTGAAGTTACTTTGTTCCAAGCAAGCGGAAAAAGATAATTTACGCCGACAAGTTCTGCCTTTAGAGCAGGGCGACCAACAAAGCCTTTTATTTTTAAGACCACATGCAAACACACGGGATAGTGTTAAGTTTGATAAAAGGCATTTACCTTTAAGGTAAGTTTGTTGGCAAGGTTATAGCAGGAGGTTAAAAAATGGCAACACAAAAATTAAGGATTAAACTCAAATCTTATGACCATCAACTTTTGGATCAGGCATGTCTTAGAATTATCAATACTGCCAACAAAAGTGGTGCCAAGGTTGTGGGTCCAGTTCCACTTCCAACTGATAGAGAAGTTGTAACTGTTATCCGTTCACCACACAAGCACAAAGACAGTCGTGAACAATTTGAGTCAAGGACACACAAACGTATGATAGATGTGTATCCATCGTCACCTAAGCAAACCGATGCTTTTATGAAACTCGATTTGCCTGCCGGTGTTGAAATAAAAATCGAACTATAAGGAAGGAGAAGAAAATGAATAAAGCAATAATAGGCAAGAAACTCGGAATGACACAGATCTTCACGCCTGATGGTTTGGTTATTCCAGTCACTGTAGTTGAAGCCGGTCCTTGCAAAGTTGTTCAAGTAAAAACACAGGCAAGAGAAGGTTACAACAGTGTGGTTGTTGCTTTTGACGAAACAAAGGAGTCAAGAGTAAACAAAGCACAAATGGGCACATTCAAAAAAGCAAATGTCCCAGCGCACAAAATACTTCGAGAACTAAAACTCGATAATGCGCAAAATTTTGAAATAGGCTCACAAATACTTTGTGATATATTTAATGAAAAAGACAAAGTTGATGTTACTGGTCTTACACGTGGTCGTGGATTTACTGGTGTCATCCAAAGATGGAATCAACGTCGTTTAAAAATGACACACGGTACAGGCCCTGTACACAGAGAAGTGGGTTCAATGAGTGCCAACAGCACACCAAGCAGAGTTTTCAAAAACAAACATATGCCAGGTCGCTATGGCCACGAGAGAGTTACAATTCAAAATTTGGAAATTGTAAAAGTCGATTCTGCTCGTAACATATTGCTCATAAAAGGTTGCATTCCAGGTCCAAGAGGCACAGTTGTAACAGTTTGTGAAGCAGTTAAAGGAGTCAACTAATGAAAGCCAAAGTTTATAACATTCAAAATGCCGAAGTTGGTCAAATGACACTTAAAGATGATGTCTTTGGTTTGGAATATAACGAACCACTTATTCATGAAGTTGTTGTTGC
>CALWOY010000027.1 GCA_944383255.1 uncultured Clostridia bacterium
CTCACGCATTCTTGATGCTGTTCATCCACCCTTTTTGTTCCATGAGTTTTACTATTCAAAAAGTGTATGCAGGTATGCCCTCCTTCTCCATTGTCTAAAATTGAAAACCCATGAGGCATTCCATTGGTTGACCCAGCATAAAATTGTCCATTGATTTCTACCCAAACAGGACGCCTAGCCCACGACCATTCACCGCCATATATTTGTTTAAATATTTGCGTGTTTTCATTATCAATAGTTTGAACATCGGCATGGTTATATCCACCAAAGCGTTGAACATAATATTCAGTTTGACTCCAAATATCTATCACTCTTACAGTGACATATTTGGTAAAGTGTTCATCCATAAAATCAAACCAATCATATGATAGTACTTCTACTTCAGTTGAGTTATCCTCTACATTATGTTCTTCATCTTCATATTTATCATTTATTACCTGTTGATCCTTTGCCGAAACTAAATTATCGCTTACAAAATTTGGATAAGGAATAATACTTGCAAAGCAAAATGAAAACAATAAAACCAATAAAAATACACTTACTATTTTTGAGTTCATACTATTATTTTATATTGATTACGTTTTTTTATTATATTTTTTAATTTTATTAAATAAATATATTCTATGAAATGCTTAAAAATTACCATCTTGATTTTAGGTACTATGATAGGTGCCGGTTTTGCAAGCGGTAAAGAAATTACAACTTTTTTTACAATTTTTGGTTACTACTCTTTTTTGTGCTTACCTTTAGTATTCTTTGGTTTTTATTTTTGTATATATAAACTTTTAAGGCTTGGGGCAAAAAATAAAATAGAAAATACTGACCAATTAAATTATCTTATATTTAAAAAAAATAATAAAATAATAAAAATATTTACTTTTATTTCTTTTGTAATTATTTCATCTACAATGATAAGTGGGCTTAAAGAATCTCTTGAAATTTCTTCAACATTTTCTTTAATATTATTTATTTTTATTGTTATTATTTTTTTATGTATTTTGATAAATAAAAATTTAAAGTATTTAAATATTATTTGTATGGTTACAATTCCAATTACAATAATTATTATTTGTATAATTTGTTTTACAAATTTTGATGGACTACACAATACTTTACTTTCAAATATTGTACTGCTGCCATACAATGCCATAACATATATTACTCGCAATGTGTTTTTATGCTATTTTGTTATATCTTCATCATCTTTTGGTTTAACACAAAAACAATGCAAAAATATTAGTTTTTGGTCATCAATAATTTTGTGTGCTGTTATGGCGGTTATGATTTTTGCTGGGCTTGCCAATCCTGAAACAATAAGCGACAGCATACCAATGCTGTCGCTCGCCCAAAGTCAAGATGCACTTTACATTATTTATGCAATATTAATTGAATTTGCAATAATTACTACACTTATTAGCACCACAATTACTGTTAAATCATTTTTTAATTTTAAATCAAAAATTTTAAATTCTTTTTTAGCGGTAATATTATGCGTTATGTGTTCGTTTTTTAAATTTGATTTTTTGATTAAATATTTTTACCCAATAATTGGAATTTTTGGAGCATATTTAATTTTATTCCTTATGTTTCCTAACCTTTCTTTCCAAAATTCCAACAAAGAGATACATGACACAAGCAAGGATACAAAGTATTAGTGTGCTTGCCATAACAAGGTCTAGTTGGAATACCTGACCACCATAAACAATAAGGTATCCAAGCCCTGCTTTACTTACCAGATATTCACCCATAATTGTTCCAACCCAACTCATACCTACATTAATTTTAAGTACCGATACAAATTCGGTAAGTGCATTTGGAATTACAAGTTTAGTAAGTATTTGAAACTTGGTTGCACCCATTGAACGCATAAGTGAAATTTTGTCCTCATCACATTCCAAAAATGCCGAAAGCATAGACAATGTGGTAATAACTATACATATCAAGATACACATAGTTATGATAGCCCCAGTACCTGCTCCTACCCAAATTATTATAACTGGTCCAAGAGCAATCTTTGGAAGCGCATTCAAAATTACAATATATGGTTCAAGAATTTTCCTTAATTTTCTACTCCACCAAAGTATTATTGCTATAAGCGTTCCAAGTATTGTCGCTATGGCAAAGCCAATTAGTGTTTCATATAGCGTTATGCCAATATGGTAAAATAGTGTACCATTTTTAAATAAATCTATAAGTTCAGCAATCATTCTTGATGGAGAACTTAAGAAAAATGCATCAAGTACACCAACATATGTCAAAAGTTCCCATAAACCAATTATTAAGACAAGCAGTAATATCTGTGCAAGTAGTGTTGTGAATTTGTCAACCTTAATTTTTTTTAAGTATTTTTTGTGTTCTTTAGAATAGTTAATATTCTTATTCTTCTTTTTCACTGGAAAGCTCCCTGTAAATTAAATCAAAATATTTTGAAAACTTTGGACTTTCTCGCCGTTTTAGTGGCGTTTCTATATCACCAAGTTCTATCTTTTGTATACACTTAACCACGGCGGGTCTTTTGGAAAGTACAATTATTCTGTCAGAAACAGAAATGGCTTCTGAAATATCATGCGTTACCAAAATCGCCGTTTGCTTTTCTTTTGTGATTATTGAATGTACATCGTCACAAACACTAAGTTTGGTTTGATAATCAAGTGCCGAAAAAGGCTCATCTAAGAGCAGTATTTTGGGTTTTAAGCACAGAGTGCGAATTAACGCTGCACGTTGTCGCATACCACCTGAAAGTTGACTTGGATAATTATT
The DNA here is from genome assembly GCA_944383255.1 of uncultured Clostridia bacterium. Taxonomy (GTDB): domain Bacteria; phylum Bacillota; class Clostridia; order Christensenellales; family UBA1242; genus UBA5893. Next base: position 2,761 of record CALWOY010000027.1, read on the forward strand.
TCTAAACTCATACAAACCATACTTATTCAAAAGTTCATCAACATGCTTTAAACTCTCTGCATCCTTTTTTTTGTGTTTTATTTCAAGACCAATACTTACATTTTTATAAATAGTACGCCAAGGAAATAAATTATCACGCTGAAACATATAGCCAATACTTGTATCTTTTGTAATTTTTTCTCCATCCAAAAGTACTTCACCCGATGAAGGTTTTAAAAGCCCAGCAATAAGTGAAAGTATGGTGGTCTTTCCACAACCACTGGGACCAACAATGCTTACAAACTCATTTTTTTGTACGCTAAAATCAATACTTTTGAGCGCAAGTACCTCACCTTCTTTGGTGTGATATGAAAGTGAAATATCTTTTAATTGCAAATAATCTTCCAATTATTTTCACCTCCTCAAATCATTGTACTTACATTTTAAAAAAAATGTTAAAAGTGCATAACTATGATGATAATAATTTTTTAATAAAAAAATAGCCTATTATGGCTATAATAATTCCTTATTAGTCAAAATAGGTTATTTATCATCTTCACCATGATAAAAATCAAATGCTTGCATAATCTCATCAAGGTCTTCTTTTGGATTTATTGCTTCTTTTAAATCAAAACCACTTTCATTGGCATCAGGAACTGCTCTAACTTTTGAAGTAATTATATTGGCATATGCATTATTGGGTTCGCTATCTTCACTAAGAAATTTGTCCGCCAAATTTTCAAATTTTTCTTTACCCAAATTTTCTCCTTCATAAATCGGCTTAATAAGAGGTGCTTTATCTTCAAGTCTGGATAGCTCAGTTTGTGATGTAAGCATATCTTTTGGAAGTTGTTTGCGCTCTACTTTTACAATACGTGTAGGCTCCTTTTGAATATAAGAATTTAACTTATTAAGCAAAGTTTTTATAGTATCATTATCATTTTTAACAGGTGTAATTATTGAATATAATTTATAATCTTCTTTAAGAGTGGACTTAATATTATTTTTAAACTCAGCTAACAATTTATTAACATTCTCTACCTCCTCAATCTGTGGATATTTCTGTAAAATAATACTTAATAATTTTTCCCATTTTTCATATAAAAGGCCCAATTGTTGAATTTTGAGTTTATAAACATTTTTTGAGCTTCTTTCTATCTGTCTAGCCTTTTCAACTGCTGCTGTAAGTGCTATAGATATGCTTCTATTTTTTTCATCAATTTCTTTGTCTTTACCTAAATATTTATCCAATTTTTGCTCAAGTGTTTTGTTTTGATTTTCAAGGTCGGCAATGTGTTGGTTAAGATCTAAAATATAAAGATCCACCTCTTTTTTATTGTATCCATTCTTAGATAACGAAAAATTCATAATCAGTTACTCCTAGTATTGATATTTGCACGTTTTGCCAAATTTGTAAGAACAAAAAGCACCAATGCTACTTGCAAAAAAACGAATTCCCACAAATTGACATAAGCAAATTTGTATATACTTAATAATAACACCTCTAAGATAGATAATACAAATACTTTTAGGTGAATATTTTGACGAAATATAGCAAAAACGATCAGTGAAGCCAATCCAAATATTAATATGTATATAGGATAAATTATAAAAAGATTCATGTCATAAAATTGTCTATAAACACCAAACACTCCACAAAGCATCAAAAAACTTCCAAGCCAAAGTTTTGAATCTTGCACAAAAAAAGCACTGCGTAATAATAGTAAAACAGACATAAATACCAGTGATGTGGAGAACCAAATTTTTTGAAATGCAGAAGTAAACATAAGGACTATATAAAGTCCCAAAACGCAAACATCAACTATTTGTAATAATATGTTTATTTTCATTTGCCTTTCTTTTTTTAGTGTAAATAACTAATAGCAAAATTATACCAACAACCATTAAAATAAGGCTTAAAAGTTGCGAAACCTTCATTGAGCCAATATATAAGCTATCTCCGCGAAAAGTTTCAATTATACACCTAACCGCACCATAGGATATAAGATATAAAGACAACATTACGCCACGAGTTTTAACTTTTTTTCTAAACAGCAACAGAAATACGAAAAAGATTATAAAGTCACATAAACTTTCATAAAAGAATGTACTTAGGTGCCACACTCCATTTATTTGTGTTGAAAGAGGAAACCACATAAATGAGGGATCTGTGACTTCTATTCCATAGCAACAACCTGCAAAATAACAGCCTATTCTACCAATACCCTGACCCAAAATTAGTGCAACAACTGCAATATCAGCAATATCAATAAAATTTTTCTTATGAATGACACAGTATAATACAACACCAATTGCTCCACCTATTACGCCACCATATATAGCCATTCCACCATTCCAAATCTCAAATATTTCCCAAAATGTATAAGAATGTTCACTAAAAATTACATAGTAAAGTCTTGCACCTATAACCGCCAGTGGTAAAACATATAAGGCAAGCAAAATTATATCATCACTTTTTAAATGTTTATACTTAGCTAGCTTGCATGCTACAAAAACACCAAGCACCATACCAAGAGCTATTAAAATTCCATAAAACTTTATTTCAAGACCAAAAATAGAAAAACCATCAATTACCAACATAATATTTATATTATAATCACAAATTAGCTTTTAGGTCAATAAAAAAAAATAAATTAACATATTATGGACTTATGGACGAATGCATATCGCTACTCGTAGATAGTAGGTTAAAAAAAGACAAATAACTCAAATTAAAATGTTATTTGTCCCCACTTTGACTTAATATATATACTCAAATTCCTTTCTCATTTGACTTATATACCGTAACTCCACCAGTTGGTACCACTGCCTTTTCATGTTCGGAATTAAGAACATAAATTCTATCTTTAAGTTCTTTCTCATTTCTAATTTGCATAACTTCAGGCTTGCCTTTTTTTGTACCATCTAGTTTGTATTTTTGAGTTTCTACAATAATTGGATAACCACTTATACCAGTTTTTTTAGTCGTCATATTATAGTCCATTAATGCTAGAGTTTCCATTGTATCAACAAGTTCTTCAGCATTACATGATGCGCTTATCTCTTTTGTTTGTTCACCACCACGAGATTTAATTGTAATCTTAGTAGCTCCGCGATTTTTATTTTGCTTGCTGTATCTTTGAAATATAGAATTTTCAAATACTTGTTTAGCAACCTTTGCTATTTCATTATTGTTAAAGTAAACACTTGAGCGCTCATCATTTTGCCACTCCGCACTAATAGGATTAAAGAACTCGGCAGAGACATGGTATTTAGGTGCAAAAGCTGAGACATCATTAAGTTTTTCAACTTTTTTCCCTACGCGTTGTGCTTTTTTGTCAAATTTCCTTGCGACTTTAGTTCTGCCGTTTTGAGAATATAAATCGTTCATTAATCCATAAACATATTTTTTACTTTCAAATTTTAACTGTTCTTTATTTGTACCATAATGTTCTCTTTCATTTGTAATTGGGGCAATACCAAATTTACTAAGTTTGTATGAACTCTTAGCAAAAGTCTTCGCTGATTTTAAAGAATTGTCTTTAACTTTAACAATGGCACTATTAATTGACTTATCTACTTGACCTACCTTTGCCATACTTGCAACACTTTCAGCACTCTTTCTTAATGCACGTTTTCTTGAAATCAAACCAGATATAGCAAATGTACCAGCAGTAATAGCCGCACCAATAGCAACACCTCCCCCAAGAATAGCAATATCAAAAGCAATCATTTGAGGCAAAAGTGCAACAGCACCAAGTCCAATTGCAAGTGCAGCACCAGCAACTGCCAAACCAAAAACCCCCAAAATGATTAAAGACACCTTTGTTCTTTTACGCATCTTTGCCATAATCATCGCCTCCTTATTTTCACTAAATTATACAACACCCGCCTCATAAAGTCAATACCCGTTTTCTTACTTTTTTACCACTTTTCGAGCATTTGGTATTGTAATGTAATTCTTTGAATCCTTATAAAGTTTTTCAAGGTTAAATTTGCTTCTTGTATCTTTTGTAAATATATGCACAATGATGTCTTTAAAATCAAGAACAACCCAATCACCCTTAAAAAGTCCATCACTATGGATGCAAAGTATTTGTTTCGAAAAATACTCTTTAAAACTTAAAGCCAAAGTTTTTGCAAATTGTGACGACTTGGCAGTAGCAATAACAAGGCGCTTTGCAGTTTTGGTCTTTTTTTCAACATCAAGCATGATAACATTAGTGGCACCATTTTCCACCAAATAATCTGACATCTCTTTGGTAGTTTCATCTATATCAATTTCCATAATAACTCCACATTTAAGTTTAACATACATTTAAGCTAATTGCAATTGTTTAATTAAATTATGTTTTGGCAATATTTATTATATGAAAAAATTGTTCATTTTTAAAACTCTTGATTCTTTTTTTAGGCTATTCTTAATATTCCTTATTGTCTTTGTATGGATAAGATATTTTGTGGAAAGTTTTTGGCTAAGCTTATTATTTTCACTCATTGCAACATTTTTGGTTGATATGCTTTATATGTTTTTTAAAAGTAAAAAACAAAATAAAATAAACATAAAAAAAGAAGAACAAGACGCCATAAATAATTATACTAATACTTTTATTTTTTCCAATCAAAAATATAATGTTGATTTTTTTTATAAATTATGTACAA
>CALWOY010000028.1 GCA_944383255.1 uncultured Clostridia bacterium
ACAGCAAAAGAATATACACGACTAACCAACAATTTAGCGAAAGTTGCATTTTTATCATATTCAACTTTTGGTAGTGCAAAAGGTGAAAGCGTAGAAAAAGTAAAATCTGCTTTTGAAAAGTTTAAAGAGCAAAATCCTGATATTGATGCACAGGGAGAAGTTCAACTTGATTGTGCATTACTTGAAAATGTTGCCAAGACAAAACTTGGTGAAGGTGCCAAATATTATGGCAATAACAATGTTTTGATATTTCCCGATTTAAATTCGGCAAATATATGTTACAAAGCGATTTCCTATTTTGGAAAACTTTGTGCAATTGGTCCAATCGCTGTTGGCTTTAAAAAACCAGTAAATGACTTGTCGCGAGGGGCAACAGTTGAGGACATAATAAATTTAACAGCAATCACAGTATTGCAATGTAAGGAGAAAAAATGAAAGTATTAGTAATCAATGCGGGGAGTAGTTCACTTAAGTATCAACTTTTTGATATGAATGGCGAAAAGGTTATTGCAAAAGGCAATTGTGAAAAAATTGGTCTTTCTGACTCATTTGTTGTTTATAAGGCAAATGGAATAGAAAAAGTAATAGATGTTTATATGCCAACTCACACCGAAGCAATTCAAGAGGTATTTAAAGTATTGACCGACAGTAAAATAGGAGTTTTAAAATCTCTTGATGAAGTTGAAGTATTTGGACATCGTGTTCTTCATGGTGGAGAAATTTATAAAGATAGCGTGGTTGTAGATGAACAAGTTTTGAAAAATCTTGAAGATTTAAAACCACTTGGTCCACTTCATATGCCAGCAAATATTGCAGGCATTAGGGCTTGTATGAAACTTTGTCCAAACAAGCCAAATGTTGCGGTTTTTGATACGGCTTTTCACCAAACAATGCCAGATTATGCATATCTTTATGGACTTCCATATGAAGCATATAAGGATTGGAAGATAAGGAAATATGGTTTCCATGGTACATCACATAAATATGTATCCAATGAACTTGCTAAGTGCATAGGAAAGCCAATTGAACAACTTAAACTAATTACCATTCATCTTGGCAATGGTTCAAGTGTATGTGCTGTTAAAAATGGGAAAAGTATTGATACTTCTATGGGCTTTACACCACTTGAAGGACTTATTATGGGAACAAGATGTGGAGATTTGGATGCTTCTGTACTTGAATATATTTCAAATAAAACAGGGTGGACTATAGGAGAAATAACCAATTATCTAAATAAAAAGAGTGGTGTGCTTGGCATAAATGGTGTTTCTTCTGATATGCGTGATAACAACGCACAACTTGAAGTAGGAAATCAACGCGCAAAGTTGGTTATAGAGATGCTTGCTTATAAAATTAAAAAATACATTGGTTCATATGCTGCTGCAATGGGCGGACTTGATGGCATTGCCTTTACTGGTGGGGTTGGAGAAAACCAAGAAGATGTACGTGATTATAGCACTGCGGACCTTGAGTTTTTAGGTATTAAGCTCGATAAAGATAAAAACTATCATCTACCACGTGGAACAGTTGAAGAATTGTCAACCACTGATAGTAAAGTTAAAATTTATCGTATTCCAACCAATGAGGAATTGGTAATTGCACGTGATTGCATCAGACTTTGTAAATAACAAAATTTTTGTTGACATGATGTTAAATTGATATTATAATAAAAAAGTTAAAAATAACTGCCTTTATGGCAAGTAGAATTTATAAGGAGGATAAAATGGCAGTTCCAAAACGTAAAGTGTCAAAGGCAAGAAGAAACACAAGAAATTCTGCAAATTTTAAAGCCACACCAGTTACACTTGTTGAGTGTCCAGAATGCCACACACAAAAACAACCACACAAAGTTTGTCCACATTGTGGATATTACAATGGCAAAAAGGTCGTGGAGACGGAAAAGCAAGCTAAGGCAGAATAGATTTTTTAATTGTAATAGAACTGGGCAAGTATTTAAGTAATACTTGCTTTTTTTTATTATTTATATTATTATATATTATTAGTGTACTTTAGCGAGGAGTGTTTTATGAAAATAGTTATTGATGCTTTTGGTGGTGACCATTCACCAGGTTGTATAATTGATGGTACAATAATGGCTCTTAAAAAATTTGATGATATTGAAATTGTTTTAACTGGTGATGAAGAAAAACTGAACAATATTTTAAAAACAAAAAAATATGATGCTTCAAGAGTTACAATAATAAATGCACCAGATGTAATTACAAATGATGATGTGCCAACAGATGCTATAAAGCATAAAACAAACTCATCACTTGTTGTCGCTTTTGATTATTTAAAAAGTCATGATGATTGCGTTGCACTAATCAGTGCGGGTTCAACGGGTGCAGTTTTGACTGGTGGTTTTTTGAAAATTGGAAGAATAAAAGGTGTTTCACGTCCAGCGCTTGCACCATTTTTCCCAAATGAAAAAGGTGGTATGACATGTATAATTGATTGCGGAGCAAATGTGGAGTGCAAACCAATAAATTTGTGTCATTTTGCACTTATGGGCTCACTTTATTATAAGATTATGTTTGGTGTAGAAAATCCCAAAGTTGCATTACTTTCTAATGGTAGTGAAGAAAAAAAAGGGAATGAATTATGCAAGGTGACATACCCATTACTCAAACAACTTCCAATAAACTTTATTGGCAATGTTGAAGCTAGATATTTTATGACAGGAGATGTGGATGTGATGGTGACTGATGGTTTTTCTGGTAACATACTAATAAAATCCGTCGAAGGTGCTGTTAAATTCACTACAAAAGTTATGAAACAGGCAATGCTTAGCACATTTTTTAGTAAAATCGGAGCACTATTGTGCAAACGCTCAATTGGTAAGGTCAAGGATAAATTGGACTATCACAAATATGGTGGAGCATTATTTATTGGTTGCAAAAAAACTATTATTAAATCTCATGGTTCAAGCAGGGATGTCACAATTTGTGCAGCGATAGAACAGGCAAGAAAACTTGAAATCAATAAAGTTAATGAGCATATTAAAAAAATGATTGAAGATATGCCAAAAATCAATTTGGAATTTGGAGAACATAATGATTGAAATAAAAAATTATGTTTTCAAGGACGAAACATTGTTTGAAAGAGCATTGACACACTCTTCATATAGTCAAAATAATTATGAAAGGTTGGAGTTTTTAGGCGACAGCATATTAGATTTTTTAATTGCAAAATACTATTTTCAAGATAAAAACTACAGTGAAGGTACATTGAGTAAAATGCGTGCTCATACTGTGTCAATGGAAAATCTAAGCCAAGTTTTTGATAATCTGAATATAGAAGAATATGTAAAACTTGGTAAAAGTTGTAAATCGCTTACAAAGTCTATAAAATGCGATATGTTTGAAGCCATAGTCGCAGCAATATATTTAGATTCTGACCTTAAAATATGTGAGAATTTCGTACTTGAAAACATATTTTTGGATAATGAAGAAAAACTTGAACTTTTAGATAGCAAATCAAGACTTCAAGAATATGCACAAAAATACAATTTGCGAGTAGAGTATGAACTTTTAAGTCAAACTGGACAAGCACATAATCCTACTTTTACAGTTTGTGCCACAATGGGCGAGTATAGCGCAGTAGCACAAAGTAGCAGTAAGCAAATTGCAGAAAAAGAAGCAGCACAAAACATACTAGATAAAATTGAGGAGAAATAATGAATTTTAAACAAATAGAACTTGCAGGGTTTAAATCATTTGCAGATAAAACTGTAATAAAATTTGATTCAGGCATTACGGCAATCGTTGGACCAAATGGATGTGGTAAAAGTAATGTTAGTGATGCAATACGTTGGGTACTTGGTGAACAGAGTAGTAAAATGCTCCGTGGTTCTAGTATGCAAGATGTCATTTTTAACGGAACTGAAAAACGTAAAAGTCTGTCTTACTGCGAAGTTACATTGATTTTTAACAATACAGATAGATATTTCAATTATGATAACGATGAAGTTGCAATAACACGTAAACTTTATAGAAGTGGTGAGAGTGCTTATCTTATCAATAGGACACCAGTTAGGCTTAAAGACATTGTCAACCTTTTGTATGACTCTGGAATTGGTAAAGATGGCTATTCGATTATTGGACAGGGTAAAGTTGACGAAATCATTTCATCAAAACCGGAAAACAGGCGTGCCATTTTTGAAGATGCTGCAGGTATTTCTAAATTCAAATCTAGGAAAATTGATGCAGAAAGAAAGTTGGAGCGTACGCGTGACAATCTTTCACGTGCTGGAGATATTTTGGCAGAACTTGAAAGGCAAATGGGACCTCTTAAAAAACAAGCGGAAAATGCAAAGATTTGGCTTGAACTAAAAGACAGACTAAAAGACCTTGAAGTAAATACATATGTTTATAGTTACAATAATGCAAATACTACAAAACAACAAATTAACACAAGGCTTAGTGCTATAGAAGAAGAACTTATCCAAAGACAACAAGAATTATCAGATTGCACAAGGCAGTATGATAAACATACAGAAGAAGTTAATACCATAGACCAAGAAATAAATGCCAGTCACGAATCTATTTTGCACTTAACAGTTGAACTTGAAAAGCAATCTGGTGAAGCAAATGTCATTCGTGAACGTATATCAAACTTAAATGATACAAAATCAAAAATTGGTATTGACCTTTTAAATAGCACAAATACAATTCAAAAAGATAGTGCAGAACTAAAATTTAAACAAGATAAATACACAGAAGTTGTTGAAAACCTTCAAAAACTTAATCTTTCTTATGACGAAATATCAAATGACTATCTTAAAGTAGTAGATGAATTAAGTCTTCACGAAGACCAAACTCAAGATTCTCAACAAAAGATGATTGATGCTCTTGATAAACTTACAGATATTAAGGCTAATTTTAGTAAGTATAAAGCAGAAAGAGATATGCTAAAAGATAACCTTAATGAACTTGCTGCAAAACTTGAAGAAGTTAAAAAAAGTGTTGAAGAAAAGACAAAAGCAAAACAAGAAGTTGAAAGCACAGTTTTAAGTTTAAAATTAAAACAAGATGAAGCAGTTAATAATTTAAACAATGCTAAGAAAAAGCAAGAAGAACTAAGGCAAAGTATTCAAACATTGCAAGAAGAACGTTATCGTGACAGTTCCAAAATTCAAGTTTATGAAAATAGAAAAACTCTTCTAGAAGAGATGCAAAAAGAATATGACGGTTATTCCTATGCTGTAAAAAAACTTTTGAAAGAAAGTGAAAAAAATTCTGCTATAAAGTCAAAGATGGTTGGCGTTTTGGCAACACTTATTAAAGTGCCAGAAAAATACGAAACAGCCATAGAGATTGCACTTGGCAATGCTGTACAAAATATCGTTACATTTGACGAGCAGAATGCAAAAGACTTGATAAACTTTTTAAAACACAACGAGTTTGGTCGTGCAACATTTTTGCCAATAACAAAACTAAAAAGCAGAGCAATTGCACAAGAAGATGCAAAAGCACTTACATTTGCAGGTTGTTATGGCATTGCAAGTGACCTTATTTCTTATAACGATAACATAAAAAATGTTATATCAAACCTTTTAGGCACAACTATTATTGTTGATAACCTTGACACTGCTATTGCGATTTCTAACAAAACCAAACTTTCGTATAAAATTGTAACACTAGATGGAGATGTAATAAACCCTCAAGGTTCTATGACAGGTGGTTCTAAAAAACACGAAGTTGCAAATCTCATTAGCCGTGACCGCGAAATTAAAACACTTACTGCAGAACTTGAAAAACTTAGAAAAGAACTTGAACAAAAATCACTTAATATTTCAAAATCTCAAAAAGAGTATGAACAGTTAAAATTTGAAATAAATAAACTTTTTGATGTTAAAAATACAACAGAAATTGATTATGCAAAGGAAAATGAAAAACTTTCATCGTTTAATTCAATATTAAATGAAGAAATTGAAGAAAAAACAAACCTTCAAAATCAATACAATACAACAAGTATCAGAATTGATACCTTAACTAAGGAACTTGAAAGTATTGATGAACTTGAAAGTACAGCACTTCAAAATAGGTCATCTGCCAACAAATTCATTGAAGAAAGGCAGGCTAAATATCAAGAACTTAGCAAAAAACGTGATGAGTTAAACCAAAATATGATGCGTGTAAAAGTTGAAATAGCATCACTTGAAGCACAAAAATCATCATATGAACAAGATTTTGACCGTTTAGAAGAAGAAATTAGAGTAAATAATGCACTTAAAACCAGTTATGAAAATGAAATTGCGAAACTGGATAAGACAATTTATGAGGCAGAAAATATAATAAAAGCACAAATTGAAACACAAGCAAATGAGGAAGCAAAAAATAAACTCAACAAACTTCGTGAAGAAATGCAAAATTTTGAAACTAAAAAACAAAATTTGCAGGCAGAAATTCAAAAACTAAATGACAAAAAGATGCAAATTATGGACAATATCACCAAACTTAATGATAGACGCACCAATGCACAGCATCAACTTGAAAAGGTGGATATTGAGATTGAACAGATGCAGGAAAGAATTTACGAAGAATATTCACTCACTTATACATCTTGTCAACAGTTTGTCCGTGCCGATTTTGATATGGATAAGGCAATGCCAGAGATTGCAGAAATCAAGCGAGAAATTTCAAAACTTGGCTATGTAAATGTCCACGCAATAGAAGATGTCAAACTTTTGTCAGAGCGTTATGATGTATTAAAAGAACAGTCAGATGACCTAGAAAAAGCGGAGCAAAACCTTATGCAAGTCATTGAAGAATTGTCAGCAGAAATGACACAAAGGTTTAAAACTGAGTTTGATAAAATCAATGAACACTTTAAAACTACATTCCGTGAACTTTTTGGTGGTGGAAATGCAAGACTTGAACTTACCGACCCAAATAATTTACTAGAATCTGGTGTAGATATAGTTGCCGAACCACCAGGCAAAAAATTACAAAACATCACACTGCTTTCTGGTGGAGAAAAGGCACTAACTGCAATTGCAATATTATTTGCAATACTTAAACTTAGACCTATGCCATTTTGCCTTTTGGACGAAATTGAAGCCGCACTTGATGATTCAAACGTAGGTAGATTTGCAGAATACCTTAGAAGGTTTAGTAAAATAACTCAATTTATTGTCATTACACACCGTAAACCTACTATGGAACTTGCTGACTGTTTGTATGGTGTGACAATGGAAGAAAAAGGTGTTTCAAAAATGGTTAGTGTTCAACTTGCTGATGCACTTAAAAACGTCGAGGAGAGTAAATAATGGGACTATTTAAAAAAATTTCACAGGCACTAAAAAAGACCAAGGAAGCCCTGGCACGAAAGCTTGATGCACTGCTTTCAGGTGGCGAACTTAATGACGAATTTTATGAAGAATTAACAGATATTTTGATTTCTTCTGATGTTGGCTTTGAATGTAGTGAAAAGATTGTGGATAGACTTCGTCTTTATGCTAGAAAGAATAAAATACGCACATCAGATGAAGTTAAAAAAGCATTAAAAACTATCTTGATTGAAATAATGGAGCAGTTGCCTCAAGTTGAAATAAACTATCCGGCAATTATTACAATAGTTGGAGTAAATGGAGTTGGAAAAACTACCACAATAGGCAAACTAGCAAAATATTTTAAACAGCAAAAGAAAGAGGTTACACTTGTTGCGGGTGATACCTTTCGTGCCGCCGCAAGTGACCAATTAACAGAGTGGGCAAATAGAAATAAGGTTCGTATAGTCAAACACGCAGAAGGTACCGATGCTGCAGCCGTTGTGTTTGATGGTGTTTCAAGTGCAAAAGCTAAGAATACCGATGTGCTAATCATTGATACTGCGGGTAGATTGCAAACAAAAACCAACTTAATGGAAGAGCTTAGAAAGATAGATAAAGTTATAGATAAAGAATACAATGAAGCCAATAAGTATACATTTATAGTGCTAGATGCCACAACAGGTCAAAATGCACTTAGTCAAATTAAGCATTTTGACGAATATGTAA
>CALWOY010000029.1 GCA_944383255.1 uncultured Clostridia bacterium
CCTTCACTAAAAGTTTTTGCTCCAACAGGCATAATCATAAACTCTTGAATGTTGATACTATTGTCTGCGTGTTTTCCACCATTTATTATATTCATCATAGGAACAGGCAATATATGCGCATCTTCTCCACCCAAGTATTCATATAGTGGCAAATCTTTTATTTTCGCTGCCGCTTTTGCCACAGCGAGTGAAACTCCAAGTATTGCATTTGCACCAAGAACACTTTTGTTTTCTGTGCCGTCGAGAGCAATCATTTTTTCATCAATTTTGCGTTGGTCAAACACGCTTTCACCAATAAGTGCTGGTGCAATAATCTCATTTACATTTTTAACTGCTTTTAAAACCGATTTACCAAAATACACATCCTTGTCGCCGTCACGAAGTTCAATGGCTTCAAATGCACCAGTTGATGCGCCTGATGGCACACTTGCCCTACCCATTAGCATATTTTTTACATAAACATCGACTTCCACGGTTGGCGTACCACGTGAGTCTAAAATTTGTCTTGCTTTTATATCTGTTATTTTATTCATACTTGCTCCTCTATATAAGTTATTTTGAGATTCTTCGCTAACGCTCAGAATGACACCGAACATAGTGTCTTGTCGAGCAAAGCGAGACATCCCAATTGAAACAAAAATAGTATATTCATTTATTTCATTTTTTCAAAACGATTAAAGTCGCTTGACAAAAAAATTTAAAATTGTCAATATCTTTATGGAGAATATATGAACATTTGGAAAGATATAAATGAAAACAGGATAAAACCTGACGATTTTGTTGCCTTTATTGAGATTGAACAAGGTAGCAAAAATAAATATGAACTAGATAAAGAAACAGGGCTGATAATTTTGGACCGCGTGCTTTACACAAGTACACACTACCCTATGAACTATGGTTTTATTCCTCTTACCTACTCTGGCGATGGTGACCCACTGGATGTATTTGTACTTTGCAGTCAACCAATAGAAAAAGCAAGTTTAGTTAGGTGTTATCCAATTGGAATTGTGAATATGACAGATAAAGATGAAGTAGATGAAAAAGTAATAGCCATACCTTTTGGTGACCCACAGTACAATTCATATAAGGACATAGGCGAATTGCCAAAGCATATTTTAAACGAACTTGAACATTTTTTAACAGTCTACAAGCAACTGGAAAACAAAAAAGTCAAAGTACTCACCGCTGGCGGTGCCGACATCGCAAAAGATGTAATAAATAAATGTATACAAAAATTTAAAATAGTATTTGGAGGTAAAAAATAATGTTAAATTTTTATTTATGTGAACACTGCAAAAATGTTGCAATTAAACTTGTGGATAAAGGCGTTCCACTTGTTTGTTGCGGAGAAAAAATGACTCTCCTTGTGCCTATGCAAAGTGATGGTGCACTTGAAAAGCATTTGCCTGTACTTGCTTTTGATGAAGATACATTGACCGTGACAGTTGGCGAAGTTTTGCACCCAATGCTTGAGAATCATTACATAAACTTCGTTGTGGTAGAACTTGTTGACGGATACTTAATTAAACATCTTAGTCCAGCATCACAGCCAGTGGCTAAGTTTAATGTAAAAAAAGACGATGTTGTTGCAGTCTATGAGTATTGCAATTTGCACGGACTTTATAAAGTGAATGTAAAATAAAAGGAAAAATATGAATATTTCAAAAGATTTCCAAAAAAAATATGATGACGCATTTGAGTTTGCTACTAAAAAGCATAGTGGTCAATTTAGAAAAGGTACAAAAATTCCATATATTGTTCACTTGTATGAAGTAACTCAGATTTTAAAAGAAGAAAAGGCAGATGAAATCACAATAATTGCTGGCATTCTTCATGACACAGTTGAAGACACTGACACTAAAATAGAAGAGATTGAAGAAAAATTTGGCAGTGGTGTCGCCAAATTGGTTTCAGCAGATAGCGAAGACAAGTCACTTCCCTATCTTGAAAGAAAAAAGTTACATATGCAACAATTAAAAAACGCAGATGAGCGTGCCAAACTTGTAAATCTTGCCGATAAACTCAGCAATTTAAGAAGTATATATCTAGATTCAATATATTTTGAAAATATGTGGAAAAAGTTTAATGGTTCAAAAGATGAAATACAACAATATTATGCTTGGTCGCTGGATGCACTTTCATCACTAAAAAAACGCAAAGCATATAAAAAATTAAGATATTACTTTAAATTAACATTTAAAAAATAGAGGCTGTGCCTCTTTTTTTATGAATTATGTGATTATAAGATTCTCACGGCACCCAAAAGGTGCCTCAGAATGACAAAAGGGTCAAAAAAAGATATTGCCTTATGATAACATCCAGTTTGTATACTAAATAAACTGCCAAAAAGCAAGCAAAACGAGGCTCGGCTTGTCAGACTAGGCAGGAGTGTACTTTGTACATGACTGTCTAGACTGACAAGACAGAAACAAAGTATTGCGATGCTTTTTGACAGTTCTATGACAACATCTCATCATCAAAACTTTCAACTTCACTCTCATCATCTGAGATTTTATTTATAGAAACCTCATAGGCGGTGCGGTTCTCCACTTCGCCATTTTCTAATTTCTTTTGATAATCACGAGATTGAATTCTCCCAACAAGTGATACCTTTTTACCCACCTCAAGATTTTTAACAAACCTTGCATTTCTTCCCCATGCAATGCATGGCAGATAGTCAGATTTGTTATATGCCCTATTTACTGCGATTAGAACATCACATATTTCACGCTTGAATGGTGTGGTGCGGTATGTTGGTTCTTTGCAAATATAGCCAGTGATTTCTATAATATTTGGATTCATATCCTCGGTGTAATCAATGACTTCACGCACAAATACAGTGAGCATAAGTTTGCTTTTTTGATCTTCGACTTTGTTATAACTTCTAAATTGTCCTTTGATAGCCAAGGTGCTACCCACTTTCATGTCTTTTGTAAGGAGTTTGTCAGAAATTGTGATTGGAATTATATCACACTGCTCGGATAGGCGTTTTACTTCAAGTTTGATTTCGTAAAATGCTTCTCCAAAACTTTCATGACTAAACTTTGGTTCTGTCAAAATTTTTCCACATAAAAACACTTTATTATTTGACAATAGTTCGTACTTCATAAAATTTCTCCTTAATTTTTGAGTTTTTGTACACCTTGTCTGTCAATCTCGTAATTTTCTTTATACACAAGGTCACCAACAGATGTAACGGTGTAGCCCTGTGCCGTAAGTCTGTCAAGAATCATTGGTAGTGCATCTAAGATATGGTCGGAATTGTTATGACACAAAATTATAGACCCATTTTTTACATTATTGATTATTCTAGTGGTAATTTCCTGAGCGCTTATACCTTTCCAGTCCAGAGAGTCAACACTCCATTGTATTGGTATAAGTCCAAGTTTTTCGCTTGTCTTTATAAGTGTGTCATTATACGCACCATAAGGCGGACGGAATAGTTCTACATTTTTGCCAGTGATGTTTTCAATCATATCCACGCAAGTAGTAAGTTCTTTTTCCATTGCATCGGCAGAAAGTTTGGTCATATCTGGATGAGTGTTTGAGTGCGTGCCAATCTCAAACCCACGTTCATCAATTTCTTTGACAAGGTCACCATACTTATCTACCCAAAAACCAACAAGGAAAAATGTGCCACCTACATCGTATTCTGCCAAAATATCCATTATTCCCTGCGTTTTATCTGCACCCCAAGCCGCATCAAAAGAGATTGCAACTTGCTTTTTTTCTGTTTCTACACTGTAAACGGGGACAAGTTTAGCATTGTAGCCAAAGAAAACTTGCGCAGACGAAACGCCGTTAAATGATATTGCAAGTAGCACCGTCGCTAAAAGTACTACAAGCACAAACCTAATAGATTTTAACTTTACAACACAGAACATTAAAACCTCGCTTTTACTATAACCATTATACACATCGCACCCAAAGCGATATTTATACAATCGGTAACAGTTTTGTTAACTTATGTCGAAATATCTATATTACCCGGGACAAAGATATATGACAAAAACATCAAAATAAGCGAACTTTTTAATGTTACGAAATACAATATATCACACTTTAGACTTTTTTACAAATGTTTTTTACTTTTTTACAAAAATATTTTTTATTTTACAAAATTTAATAAAAACCATTAAAAAAGGCAAGAGAAAATCTTGCCAATTGATGCCATAACTATAAACTTAAATCATTATTATCAAAATGTTGCATATTTCTTATTTCCGTTTTAAGCAGCTTTTTATCTGCACCTTTAACATTGTTTAAAAATTCATTACAATAATAAGCATTGTTACTTTGAATTACAACCTGTTGCAGCTTTTGAATATCCGCACCTTTAATATCTCTTGCAAACCAATAGCACTTTGCTACATCAGCTTTTTCAATTAATGCATTTTGAAGCGCAATAATATCTGCTCCTTTAATTTCCTTTGCAAAGATATAACACAAAAAAGCATCTCCATATTTTATAACTACATCTTGTAGTTTGTTCACATTAGCATTTTTTATATTTTCAGCAAATTTATAACAATAAAAAGGATTTTTGTAATTTATGATATAATCCTCAAGCGCATTAATATTTGCACCCTTAACATCTCTCGCGAACCAAAAAGCATGTTCTACATCATTACTTTTCAAAATTTCATTTTCAAGCAATTTTACATCTACGCCAGCAATATCTCTAGCAAAAAAATAACAACATTCACTATTATGACTATCTATAACTTTTTGTTGCATTTTTTTTACATCACAATTTTTGTGATTTTTAGCAAATTTATAACACTCCCATGCAGTTCCATTTTCTAATATATAATTTTGTTGTTCAATAGCTTTATCCATAAAATTCCTCATAATAATATACATTATTAAAAGCACAGTGTCAATAGTCGCATTCTAATACATTGTAAATATTATTTTTTCATTCTCACCTTTAGTTTCGCACCACAATATTCACAAGAAGATAATTCTTTATCCAAAGAAAGAGTAGCTCCGCAGTATGGGCACTTATGAGTTATTACTGCATCTTCTTGATCATTTTGAATTGGTTTTAATTCACCATTTTCAACAAAATAACCTTTTAGATATCTTTTTGCTATAAGTTGATTGACAATACCCAAAACTGCTTTTGGTTGTTTACCTATGCTTGATGCTATGCTGTTTATACTTAATAAGTTATCATTTACAATACAATCTAAAACAGCAATATATGAGCCTTGCTCACCATATTTAATCCATACAAGCGGTGCACCATAAAAGCCAAGCACAGTCATAACTATGCCCGCAACAAGCAGAAGTGTGATACCTTTTGTCGCGCCAAAAATAATACCCAGTATGCCAAAAACAAAACCGATAGATAAAAATAATGCCCAAAATAATGTTTTTGTATGTGATGATTTTAAACTTTTCATACTTCTATTATATTATAAATATTAAAAAAAAGCAAAAGACAGCATAAAATTTTTTATGCTGTCTTGAAATTAGTCTTTACAATATCTTTGAAGCATTTGCACTACCTCTGGTTTTAACTCTACATCATTTTGACTCAAAAGACAAATTGTACTAATTGATCCTTCGGTAGATGCTTTACTATTTGCAAGAATTTTACGCACAGATAAATTTGTTTTATCACTAAACATAACCGGTCTATCTACAAAATAAGTATCAAATATTGACAGTTGATTGATAATGTTCAACACAAACATAACCACATTTTTACCACGATAAAATAAACTATTTGTGTAATTTAATGCATCTTTCATTCTTTCAACACTAAACTGTGATGTGTCATCCATATATGAGATTATTTGCGTCAAGCCCTCAATCATATCCAATTTTAACTTGGTTTCAAACCTTGATTCCAGTGCTACTACAACACATTTGCAACCTTTTTTCATATATTCTTTAGATTTCTGTTGTATGTATTTTATTTGATCATCTAAATTTTGACATATATGCACTTTAGAATTACCCATCTTAAAATCTGGAGCATCTAAAACAATGCTAGGTATCACAGGTACAAAGTCTAAATTATATTTATTTTCGGATGTCGGAGCATCGTTTATTTCGCTTATCTCCTTAACTCTTGCATAGCCTTTATTGACATAAAGATATGCTACACCATGAATCAAATCTCCTAATATAAGATTGTAATTGTTCATTGTTGTTTCATCAACGATGACAATTTTGTTTTCTTTTAGTTTTAGCTGACTGATTACATAATAATTATTTTGTTTAGTTTTACTGATAATACCCTTAAATTCAATAATATTGGTGCTAAGTGGCATCTCCCCTTCTATGTAATTTTGGTCTAGCACCAAATAACTATCATCTTGCAATTGTGGTTTTACATATGCCTCCAGTTCTTTATCCCCATTTATTATCAAGTTAGTTTGAAGGTCACCTTCTTCTCCAATAGTCTTTACTGGACGACCTATTTTATTGTTAAATACCGGTTTAAGTTCGCCACTTTGAATTTTTAATATCTCAGTGATTAAAACATCTCGCCTTTTTGATGTAGGAGAACTAACACCGCAATATCGTGCAACTCGACGCAAGTCATAAATACCCAATTTTTCTAATTTTTCTTCTGTAATGCCGTTATACATGGCCCCCTCCATTTATCATCTGTTTTTGTACATATATTATCACATTTTTGTACAAAAGTAAACATTTTTTAATAAAATTGTCTATTTTCCTACATAAGTAAACTGCCATTGTCGGTATCTATAACTTTTAAGATATTTTCAATTTCGCCGTCTTCAGCATTTACATAAACATAATAGGTTGCACCATCATTTGTACATATGTTCTCATAACAAAGTATTTCTCTGTTATATTCAAGTGGAGCCAAGCATAGCCTGGTTTCTTTGACATATAAGTCACTTGGAACAATATCTTTTGCTCTATCCACACTTACTGCAGCACTTCCTAATTTTCTTTGCGTGTGATTTGTATAATATGATGAGGCTTCAAAACCCACAACATTTCCGGTCGAAAGGTCAACTTTAACTTTTACAAGGTCAGGATAAAGTATTACTCCATTTTGTATAGGCGCTAAGTTTATATAAGCATCTCCACCGACTACATCACTCCAAACGCATTTTGTATCTTTTATACCAGTAAGTGTAGTAAAGTCTATCGCGATATTTTCAGCATCAGAAAGTGAATAGTTTTGAGTTTTGTCCATATCGCCAACGCTTAAAGTTAACAATTTTGAACCATTTTGTGTAATTTGCACATACATAGCATTATTGGAAATTGTAGACAATTTAAAGTCATAAGTTTTAAAATGTCCATTGGTTTCGCCTAAATATGTTATATTTTGCTCATCAACATTTGTAAATAACTCAAGCACTGTGTTTTTTGCCACATCACTTGTGACTTTTGAAAAATCTAAATTCTTGATTTCTTTATTGACCATTGAGTCAGAAAAAGGACCATCATAAATCATTGCAGGATATTCCACATCTTTAGATTTCAGATTTTGGAGTATTTGCGTAAATTTATTTAAATCTCCATCAAATGTCATACTAGCGTCATATATTTTACCATTATATATTTTTTCTGACATATCATTAATATTATCTTTAAGAATGCTAAAAGCATCTTTTAATTGTCTTAGCGTATTAAGTTCATTTTCAGTTAAACTCTCACCACGGTCCAGTTTATTTGATAATGTTTGAGTGTAGCCACTAACTTGGTTTATAAACTTGATAGTTTCATTTATTCCATGTATAGATAATGGCAATGCGCCAAGATTTGCGGTTGCCTGAGCGGTATTTTTGCTGATTTCTGAAAGTAAATTTCTTGAATATGCATTTTCACCACTGACGGCAACTTTACTAAGTTTGATTTCACTATTGTTTATGTTATCAACAAGTTCTGAATAATTTCTTTGATAAATGTTTTCAAGGTCAAGTTTTAGTTCGTTTTGTTTTGACATTGACACGCTGTATAAAACAATAAATGTTACTAAAGCAATGCCAAGTATAACTGAAAGCACTATTAAAAATATATTGCTTCTTTTAAGTGTTTTTTCCATAATTTCCTCCTATATAGCAAACACATGCTTGCCAATTGTGACAACTGTTGTTCTTGTCCATATCCATTCACTTGTCGCCGTTTCAGGGTTATAGTAATAAAGACATCCATATGTAGGGTCCCAGCCGTTTAGTGCGTCTTTTGCTGCACTATATGCACTTTCATTAGGTTCTAGGTTTATTTGCCCATCATGAACAGCAGTAAATGCCCAAGGCTGATATATAACGCCACTTATTGTATTTGGAAATTCTGGACTATCAACTCTGTTTAATATCACGGCAGCCACTGCAACTTGTCCCACATATGGCTCTCCACGTGCTTCTGCATGCACACATTTTGCCAAAAGATACAAATCTTGCGAAGTATAAGATGCCGTGGAAGAAAGTCCAAGTGCTTTAAGTGTATTTGGCCCAACAATGCCGTCGACAGTAAGTCCATAGTCACGCTGGAAATTTTTAATTGCCGTAACACTTTGGCTTCCAAGAATACCATCTATGTTGCCATAGTAATATCCAAGGTCTTTTAATTTTTGTTGTATCTGCTTGTTTTCACTTTGTGACGCTGTCACCACAATTTCTTCGCTGGGACTAAATGCATCAATCAAAACAAATGTTCCACTGTAAAGAAGGGCAAATATCGCCAGCAAAAATATAAAAATCTTTTGTTTTTTCATACTAAAATCTCCTTATCCTAAAATCGATTTTAGTATCTCCAAAATTCTAGATTTATACAAAATATCTTGACTATTGTTTGAAACAAAGCAAAGTGGAGGATATACAACACACCACCAATTATCACCTTCTGCACTGCCAAGTTCCACTATTAAACTGTCATAAATGCCGCTTTCAAGCACCACGCCATCATAACTTCTTGTAGGAAATTCTTCTTGACAAAACTTTACATTTGCGCCATAGTCAAAACCACGAAGAGATAGTATATTTTCAGCAATATTTTCCATTTCATCCAAGTTGTCATTAATTATTTTCACAAAATCTTCTCGCGTTTTAGCCGATGAAATATATGGTATAAGATATGAAACTATCTCATCCTTGATTTCGTACTTTACATTTTGGTCAATAGTTAAATTACTATTTGCTCGCACATGAATTCTTATGTATTCCTGCTTTGGACTTGTCCCAAAAATACCAAATAAAACAAGTCCTATTGTGATAACTACAACTAATATTGATATAGCCTTTTTCATAAAAAAATCTCCCACAGCATTTATTGACTGTGTGAGAAAATTTATACATTATTTTATAGATTTAAATAACAATTGTGGAATATCAACTCCGCAAGCCTCATAAAAGTGATTTACGCTTGCGCTAGTATTGACTTCACACACAACTGGGCCATTTATACTTTTTAAAATGTCCACAATTGCGAAGTCACATCCAACCGCTTTTGTCGCTCCTATGGCAAGTTGTTCATCAAGATATGAAGGGATGTACTTGTCCATACTACCACCAAGAGCAAGGTTAGACCTAAATTCTCCGCCAATATTTCGACGTCTAAACGAGGCAACAACTTTGTTTTTGATAACAAAAAGCCTTATATCACTCCCGCTCGCTTCAACAATAAACTCTTGAAGCAGAAGCATATTTCCATTAAGTTTTTCTACCAAATCATATAACTCTTCTTTTGATTTACATAGATATACATTTTGACCATAATCGCCATACCATTCTTTTACAATTATAGGCATACCAAGGTCAGAAACAGCGTTATTTAAAAACAATATTGCCTTGTTTTTATTAAATTTTGTCATCATCGGAAATATAACTGTTTTAGGAATATTTATATGGTTTTTAGCAAGAATTTGATACATATTTGCTTTGTTTCCGCAAATATCTATAGCAAAAGCACTGTTGACGACTTTTATTCCTAACATTTCTAGATTTCTTGCCAAATGGAAATCTTTATCAAAAAATATTGCATAATCATATGTTCCAAAAGTTTCATGGCATTTTACATTGCTGTTATCTATGTATGTATATAATTGAACATTTGAAACAAAATCTAGAGATATATTCATCCTTTTAGCCGCATCTACAAAAAGTTTATTCTGTACTTTAAATTCCTCTTGGCTTAATATGTCATCATGTACAACTAAAACCTTTCCTCTCATAAATTCATCTCCAAAAGTATTTTAACATAGACTAAACTATTTTGCAATATTGAAATAAATTTGCCTTATCATGCTTTTTGCATTATTTATATCAGTGCAAATGTAAACATACTTTTTTGAGATATAATTTATGCATTCATAAAATTTTTTCAGCTTATCCACACTATTTGTTCTAACAACTATTTGACAATAGTCACCAAGAGTTTTATAGCAAACAAAACTAGAAGAATGGTTATAATGGTCTATAGTTGTAAAATTTTTATATGGCGAAAATATATTTTTCACTTTAATTACAACATTTGTATTTTTCAAAATTTCACAAACATCTTTATGTAATATTTTAGCATCGCAAGATGAAAACAAATGACAATCGTCAATTGACATAAATTTTATAGTTTTGGCATTTTTAACAAAATTTGGGTTGACTTCTTTTATTCCATTTTGGTCAGTATAATTTTCATAGCATTTTGCACACAGAGCACGTGCAATTATTGCACCAGAAATATCTCCCCCACCTCGTGCAAATAATTTTATTTTTTTATTATAAATTCCATAAAAACCAGGAATTATTATTTTTTTATATTTTTTTAAATAATATTTTAATTTTTTTTGTATTTTTTCATAATTTGGTTCATCATTATTTAAATAAATAACATTTTCCGCTGGTATGAACTTTATATTTAAATATTTAGATATTATTTTTGATGTTAAATATTCCCCACGAGAAATAAAATAATTATTGTCTTTATCTTTTTCTAATTTCTCTTTATATTTTTTTAAATAATGACAAATGTTTATATTCACATTTGTCAATTTACACAAATATTGTAATTTATTTTTAATTTTGTTTAAAATATCTTCGTTTTTTTCTATTGTGTAGTTAATTAGCATATCTGTTAGTTTTTCATCATCATTTTCAATTTTCCCTATTGCAGAAAAAACAAACACACATCTACTTTCTAACTTTGCGAGTTTTTTTAAATTATTAAGTGCCAATGCACTTGTTGTGCTACTGCCTCCAAACTTGCTAACTATCAAAATATATCCTCCATTCCATATAGTCCAGATTTTTTATTAGCCATAAACTTACACGCAAGATATGCTCCATGACAAAAAACTTGTTTAGATTGTGTGGTGTGTTTTATCTCAAGTTTTTCATTTTTTGAATAAAATGTAACACCATGCTCACCAACAACATCACCTACTCTTAAGGCGTATACTTTAGGAATTATATTTTTACTGTTTAAAAGTTTTATTAGTTCTTTCGCCGACCCGCTCGGTTTATCTTTTTTTGTTTTATGGTGGACTTCATTAACCACGACCTCCATACCGTCTATGTTTTTTATTGCTTTCAAAAATTTTCTAAACACTGTAAACAAAATACTAAAATTGGCAGATAAAAAAACTGCAATATGTTTACTGTAATTTGTTATAAGTTGTTGGTCTTTTTGACTATGCCCTGTCGTTGCCACTATAATTGGACACTTGCGATCAAGTGCAAGTTTTAAATTGTCAGAAAGTGCATCGGCTGTTGAAAAATCTAATATCACATCAAAGTCCAATTTTTTTGCAAGATGTTTGTTATTTTTGTCAATCTTAAAATATTGCGTGCCTGCTTCATCAAAATATTTAGACATTTCCTTACCCATTTTCCCATCAGCACCAATAAGCAATACTTTCATAAAAACTCCTTTAATCTTTCAAGTTCTTTATCAATATTTTCATGATGTTTTTCGTCCAACGGAGTTAGTGGCAACCTAAGAATATTTTGTATTATGCCTAAACTACTTAAAGCATACTTAACTGGTATAGGATTAGGCTCACAAAACATAAGATTATTAAAGTTATAAAGTTTATTTAAAATTTCATTTCGCCTTTTGACATTTTGATGCACTTCTAGCATAGCCCCTGGAAATACATTTGATGTAACGCTTATGATGCCCTTCCCACCTAGTGCATAAAACACTTCAGCCAAATTATCATTACCACAAAAAATCGGTAGTGCTTTTTTGTGGAAGACATTAATAATATGAGTAATATCAGTACTAGCCTCTTTTAGCGCTACAATATTTTTTAGTTTTGCTATTTCCACAAGCGTATCTGCACATATGTTGATATTGGTTCTTGAAGGAACATTGTAAACTATAATTGGTATATCAACTCTATTTGAAATTTCCTCAAAATGCTTGATTATGCCACTTTGAGTGCATTTAGAGTAATATGGACTTACCACAAGGCACGCGTCAGCACCATGCTTTTTTGCTAGCATTGTTTGATTTACAGCAGTTTCTGTGTCTGGCGCACCTGTTCCAACAATAAGTTTTGCAAAACTTGGCAATTGTCGTTTTGCAAGTTTAATCATCTTTATGCGGTCACTTTGAGATATGCTTTCACATTCCCCAGTTGAACCTAAAATAAGTATATTTTTTACTCCTAAAAGTATTTGTCTTTCAATAAGCATAGAAAAAGTATCATAATCAACATTTTTATTTTCATCAAAAGGCGTGACAAGTGCTGTTATTATACCTTCAAACATATTCCCTCCCAAGTAATTTTATTAAAATCTCAACTCCGTTTTGTGCTGAACCTTTTCTTAGATTGTCAACGACTACAAACATAGAAAAATGCGTTTCATCAAATTGTTTGAGCCTACTTACAAGTACATCATCTTTTCCCCGAGCATAAATAGGCATAGCAAAGTCTACATATTTTACATTTTCGGTTGTGATAATATATTGTTTTAAGATTTCGATATCACAAGCATTTTTTGTTTCAAAAAATATACTTTCTCCATGGCACACATCTATCGGCACTCGAACTGTTTGCGACATGACAAATAAATTTTTATCATGCAATATTTTTTTTGTTTCGTAAATTATCTTCTTTTCTTCAACGCAAAAATTTTTATCATCAATTTTGCCAATGTATGGTATCAAATTATTATCAATCACAAAATCTAGTTTTTTAAGTCTGTTTGGGTTTGTTTCATATCTATCATCAAGAGCAAGTTGCCCCGCTCCGCTTAGTGACTGGTATGTTGAAATTGCCACGCTTTTAAGTCCAACATTTTTTTCAATACCCCATAGTGCCATTACTGCGCCAATCGTAGCACAGTTTGGATTGCATATAAGATTGCCCTTTATATCTTCTGCATTTATTTGTGGCACAATAAGTGGATATTTCTTTCTAAACTCAGCCGAAAAGTCTATAACTACCGCTCCCAAATCTGCAAGTTTTAAAGCGTATTTTTTTGATATATTTTCACGAGTGCACATAAGTACAAAATCTGGTTTTAATAAAAAAACGCTTTCATCTAAAACATGAACTTTATAAGGCTTGTTTTTTATATGTAAAATTTTGCCGTCAGAATTTTTTGAAGCAAACAGAAAAAAATCGGCTTCAATATTTCTTTCACCTAAAATATCCAGCACTGTTCGCCCTACAACTCCGCTGGCACCTACGATTGCAATTTTAGCCATAATAACTCCACAAGTATTAGATGAAAAAAAATATAATTTTGTTAAAAAAATACGCTATAAAAGCATACTCTTGTGTGATTATAACCAAACTCCTTTGTCATTTTAAGCGTAGCGAAAAATCTCAACAATTAAAAAGTTCATATATTTCTATGTCTAGAACATCAGCAATTTTAAAAAGTGATTTAATTCCAAAATTTAAATCATTATTTATTATTTTATCAAAAATGGATACACCTACACCGCATAACTTACAAAACTTTCTTTTTGATAAATTATGCTTTAGCATATAGTCTATAATAAGGTTTATATTTATTACATTTTTCATAATCTCTTTTTATCCTTAACACAATTATATCATCCCTTTTGTGGGATAGTCAAGACATTTATCCCATTTTTGGAATATAAT
The DNA here is from genome assembly GCA_944383255.1 of uncultured Clostridia bacterium. Lineage (GTDB taxonomy): Bacteria > Bacillota > Clostridia > Christensenellales > UBA1242 > UBA5893. The sequence continues at coordinate 14,054 of CALWOY010000029.1, forward strand.
AATAAAAATATGGAATTTGCAGATAGATTAAAAGAATTAAGAGAAGAAAAAAAATTATCAATACAGCAACTCGCAAAAGAAACACGTATTGGTTCTTCTTCTATATGTCGTTGGGAAAATAAACAAGCAGATATTAAAAGCATGCAGTTGATAATCCTTGCTAAATATTTTAATGTTTCAACTGATTATTTATTGGGTTTGGAAGATTGAATAATTAAAAAAAATCCTATGAGAAAATGAAGTGAACCTCCTTAAGTTGTCTAACTTTTGGGGTTCACTTCAAAAACTCATAGGTTTTTTGTATTTATTTATTAAGCGGTTTCAGTAGTGTCACTGCCTGTGCCATTTAAATCTTCTTCAAGCACTGATGCTATACATTCAACTCTTATTTGTGGGTTATTGAGTGTTGCAGTGTGGATATTTGCTCTATGGCAATAGTATGTTCCAGTTGAATTGGTTGAAAGTTGAGCATAGAAATAAATATATTCTGCATTTCCGTCTTCATCATAGACAAGGTCACAAGCACCTTGTTGAATATTTGACATCTCTGCAAGTGTTTGCACTGTTTTATCATGATAACTTATTCTATAAATACCATTTGCAGTTGTATAGTAAACATAATCACCATATACAAATTCTATAGTTGCATCTTCATCAACAAGAACTTCTGGCCAATTAGCCAAACTCCCCTGACCTTTTGTAGCAAGATATATTTTTGATTCTGCCTCGTATACAACATTATCTTCATTTATTGGTGTGAAATTTGCAATGCTGTCTGTTCCGTCTATTTCTCCAACTACTGTCCACTGAATGCGGTCACTACCGAAAGAATTGTAATTTTTAATTGAATAGTAAGGTGCAAGTGATGTTCCTTCATCTTGTTTGTAGTAAAGCATACCATTTGTGTAACTAACAAGCGTAATTGCTCTTGATACTTGAGTTAATTGCATTGCAGTATTTGTTGACATATCATATCTATAAAGTTTATTTCCAGTAAGCCCTGCATCCTGGTCTTCTTGTGAAAGTGCGACTGTGTAATAAAAAGCATCAATTGCACCAAACTCACTAGAGAAAGCCACATCAGTAACATCACTTACAAGTGTTTCTGGACTAGATATGTTGTTTCCAATACCTATTTTGGTTACTTCTGAATTGTCATAGATTAAAACAAAATTTTCATCACCAGTTGCAAAGAAAAATTCTCCACGCGACTCACTTGTTGTAAAAATTTCTCTAAGGCCCGTGCCGTCAAGACGCATACGATATAATGTTGTCAAATCGAACCTGTCATCACCATTATTATCTTTGTGTGCATTTGGTGAAGTGAAATATAGATATTCACCCAAAATGTACATATTTGAATTGTCAAAACCAGCAATTTTGCTGTAAACCTCGTCAACATTTTCAATTTGCCCGTCTTCATTTGTGGTTGTAAATCCATATTCATCGGTAAGTACTCTAAATATTGAGTTATGCTGTGTTGTACTTTCAGTGTTGGCATTGCCAGTTAGCGTTGAATAGTCAACATAGGTATTAGCAAAATAAACATAATCACCCACCGTTACAACGCTGCCGCCATTGCTCAAAACATCACCGGTTGGTACATTTAAATCTGTACCACATCCGGTGAGAAGAAAACTAACACATAAAAGTAGACATGCTAAATAAGTAAAAAGTTTTTTCATATAAATCATTATTCCTTAAAGTTATGCAATTGTTTCAAATATTATAGCAAAATCATTTGGAAGATCATAAAAACTTGAAGTGCTATTAATTACACTTGTGCTAAGCCTAATTTCTGCTGAAGAAGGAGGTGAATTACGATCAGCAAAAGCAGGTATATCTACGGGATTAGATATTTCATTTTGTATTACATTGGAACTATTTTCAAAATCAGATATACTTACACGTATTGGTTTGTCTGAATAATTGTAAACTGTTATTGTATATACAATAGGAGATGAAACCGAAGCAAAGTCCAAACTTTCCAAAATTTGCCATTCACCAAGTGAATAATTTGGATCTGTTCTCATGGATTCATCAAATTCAACATCTTTGTAAATGCCAACAGCATAAAAATAGTCTTCAATGCTATCATAGCCACTTGGTGGACTATTTAACTGTGTTTGTGATGCACCAGAGATTCTACACTCAAGACCTACATAAACGTCTTCGGCAGGGCGAAACCCTATAGTATTTGTTATAGAAAAAGTTTGTGTAAGATGAGCATAAACACTGAAAGCAAGCAAACTTACACAAAGCATCATACTAAGGATTGTTGTAAATATAATAGCTGATCTACGCATTTAATCCCACCTCTTTTTACTTTTCTACCATTAGTTTATTCATTTATGCAAAATATGTCAAGCAATCAGTATTATTTTTTTACAAACCCTCTGCATTTATTCTTACAGTACCACATAAAACATCAAAATATGAAAATGTTTGGATTTTTTCATTATACAAAATAGTAAAAACACTTGGATAAGTATTGTCTATAACTGCTTTAAATGTGTCAAATTTTTTTCTCCCTCTGTTTATACAAAATTCACATGTTTGACCTTTAAGTGAAAAAATTTGTGCCTTAATTTCCCCAAGCGCCTCTGTGTTTTTTTTTATCATACACTCCTCCACGTTTGGTTATTGACACAAATTTTATTTTTTAATCATTACTAATCATCGTCATCGTCAACATCATCGTCATCATAGTCATCGTTATCTTCATCATCGTCATCGTCATAGAAATCATCATCTAAGTCGTCGTCAAAATCTTCATCGTCATTTTCTTCATCGTTGTCATCTTCATCTTCGACATCAAGTTCATCATCATCCGCAAACATTATGTCATCATCATCTAGACCAGAACCTAAGATATCATCATCGTCATCTTTAATGGTTACATCATCAGAAAGTTCTTCATTTTCACTTTCAAAATCATCATTTTCATCACGATTGACATATTCTGCCCAGTCATCTTTGTCTTTATCTATACTTTCTGGATCAATATTTCTTTCCTGCATACACTGTGGACACATAACTTCATCAGGCCCTATATAATTAGTTTTGCAAATAGGACACAATTCTAGATCAAGTTCATCATCGCCACCACCAACTTGCATTTCTTTTTTACACACACTGCAATATTTGTCTTTTTTTAAGCAATAGTTTAATTCACATCGTGGGCATCTTATATATTCTTGTTTTGCCATATTTTCTCCTTAAAAAAATCACTTTATTATGCACTAAATATTATGCTTTGTCTACTATTTTATTCAAAAAAATAAAAAATGTAAATATTTTGTATTACTAAGTGTTACATTTTTTATTTTTCAATTCCTTGTTCGCTATTATATGTTACAAATCCATGTTTCGTTGCACGTACAATAAAATTATTATATCTAAAATCTTTTATTTCATTATATTCAACTAAATTACCTTCTGCATCAAGATAATAAATTTCTCCATTACTATCAGTATATTGTTCCACTTGATTTGCATAATACCCTTCATCAGATTCTTTTAAATAAAAACGATCTTCAATTAAACTTTCCCCAGTAATAAAACGTTCAAAAAGCCCTAATATGTCCGTACATTTTAAATCATTCATTAAGTATTTAACAATATTCTTTCTATAATCTTTTTGGGCAAGTGAACCAAACTTTTTTGGCATTTCACCAATATTTAATAAACCTTGATCCACCTTTTCGAGCACAAGATCTGCAGCATATTCAAATGCTTCTTTAATATCAGAATATCTTTGAGCACCTTTAACACAATTTAAAAAAACATCAAAGTAAATGCAATAAGAACATAAAGTGTAAGTATCAAAACAATCATAAGGATTTTGATTTGACAAAATATTCAATAAATAATTAAATCTTCTTTGATATTTACCATTACAATCATAAAGTTCATGAACAACTTCTGATTTCACAAGCCCTAGTCCAGATGTACCAACAATTCGCGACAAAAGGCCTGATATTTGCGAATTCTGACGCATAATTACAAGGCGTGCCAAAAGGTGAACCTTATCATCATCTGTCATATTTTCTAACTTTTTTGTTAATTGGGGTGTTAATGTTTTATCCATATGACTTATTATATTACAATGAACTAAAAATATCAAGAACAATACAAAATACACTATTTATTTATCATCTATGTTCATCTATTTTCTACTACCCCACACCTTCTACATTTATATACTGACAAAAACTCACCTGACGGACCTATAAGATCAAAACCTGTATCGTACCATAAATGATTTAACGCATCAATTGTTCCCGTTATAATATCTCCGCAAACTGTACAAGTTCCTCTACGGCTACCTTCAGTTGTGCATGTTGGCTCGGTTATTGTTGTATATGAATACTTATGCCCAGGGGACTCAATTACTTCAGTATCATAATCTGTCTCTGTGCGCGTAGATCTTGTTCCTCCTGTTGTATAACTATCCCCACATCCAGAACATGTGTGTCTGTATTCTGCCGTATAATGATAATATGTTCCCGTTCTAGACCTTACTTGTTCGCCATCTGTTGTACATGTAGCTTCTCTCGTTGTAGTCCAATCACTCCACGAACCCCATGAAGTTGATGTATTGTATGCAGCGCTTATTAAAGTTCTTGTGTAACTATGACTTTCTTGCTCATAATCTTTACGAGACTCAGTTGATTCATGACTATAAGTGCAAAGTGTACATTTATCTGTGGTTATTTCATCTCTGTATCTTCGATGGTAAGTGCCATTGTAATACTCCCAACTGCCCCAAGAACCATAGCTTGTCGATGTTGTATTGTTATGATTTTCATAAACTGATCTAGATGACGTATCTATATCCTCATCATTGCACTTTGTACATATTCGAGTAGTTGTAGTCGTAGTCGTCTTTTGGTGTTGACTAGAATTGACATTTATATAACTATCACTTGTAGTAGAATCTACAACTTCATAGTCATGCGAATCAGTTACAGATGTAAATGTTGTTGTAAAAGATATTGATACACTATTATTTGGATTGTTTGTTGCATAACATGTTAATGTACCACTATATCCATTGACGAGAGTTGTTGTTTGGCTTATTCTTGTACCATCTATAGTAACATAAGTACTAGCATTACCAGTTATCTTATAACCCACATTGCTAGGAATTGTTACTTCAAATATTGAATCAAAATTTCTAGAATCTAAATTTAATGGTTTGGCGTCTCCACTACAATAATAATCTTGATTTCCAACTAGTTGAAAACTTTCAACCAGTCCTGTTATCTTATTTTGTGGCACATATTCTATGCTGCCACCTATATTATATGAAATTTCTGTTGCCGAAAATACCCAAAAACATGCTGAAAAAGCAAATATACATGAAACTGATAATAACATAAATATTTTTATCTTTAATTTTAACCACTTTTTCATCTTCCCCTCTTTTTTTTAATTTTATCCCACTCCCCCCCCCCACCTTTTTTATCATATTTTTTTTTTTTATTATAATAATAAAAAAAAAATATA
>CALWOY010000030.1 GCA_944383255.1 uncultured Clostridia bacterium
ATTGCGTCTTGTGGAAGGTCGGAAGAAAATTCATTATTACCTTGCAAAAACACAACGAGTTTAGATTTTAACTCAGTTAGATTAGCACGAAAATATGATGTTATTAACCTAACAGCAAAACAGTTTGGACTTGACAAAAGAGCAAACAAAAGATGTTCTGGCCCAACAAAATTATGTCCTAATTGCATTGCAACTTGTTTTGCCATACTTATTATCTCTTTGCTTCTCGGGGTTAGTTCTACATCAACATTTGCAAAAACGCCTTGGTTATTGTCATCAAAAATTTCAAGCAAACCTTCGCTGGTGATACCATATTCTTTTAAAATTTTTGATGCCATACATTCCTTGACACTGCATAGCCCATACAAAATATGCTCTGTACCAACTTGATTTCCACCATATTTTAATGCAATCTTACCTGCATTTTTTATTACCTTTTCCAAACTGTCAGATGCTGGATTTTGCACTTTTTTTTAAACTCCTTTAATCAATTTATTTTCTAAATTCTCAGACAAAAATTTTGCCCTGAATATGCTTTGCTCTAATAAATTTAAGTCCAACGAATAGTAGTCCATAAGATGTGCCGGCTGTATTTGTGCATATAATTCGTCAATAATTTTGGGACTTTTAAATTTTACAAGCCCCATCACAACTCCAAATCTTAGTTTTGAAAGTTGCATAATTGCTTCTTCAAGTGTCATCATATATGAATTAGTTAACAAGCCGTATGCACGATAACACATATCAAGTATAACATTTTTATTCACCTGTTTTAAAGTTTTTCGTGCTTGATTTTACATTTCTATTATTTTTGACACATTTTTTGTAACTAAATCTATTATTTCTTCTTCACTTAGACCTAAAGTGTATCTATTGGATATTTGGTAAAAATAGCCTTCACACGCAGAGTCCTCTCCAAAAAGTCCACGAACTACCAATCCATTTTGTGATAATGTTTCAACAAGTTGTTTCATAACACCATTAAAAGATAAGGCTGGTAAAAACAGCATAACAGATGCCCTCATGCCTGTGCCTACATTTGTTGGGCAAGATGTCAAAAAACCTAATTCCTTTGAATATGCCATATCAATTTTGTCTAAAATTTTGTCATCTATTTCACTAAGTTTTAAATAACACTTTTTTAAATCAAATTCATTCATTATACATTGCAGTCTAAGATGGTCCTCTTCATTTATCATGACTGTTATTTGATTATCTGCAGATTTAGCATATCCCGATATGTCCTTATTGTCAATTAGTTCTTTGCTTATGGTGTGGTTCTCTAAAAGCATTAAACATGCATTTGGGTCCATATGTTTTAGTCTTCTAAATTCGTAATCATCACCAAGAATAGCAAAAATTGCTTTTGAAACACTTGTAGCAGATTCTAAATCACTAAGTTTGTTTGGAAAAGGCAGGTCATGAAAATTTCTAGCAAGTCTAATTCGAACAGACATAACTACTGGTTCAATCATGTGCGTTCTCCTTTTAATTGCCTAAGTTTACTTGAAAGCCTGTTTACTTGCAATAAATCAGAATTAGAAATTGCCTGTTCCAACAGTTTCTCTGTTTCTTCTATCTCTTGTTTTATCTCAAACCTTTTTGGAACTTTTGCCATATTCTTTAAATCTTTTTGTACGCCATGAAGTGCTTGCTTTATGATTGGATAAAATTCTATATAGCAATATTCACAACCAACATAACTTGACGCAATAAAATCTTTAAGTGTTGTTCCACAATTATGACAATATTGATTTTTTACTTGAAACTCAGGGTTCACAGAAAGTTCATCTTTTCTAACCAATAAAGAACGACATTGTTGACAAAGATATTTTTGTACAACAGTATCACCTACCTTTATTTGACAATACGATGTTGCGTTTCTTTCCTGACAATTCTCACATAACATATGTATAATTTTAATTTATAGTTGATAACATGTCAATAATTTGCAAAAACTTGTTGCAAATAATATTTTGATATGGTAATATATCAAGGTTGATAATATGCTGGTGTGGCGAAATGGCAGACGCACGGGACTCAAAATCCCGCGAGGGCAACTTCATGTGGGTTCGACTCCCACCACCAGCACCATTTTTTTATTTAGATATTTTTGCGGGATTTTGAGCCCCTACGGGACATCAACTCCTGTCGGAGCCAGACCGCTATTGCCTTCGCAATAGCTCCCGGCTTTGGCTAAAAACAACCTCACAGGGTTGTTTTCTTTACGCGTCGCCCCCGCGAGGGCAACTTCATGTGGGTTCGACTCCCACCACCAGCACCAAAATAAAACCGCCTTAAAGTTATAAATTTTTAGGCGGTTTTAGTTACTTATTTTTTTTATTTACATATTTTATGTTTTTTATTATTTATCATCTTATTGAAATCTTTAACAATTTTTAACATTCTAGAATCTAGATATTCTAGACTTTTTCTTTCAATTTCTTTTGGTATGCCATAGTATGCTCCTGCAATGCCACCTGTTATGGCACCCATTGTATCAGTATCTCCACCCCAGGAAATTACTTTTCTTATTGCATCTTCATATGATGATGAAACCAAAAATGCAAAAATGCTTTGTGGAACACTCTCTTGGCACGAGCCCTCAAATTTGTAATTTTCAAACAAGTCATTTTCATCATAATCCATTGAATAATAATTTTTGTCAATGTAATCTCTAATTTCATCTTTGCTGCTCCCATTTAATGCCATCCACTCGGCTACAGCAGTGGCTTCCGCACCTTTTATCCCTTCTGGATGATTGTGCGTTATTTCGGTTACTTTTCTTGATAATTCTTTGACTTCTTCCAAACTTTTAGCGACATAAGGAACGGCACTTATGCGCATTGCACTTCCATTACCAAAAGAGCCGTATGGCTTAACACTGCCAGACTTGAGCCAGTCATAAAACATACCACCATACCCTGCAGTGTTATAATAATATTTGCCAATCTCATGCATATTGACTATTGTTATTTTGTCAAGATTTGTGTAATCACCGTTGCAGTCCATTAAACTTTGTGCTATTGCACAAGTAATAACAGTGTCATCAGTAAAACGGCAATAATTATTAAATAAAGGGAATTTCTTTAATTTTAAACTCATAAATTCATAAGGTGAGCCGACAATATCTCCAATTATTGCACCCATAAGGGTTAAGGGTTTTTCGTTATAATAATATTCTTTTGGCTTTGCATTCTCAAGATCTAGCAAATTGGTTTCAGTAACTTTTTTTGTAGCAAAATAGTTATTAATATATTTCATATCAATTTTAACAGTGAACCCGCATTTTTCATGGAATGACTTTGATATTGGGTTATAAATTCTAATATGGCAACTTATTGAATCAAAGCCTTTTAAGTGCTTGAAAATATATTCGTAAATGGTTATGCATATTTAAAAAAAGATTTTGATAGTATAGTGAAGAAGAAGAGTTTAATGTAAAAAAACAGGAGATATATGCTCCAAAAGTTGCTGATATAACATCATAATCACTTTTAAAGTGTATGCTAATTGTAAAATGATATTTATTCAACCTCTACAACCCCTATTGCCTTACGAACATTTTTTATTGTTTGTTTTGCTAACTCTCGCGCCTTTTGTGCACCATTTCTTAATATTTCATCCACGATTTCGTGATGTGCTTGAAGATAATTATATTTCTCTCGCATTGGCGAAAGGTATGCGTTCATAAGATTAAAAAGTTCTGCTTTTGCCTCACCCCAAGATATACCTTTTTGAAGTTTTTGTGCGAACTCTTTTGCTTGTTCTTCTGTTGCAAAAAGTTTGTAGAGTTTATAGATTGTATTATCCAAACTTTTGGGTTCATTAGGTGCAGTACTATCTGTGACTATTCTATTTACTAATTTTTTTAGTTTCGCTTCATCTGCAAAAATTGGTATTGTGTTGCCATAACTTTTGCTCATCTTCCTGCCGTCAAGTCCAACAAGTGAACCTACATTTTCTGAAATAAGTTCTTGTGGTAATGAAAATGTGTTACCATATTTTTTATTAAAATATGACGCAACATCACGAGCAATTTCTATGTGCTGTTTTTGGTCAATCCCAACTGGCACAAAATCCGCATCAAGCAAAAGTATGTCCGCCGTCATAAGTATTGGATAGCAATATAGTCCCATATTTACGCCAAAGTCTTTATCGACACCTGCTTCTTCATTTGCCTCCACCTTTGCCTTGTATGCGTGTGCCCTATTCATAAGTCCTTTTGGTGTAAGGTTTGAAAGTATTGTTGAAAGTTCAAAAGTTTCTGGAACATCTGATTGTTTATAAAGCACAACTTTATTTGGGTCTAGTCCACAAGCAAGCCATGTGCAAGCAATATGGTATGTGTATTTATAAAGGTCTTCTTGATTTTGCACTGTTGTTAGTGCATGATAATCTGCTATAAAATAATAGCATTCATAATCTAAATTTTTGCTAAGTTCAATGGCGGGTTTAATTGCACCAAAATAGTTTCCAAGATGTGCAATTCCCGTTGGTTTTACGCCAGTTAGTATTCTTTTCATTTTGTCTCCTAGAAAGTGTATACCTTTCTATTTCAAAAATGTCAAGTTATTCTATCGATTTAAGTGAAGCATTCATATCTGTTTTTGTAATTTTTCGCCTTAAAAGCAGTGTTGAAATAAATGTAAAGAATACTGTTGCAATTGGTGCCAAAATATATGACCACCAATTTATTGTCGACAATGCTCCGAAAGAAATATAATTAAACAAGAAATAAACAAAACCGACACCAAGAGGTACTCCAAGTATTGCCGCCATTATACTGATTATATAAATTTCACGGAATATATATCCTGTGACTTCACGATTTGTATAACCAAGCACCATAAGTGTGGCTATTTCACGCTTACGTTCACTGATGTTTATATTGGATAGATTGTATATCACAAGTGCACAAAGTAGTGCTGCAAATATAATAAGAAATACTGAAATGTAAATAATTGAGCCGAGTTGTCCCTCTGCAATAGCGCAATCAAGTAGTCCAAGTCCCGCAAAAACCAAAATAGTTGCACCAATTATTGAAATTAGTGTCATAAAAAATCTACTGCGAAACAAAAACACATTTCTAAAACTAGACTTATATTTAAAACTAAGTTTTTTCCAAATAAATGGTATTTTTTCTAGAATAGTCCTTCTTCCAGGAGTTGGTGACTTAGGTAAAAGTAGTGTTGCTGGGTTGTTTTTTGTGACATGTAAACCAGTTAATATTGTGACTAATAATGTAGAAAAAATATAAACAGCAATTATTATTATATACCTAATAAAAGTAACACCTTCTATACTTGGAGGCATGACATATTGAATACTAAATGTAGAGTACAATATATTCGTAAGCCATGTTCCAATTCCAAACGCCAAAAGCCCACCAATTATTGTTGCAAGCAAAACAAATAGCACATATTTGCTTATTATTCTTGCATTTGAATAACCTAAAGTTTTAAGGCATGCTATTTGTGAACGTTCTTCATCAAACAAACGAGTCATCGTTGAAAATACGACAAGTACTGTAACTAGCATAAAGAAAATTGAAAATATAGCGCCTATATTCCCAACTTTTATTGCATACTCATTTAAAGAATATAGACCATAGTTTTCATAAAGTGTGAGCACGGTAGTATTTTCATTTTCCAAAAGTTCTGTCTGGCTATTGATATAATCTTCATATCCATTTGAATAATGATTGAAAAGATTTCTATCTTCTAAAGAAATATATACATCGGTGTTTGGTAAAGGAATTTGCATAAGATTTGATAGATAAACTACATAGTCAAGGTCTTCACCCGAGATATTACTTGGCTCAGCATACTTATTTATTAGTAACGGGTTTTGAACTATGCCTGAAACTGTAAAGGTTAGTCCAAACACAGATATTTCATCTCCAACTGAATAGGTTTTTAACTCATCTTTTCCCCTTTCCACAATTATTTCATTGGAACTTGTTGGATAATGTCCATCAACAATTTCTAAAACATTGATTTTGGAATTTTCTAAATCGTATTTGTAAATTCTATATATGTCTTCACCAATTTGCATATCCAAATTAAATA
>CALWOY010000031.1 GCA_944383255.1 uncultured Clostridia bacterium
GATGAGGTTATGGATGAGGACAATACTGAAAAAGATTAAAAAAAGTACAAAGGTGGCAGTTTTTGGTCATCAATCACCAGATGGTGATTGTCTTGGCTGTTTATCTGCCATTTCTTTTTTATGTAAAATGTTAAATAAAGAAGTTTATGCATTTATTGATGATAGCATTCCAACAAGGTATTCTTTTTTAGATACCAGTTTTATAAACAGTATTGAATTTAATAAAGATAGTTATGATTTATTTATATCGGTTGATGTTGCTGATAAGCATCAACTTGGCAAATATGAAAGTTTATTCAACGGAAGTGATAATACTATTTCAATCGATCATCATTCTGTGAGAGATTTGGTTAGTAAGATAACATATGTAGACAAAACTTCGTCTTGCTCTGAATTGCTATATAAGTTAATAAACATTTCTAGAGTAAAATTAAATAAAAATGTTTCTACTTTTTTGTATATGGGCGTATCTGATGATACAGGTTGTTTTTTGCATGATAACACAACCAGTAATTCACATTATGTTGCAGGAAAACTTATCGAAAATGGTGCAGATTATAAATTGGTCAATTATAATTTGTTTAAACTTGTCACAAAAAAAACCTACGAGTTAACTAAAAAACTTGATGCGATAATTCAAGAAAGGGAAGGCATAAGGTTTATTGTTGTTGATCAAAAATTTATGCAAGAGAACAATTGTCAAAAATCTGATTTTGGTGACTATGTAAATACATTATTAAATTTTGAAGGGACAAAAATATCTTTTACTATGATAGAAAAACAGCAAGGAATTTTTTCTCTGAGTTTCAGATCGCTAAAGGAATATGATGTCGCAAAGGTTGCATCAAATTTTGGTGGAGGCGGACATAAACAGGCTGCTGGTGGAAGAATTGGGGGGAATGTGAAGAAATGTCTTGAAAAAGTTTTGAACTGCGTTGAGGCTGAAATAAGAAATGGAGATAATGTCAATGTTAACTGATGATGGAATTATTGTACTGAATAAACCTACGCAAATGTCTAGTAATAAGGCAGTTCAAATTGTAAAGCATATTTTAAAACCAAATAAAATTGGTCATATGGGAACACTTGATCCACTTGGTAGTGGAGTGTTGATATTGGGTATAAATAAATCAACAAAATTGTTTGATAAATTTTTAAGTGAAACAAAAACTTACAGAGCAATATTTTATTTTGGAAAAGAAACGGACACTCTTGATAGTGAGGGTATGATAATCAAAACAATTGATTGTGATATTACAATAGAACAAGTAAATGCAGTATGTAAAAAGTTTATAGGTAAATTTGAACAAATGCCTCCACTATATTCTGCAAAAAAAGTAAATGGTAAAAAGGCATATGAACTAGCACGAAAAGGTGAATGCGTTAAATTAAAAACCCGACCTATAGAGATATATGATATTAAATGTATTAACGAAATAAAAAGAAATACTTTTATGTTTGAAATAACATGTTCTGGCGGTACATATATTCGTAGTATTTGTAGAGATATGGCTACAGAATTATCTACATGTGGTACTATGCTAGCAATTGTACGCACTAGATGTGGCAAATATAATATTTCTGAAAGTTGTACTATTGAAGATATAAAAAATGGTAGTTTTAAATTGTTAAATGCAAAAGAAGGTGAGATTTTATGATAAATAAAGTTAGATTTGGTCCATCAGGCAATCAAAAACTATTTTATGAGCAAGGTCATAAACATAGCATCGAAGCACCTGCTTGGCTTAGAAGTTTGGGACTTGACGCATATGAGTTTTCTTTTGGCAGGGGGTTTACAATAAAAGAGGACACGGCTACTAAAATTGGTGAGGAAGCAAAGAAAAATGATGTATTGATTTCTTGTCACGCTCCATACTATATAAATCTTGCTAATCCTGATTCGACTATGATTGAAAAGTCGTTTGGATATATAACTCGCGGTCTAAAACTTTTAGATTGTTTTGGTGGTGTAGATTATGTAGTTCATATAGGTTCTTGTGGTAAACTTTCTAGACAAGAAGCCCTATGTAATATAAAAACTAATTTAAAAAACCTTTTGATTATTTTAAAAAATGGAGATTTTTTAAAAGGTGGGAAAAGACTTTGCCTTGAAACTATGGGTAAACCACAACAAATAGGTACTTATGAGGAAATTATCGACCTTTGTACACTTGATGAGTGCCTGGTTCCTACTTTTGATTTTGGTCATATAAATGCTTTAACTGGTGGAAGTTTAAAAGGTTATGATGATTATAAACAAATTTTAGATTTGGCAATTTCCAAACTGGGTGAACGCGCGAAAAGTTGTCATATTCATTTTTCAAAAATTGAATATAAAGATAAAGGTGAAATTAGACACTTGAATTACGATGATGAAATTTATGGTCCTGATTTTGCACCGCTTGCAAAAGTTATAAAAGATTTAAATCTTACGCCAACTATTATTTGTGAATCGAAAGATAATATGGCTACAGATAGTCTAATTTTGAAGGAGATATATGAATCAACTTAAAATACAAAAGTTTGTTTCAAATGTTCTCATGGAGAATGGATATGTTTTATACAATGACAAACATGCACTAATTATTGATCCTGGAAATGTATACAACGATATTGTTAGTTTTTTAAAACAAAACAAATTAAAGATACTTGGTGTTTTGTTGACTCATGGGCATTTTGATCACTGCTTATCATGTAAACATTTTCAAGATGATGGTATACCAATATATATTCACAAATATGATTCTGATAAACTTTACACTGATGGCAATTTATCAAAAATACTGAATATTGATTTTCCTGTATTTGATGCAGATTATCTATTAGAGGAAGGATTTTTTGAAATTGGCGAATTTAAAGTTGAAGTCATCCATACACCAGGACATAGCAGGGGTAGTGTTTGCTATGTAATTGATGATTATTTTTTCAGTGGTGATACATTTTTTAAAGATGGTATAGGGAGAACTGATTTTTATGATAGTAGTTTTATTGACCTTAGAAATAGTTTGATGAAATTGACTCCATATTTAAAAAAACCTTATATTTTCTGTTATGGGCATTAAAAACAGTTGCATTTATGTTGTGAAATATGGTAATATTTACATGATACAACAAACATTTTTTTAAGGAGAATTTATGATAACAGCAGGAGATTTTAGAAAAGGCGTTACTTTTGAAATGGAGGGCAATGTTTATACTGTCGTTGAATTTATGCATGTAAAACCAGGAAAAGGTTCCCCATTTGTAAGAACAAAGTTAAAGAATGTAATAACAGGACAGGTTATAGAAAGGACTTTCAATCCAACTGATAAATTTCAGGTTGCAGTTATTGAAAGAAAAGAAATGCAGTATTTGTACCATGAAGGTGACCTTTATTACTTTATGGATATGGAAACATATGATCAAATTCCTTTTAACAAATCGCAAGTTGCAGATGCTATGAATTTTATTACAGAAAATATGATGGCAACAGTTCAATTTTATAAAGGCACAGCAT
Organism: uncultured Clostridia bacterium; assembly: GCA_944383255.1. Lineage (GTDB taxonomy): Bacteria > Bacillota > Clostridia > Christensenellales > UBA1242 > UBA5893. The sequence continues at coordinate 3,497 of CALWOY010000031.1, forward strand.
TTTCAGTTGAACCACCAACATTTGTTGAACTTACAATTGTTGATTGTGAGCCTGGTATTCAAGGAGATACAGCAAAATCTAGTTACAAACCAGCAACTCTTGAAACTGGTTATGTAATTGGTGTTCCACTTTTTGTTAACAATGGTGAAAAAATACGTGTTGATACTCGTGATGGCAGTTATATGGAACGTGTAAAGTAAAATTTAAAAATTTGTCGAAATATGCAGTATTTTATAATATTGCATATTTTTTTTGTGTTTAGTTATGATTTAATTTTTCTCACATTATACATTGTAATAGGAGAAAAATATGTTACAAGAAATACTTTCGGAGCCACTTGCAAATATAATTAATTATAAAATAGCATTATCGACTCTATCTGAAATTAGGCTTAGGGCTAATAAACCCATTGTTGTATTTGTTAAAGGACAACCATATTATATAAGTGACAAAGGGCTATGTTGCGATTTGAATAGTGCAATGTTTTGTACACAGGAAATGATAGCGGACATTGTCTACAAAGCCAGTGATTATTCAATTTATTCTGTCAATGAGCAGATAAAAAATGGTTATATCACGATGTCTAATGGTGTAAGAATAGGGCTTTGTGGCAATGTTGTTGAAGAAAATGGACAAGTAAAAACCATAACAAACTGGACTAGCATAAATATTCGTATTCCGCACCAAATCAAAAATATGTCGCTTTGTGCATTTGATGATATTGTTGATGAAACTGGCATAAAGAATTGTCTTATAGTTTCTCCTCCTGGTGCAGGCAAAACTACGTTTTTGCGAGATTTTTTATTTCAACTTTCAGAACATAACTATTGCTTAAATGTATCGGTTGTTGATGAACGAGGCGAGATTGCTGGTGGTATTGATAGTAAATTAGACCTCGGTAATTTCTGTGATATTGTAAGTTTTTGTAGTAAACAAATAGGTTTTATGCAATGCATTAGGTCAATGAACCCAGGACTAATTGTTACTGATGAAATTGGAGATAAAGAAGACGCAAAGTGCTTGATTGATGCAATGAACTGTGGCGTTAAGGTTATGGCTACTGCTCATGCTTCTAGCATTGAAGAACTTAGGCGTAAGGACTTTTTTGTTAATTTGCCATCACAGTATTTTCAAAGATATGTGCTTCTTTCAAAGCGTGAGGGACCAGGAACATACGAGGGTACATACAATGAAAAATTTGCCAAGATTGTAAAGTGGTGAATTATGACGATTATATTGATAGTAATAATAATTGTTTGCTTTGCTTTAATAGGTTTTAAATTATCATCGTATTATGTAAACAGGAAAAAGTTCTTTAGTTCACTAGCACTTATGCTTTCAAATCTAGAAGCCGATGTTGTATTTAGTAGAGATAAACTTGCTAACATATTAAAGAAAAATGTGGAAGTGTGTGCAAGTCGAGAACTTTGTGATTTGTGTCAAAATATAATTTTTG
>CALWOY010000032.1 GCA_944383255.1 uncultured Clostridia bacterium
TTAGAATTTGCCAACCAGCATGTGGGCTGGTTTGGTCATTTTCTACTATCATCTTGGTTTTTGTTATTTTTGAAACAATGCTGGAAATTTTACTTTTTAGGCTATCTTCTTTTTTAACTTCCAATGTGCAAGACACAACATTTTCATTTTTATGATAAACAATTACATCACTAGCAACAATATCATTATAAAGTAGTTCATCACTTATGCGTTTTTCTAGCCCATCATCAAAATCTACTGTCTTTTTGGTTTCATCGGCAAGCCTGTGAAGAACATCACTTACACCATAGAGTTGTTCACTTATAAGCACTTTTGAAGCGTCAATATTCCCAACAAGCGTGGCATAACTTTTATATTGAGAAATAAGGTCGTTTATAATATAAACTAATTGATTGATTTTAAAACACCGTCCCGTAAGCGTGGTAGGAATATCTATAAGCGTTACCCTTCCATTCACAAATGCCTTGTCTATAAGTGCACAAAGTATTTTTTCTGTTTCATCACTATACAACTTATGACAACGGTTTTTTTCAGGACAATCAACACAAAGTTTTCCTTTAAGTTCGGTAAGCATAAGGCATTTTAGTTCATCTTCGCTTGCACGACCTTTTATCATTCCGCGAAAAACTTTGTCCATTTCAAAAAACACCTGCGAAAGTTTTAAAAGCCGTGAATGGATGGCATTTTGTGTGCGATTGATGACACTTTCCATACTTCGATTTGAAAAACTGGAATTATATTGTTCACTAAGTTTTTGATAATATTTTTTTGGAATAATCATTGTACAAACTGCTGTGATTATACAAGGCAAAAATACGACAAGTGACGTTGAATAGTAAAAATTAAAGTAATAAACATTCATACACTCAATAATAAGCATACTAAGCACTGAAAAAATTCTATGTTTGCCTCTAAAGCAAGATACTATTAAAAATGTTATAAGCATTGGTGCAACAAGATAAGGGTCATTATCATAAAGTAGTGTTCCAAGACTAAGCAGTGTAACAATGAAACCCCCTTCCGTAAGTGGAAGAACAAGGCTAGAAAACATAACAGATAAAAGTATAAACAATTTCGCAAAATCAAAATTGAAAACTTCTACGCTTCTTAAAGCACAGGAAATTGAAAGTAATAAAACTGCGAAGCATATGGCTTTAGTTAATGTAAATTTCTTAACAAAACCCACTGTCATTACACTTTCAAACAATTTCATAAGGATGAAGGTATACAAAAGCCCAAATACAAGTCCCACAAATACAACTACTGGCGAAACACCTATATAGATGTCTAAAAACACACTGACCGCTTGACATAAAAGCAGATAGACTATCATAAGTTGTGGGAGTATTCGCTTATTTAATTTTAGATGTATACCATAAATTATTATCATAATAAAACATGTGGCGATGGCAGAATATAAGTCGAATAGCGAAAACGCTGAAAGGTAACTTGCACCTATGTATAGTGGAGAAAGTATTAAAATATTTTGATTACACCACACAAGTGCAAAATACATTCCAAATGAAAATGGACTTATTACGTTATTTAGTTGTGCCCGCGAAAGTAAATAAAATAATCCGAAAAATAATGTGTACTTACAAAAAGCATAAAATAATTTTTGTTTGCTCATTTCTCACCTCGCCTTAAAGCATAAAGGCAATTTTTAAAAAATGGTTAGAAATAATTTTTGTTTTATAATGTATTTTTGTCGATAAATAAAAACAAAAAAATATTGCGCCTTTTAAACGCAATATTCAACAATTTTTTTATTTTTTTTTATTCAGATATTTTTTTGACGGTGAAATGTATATCCCCATTAGGTGTAGTTACAACAACATCATCACCAAGGGCTTTACCAAGTACGGCTTTTCCAACTGGCGACTGATTTGAAATTAGTCCATTAAGAGGATCACTTTCAGTTGTACCTACAATTTTATATGTTACAGTTTGACCAAGTGTATTATTCAAAAGTTCTACACGGCAACCGATATTTACCTTTGATGTATCAACTTTTTGTATGAGAATACAATCACGGAGTTTTTGCTCCATATCACTGATTTCGCCTTCAATACGTGCCTGTTCCTCTTTTGCTGCATCATATTCAGAATTTTCACTTAAATCGCCAAATTCACGTGCAAGCCCTATTCTTTTAATGACTTCTGGTCTTTTAACTGTTTTATAATAATCGAGTTTTTCCTCGAGTTGTTTTTTCCCTTCTTTTGTCAAATATACTTGTTCCATAATAGCCTCCTTAAATAGATTAAAAAAATGCAGTGGCTATGCCACTCCCCACTTTCAGTTAACAAGTGGTATTTTAGCAACATATGCCCATTTTGTCAATCATTTTTTTAATATTATTCTTGATAATATATGAATACTACAGCAAAATATTCACAAAATAATGACAAAGGTCAAATTATGGTTATTATATCATTCATAGTATTGATTGCGGGTGGATTAAATTGGATGAGCATAGGGCTTCTTCAATATGATTTTATTGCGGGATTTTTTGGAACACAAGCATCCATATTCTCCAGGCTAATATATATTGCCATTGGCGTTGCAACATTTATAATAATTTTCAATATGTTAAAAAATAAAGGAAAAGTTGTACTTTTTACACGAAAAAAACAAAAAACACAAGATGAAAGTGTAATTCTTGAAGATAATAATTGATTTCGCTTTTACAATATGCTATACTCTACGACTAGAAGAAGGTAAAAAATGGCATTTATAAAACGAAATTATTTCGCTTTTGAACAGAATAAAGAAAGTAAAGAAGAAGAAAACGAAACAGAGAGCAAAATCAGCATCCCTTTGGTATTTACTCGTGAAAATGGCAAAATTCATGGTTTCGTTCCAGGTATAGTTATGAAAGACATTGTTCATGACACAAAAGAACAATGCGAAAAAGACTTAAAAGAACACGTTAAAAAATTTGTTATAAAAACAAGAAATGAGGGATCTTCTTTCCCTTATTTCCCTTCAAATGAGCATATCAAACGTGATTTTAAAAATGTTATCTTAATTAAACGTGTAAATATTGAGAAAAAATAAACTATTGTCCGACTACATTATGAAAGTAATGTAGTTTTTTTTACTTTTTTGTTGTTGTAAATATCAAGATTATAGGTTTAATAAATAATCGGTTGAAACTTGCAAATTTCTTGCTATCTTTTGAATTATGTTCATATTTGGAACTTGTCCTTTACGCCATTTATATGCACAAGAAAGACTTATATTTATTCTTCTACAAAATTCATTGTATCCAATATGTTTTGCTTTCAATAACTTTTGAAACCTTTTTATAAACTTGTCTTTATCATAAACTCTTTGAGAAAACTTTTGCATATTCTTGCTCCCTTTACAGTGTGTCATTAAGTTCTTTCTCTAACAAATCATCTATAGGAATATTAAAATATTTGGCTATTTCGATTAGCGTTTGCACACTTGGACTTGTGCCTTTCTTCCAACGCAATAAATTTACTCTTGAATAGTTTAAGTCTTTACTAAATTGCCGTTGAGACATGCCAGAGTTTTTTATTAAAGAAACAATTGTACTATATAAATTTTTTTGTTCTAGTGAATAAGGTCTAAATCTATTTTCGTCACTTAATGCGAACAAATAATCAACACTTACACATAAGTAATTTGCAATTTTGAGTAGCGTTGTCAAATTTGGATAGCGATGTTTGTATTTATAAAAAGTATTCTCTGAAATAACTCCATCTTCAAATAAATTTTGCGTTGTCAGTCCTTTATCTTCTAAAATTTCCTTAACTAAATTTATAAAATTTAACATTATTTCTCTTTAATTTCCAATTTATCAAAATCAAAAAGCGGACTATTAAAAAACTCTGAAAAAGATAAACCTAACGCTCTTATAATAAGTGCCATATTCATAAAATTAGGTGTTTCATACTTGCAATTTAAAATATCAGTCATTGTACTATGATATAAGCCTGTTTCTTGAGCAAGTTTATATTGTGTCATATGTTTTTCTTTTAATAATTCTCTAACTCTTAATGAGAATGCTTTATTTAATTTCATTTCTTTTCTCCTATATAGTTTTTTCCATTTATAAACATTTTAGCCGGCATTTAGTGTTTAACTATTTAAGGAAAAGAAGACATTTATTTTGATTTTTAACTAAAATTTTATATACTATTTATGGAAAACCCGAAATTTAGTTAAAAATAAAAATACTAAACCCAGATAATTACAGGTAAAGGAGATAAAAATGTATTATAACAAAACTAAAGTTAAGGAGTATTTGTATCCAACTATTGAAACTGAAAAGTTATTGAAAGAAATAAACGAAGATATTTATAAACTTATTGATGCGGAAATTTTAATCAACGAAAAGAACATAAATCAAGAGTATCGAAAAAAGAATTATAGAAAACTTTATAATTTACTAGAAAAATATTTCAATCAAAATTATAATCTTTATGATAAATTATTAAGTATTTACAATGTAAATAATGTTTATATTGAAGAAATAATTACAGATGTAATTTATAATCTTGTGTTTGATTATTCGCAAAGGCAAGAGCAGTTTAAAAATATGAATATATTTAAAAATAAAAAATCTATTTGTTATGACGAAAAACCTACTTTATATGATATATTATGTGCATTTTAAACATGAAAAATAAAAAATCCTACTATCTTGATAAAAATAGTAGGACTTTTTAAATATTTATTAG
>CALWOY010000033.1 GCA_944383255.1 uncultured Clostridia bacterium
ATGATATTGAAATAAAAAGAGACATTATAAAACTTGAAAGTGAATGGTACATCCATAATGTTTGCTATAATCTTGGCATAGAACCTGAAAGCACTAAAGATGCAGATCTAGACTATGTTAAAGATGCTCGCTGGTATGTTAATTTTGCAACAGATGTTGCTTCTTTATTCTATACTTTTCATGATGATTTGGATAACTATCAATATAATGAACAAAATATTATCTCTCAAGAAGATTTATTATCTTACGAAATATAAAATGTAAAAAATCTCGTCTAACAAGACGAGATTTTTTTGAAAAATAACACTATTTTTCTACAAACTCAAGGTCGCTGAATACAACACCGTCAACGTTGGCATTTGCGTTCCAAAGATATCTAAATCCAACAACACCAACTGCTGTTTTTTGATTTGTAACCTTTTCGCCATTAACGTCGATTTCGTAATCAACAACATCATCTGCCCATTCAAGTGATATTGCAACTTGAACTTTGCCGTCTTTTACTTCAATGGCATGTCCGCCAGTAACAACAGCATTATAATCCGTGGCATCATCATATGAAATTCCAGTAAGTTCGTTCATGTAATAAACATCACCTTGTTTTGCAATGCCAACACGAACTTCTTCTGTATGTGTATAGGTTTCACCATTTAATCTGTTCAAACCTAAAACCCAACTTGTGAAATCTCCGTCTTCTAAAACAGAAACATCAAGTTTGAACTCTACAGAAATTTTACTGCCATCCCAATCTTTGTTTTTGTCTTTTTCGCCAAAATATGTTGAACCATATGTATCGTTTTCGGTGTCTTCATTCATAACAACGCCGTTTTTTGTGACTTCACAATTTACACAATACATTCCTGTTTCATCAAAACCATAGTTTTTTGGATCACCACATGCAGCAAACAATACCGCTGAGACAATAACAAGTGCCAAGCAAGTAAATGTTGTGAGTACTTTTTTTAGTGACAAACGTTTACTCATTTTTTCCTCCTTTTGTTAAAACTAATCAAATTTTACATTATTTAGAACTACTTGTCAACCAAAGAACAATACATCGTCCTATTTTTTTTGTTTTTTGGGTTAAACTATTTGTATGAATTTGATTGAAATTGTCGTTTTTAGGTTATTGAAGTACATGAATGAGCAAAATCTTACACAATATGAACTTGCTCAGCGCAGTGGTGTACCCTTTTCGACAATCAAAAGTATTATGCAACGAAAAACAAAAAATATTTCACTAAAAACAATTATTATGCTTTCAAAAGGTCTTGGAATGCGAACAAAAGATTTTTTAGATGACATAAAATTTGATGAGATTGATATGATATGAAATAATAAAAATGTCCTTTAAATTAAGGACATTTTACTTATCATTTTTATATTTAGTTTTGTTTGTTGATGACACTTTCACTGCTATTATAAGCCCAAGTGCAAGTGCCGAAACAACAAAGAGTATTGAGAAAAGAACAATGCTTACCACCATATTCCCTGTGTCAATAAGTATACCACACGCAGATAGGACAATCATAACCACGCTGAGTAGCATACAAAATGCACAAGTGAATATAAGCAATGGATACATAGTTTTATTCATCTAATACACTTTTCTCATTTGCTGAATCTGTCATTTGGTGCTGACGATAATAGTAAATAAGCATACCAAGCAGTGCCATACATACAATAAATGCAATTACAGTGCCAACTATACCCCATATGCGCAAACTGGTTGCACCATACTCTATAAGTGCGTTGACACAAACAATTAGAACTACAAGGCTTGCTATTGCACCAAGTGCAGCAAGAGCAATGAGCCACATATCATAATTTTTTTTCATAGAACTTTCTCCTTTTCTCTTTTATTTTAAACTAAATACAAAAAATTATCAATTTTTATGGTTTTTTTATTATTTTTCCGCGTTTTCTTCATTATTTTTTATGTTTTCTTCAATAACTTCACTTATAACTTCGCTTTCTTGTTCTTCTTCATGTTCACTTGTAGTAAGGCAAACTACATGTGCGTTGTTTTTAAGTTTCATAATCTTAACACCTTGTGTACCGCGAGAAAGTAAACTTATATCCTTAACTGGTGTTCTGATAATTACGCCATTGTCGGCTACTATCATAAGGTCATCGTCAATATTTACTTGTTTTAGGCAAACAAGTTTGCCAGTCTTTTCGTTAAACACACCTGCACGAACACCTTTTGCACCACGTGATGTGAGTCTGAAATCATCAACGTGATTACGCTTGCCATAACCATTTTCTGTTATTGTGATAATCTGAGCATCGGTTTCGCCTTTCTTTATAACTGTCATAGATACAACATTTTCACCTTCATCTAGGCTTATGGACTTAACTCCTTGGGCGGTTCTCCCCATTGTACGAACTTTTTCTTCGCTAAATCTACAACACTTGCCCGAGGTTGAGGCAACAAGTATTTCATCATCGCCGGTTGACATTTTGACATCAATAACTTCATCGCCGTCATTTAAGGTTATTGCTATCTTACCATTTTTACGTATATTTGAAAATTCAATAAGTTTTGTCTTTTTGATAAGTCCATTTTTTGTTGCAATGATAAGATTACCCGTTGTGTCAGAAGATAGTGGAATTATTGTATTGACCTTTTCATCGGTAGAGAGTGGCAAAAGATTTATCATTGCCCTACCCTTTGCTTGACGCTGTGCCTCTGGAATTTCGTATGCTTTTATGGTGTAGACTTTTCCAAAGTTTGTAAAGAACATCAAATCGTCATGAGAGTTGACAATAAATATATCTTTTACAAAATCTTCTTCCTTTGTCTTGTGCGCACTAATTCCCACACCGCCACGCTTTTGAGCCTTGTATTCACTCATACTCATACGCTTGATATAGCCAAGATTTGTCATTGAAACAACAACATCTTCTTTCTTTATAAGGTCGGCAATATTTATATCGCTTGAATCGTGGCTAAGTTCTGTCTTCCTTGCATCGCCAAACTGATTTTTAATTGCTTCAAGATTGTCATTTATAATTGATAGAACTTTTTCTTCGCTTGAAAGGATGCTATTTAATTCATTGATAGTCTTTTCAAGTTCAGCATATTCTTCGTTAAGTTTTTCAACTTCCAAACTTGTAAGTTTGCTGAGTCTCATATCAAGTATTGCATTTGCTTGAATTTCGTCAAGTTCAAAGTTTGTGGTAAGTTTGTTCTTAGCATCTTCTTTATCGTCCGCTTCTTTTATAATCTTGATGACTTCGTCAATGTTTGCAAGGGCGATTTTGAGTCCAAGCACTATATGCATACGCTCTTCGGCTTTTTTAAGGTCAAACTTTGTCTTGCGAATTAGCACATCTTTTTGGTGTTCAAGATAATAATACAAAATTTGCTTTAAGTTCAAAACCTTTGGTTCGCCGTCAACAAGTGCAAGCATTATTATACCTTCACTTTGTTGAAGCATTGTCTTTTTGTAAAGCGTATTGAGTACTACTTGTGCATTGGCATCTTTTTTGACCTCAACAACAACTCTAAGTCCGTCACGGTCAGACTCTTCCTTTATATCGGAAATGCCTTCAAGTTTTTTATTCTTGACCATATCAGCCATTTGCATAATAAAGCGGGCTTTATTTACGCCATATGGAAGTTCAGTTATAACTATTTTATATCTTCCGCTTGGTGTTTCCTCAATTTCCGCTTTACCACGGACAACTATTCCGCCACGGCCTGTAGTGTAGGCAAGGCGTACAGCATTTCTGCCCATAATTATGCCACCAGTTGGAAAATCTGGCGCTGGAATATACTCCATAAGTTCGTCAATGGTTATTTCAGGGTTTTTGATAAGTGCTTGCACACCGCTTATAACTTCACTTAAATTGTGTGGTGGAATGTTTGTTGCCATACCAACAGCAATACCATCTGCACCATTTACAAGTAGGTTTGGAAATTTTGCAGGAAGCACTCTTGGTTGCATAAGTGTATCATCAAAGTTTGGATAGAAATCAACAGTTTCCTTGTCTATATCTTCAAGCATATACTCAGCAATTTTACTAAGTCTTGCTTCGGTGTAACGCATAGCAGCAGGGCTATCGCCATCGACAGAACCGAAGTTTCCGTGACCGTCTATTAATGGATACCTTATTGAAAAGTCTTGTGCAAGACGAACTAATGCATCATACACAGAACTGTCGCCGTGTGGGTGATATTTACCCATAACTTCACCAACAATTCTTGCACACTTTTTATATGGTTTATCGCTAAAGTTTCCAAGTTCACCCATGGAGTATAAAATACGTCTATGGACTGGTTTTAAACCATCTCTTACATCTGGAATGGCACGCGAAACATTGACCGCCATCGCATATGAAATAAATGATTTTTTTAACTCGTCAGTGGCTTCTACCTGACGAATTTTTGTATTTTTAAATAACTCGTGTAATTCTTTCTTTTCTTCCATAATTCACCTTTATACATCCAAATCTTCAACAAGTTTGGCATTTTGCTCTATAAACTGACGCCTAAGTTCCACATCTTCACCCATGAGTTGATTAAACATTGCATCTGCTTCAACTGCGTCTTTCATAGTTATTTGAATAAGCACTCTGTTTTCTGGGTTCATAGTTGTTTCCCAAAGTTGCTCTGGGTTCATCTCACCCAAACCTTTATAACGCTGAATTGTTATACCCTTTCTGCCATACTGAGTTAGGTTTGCCTCAAGTTCTTCATCGCTATAAAAATATAGTTCTTCTTTTCCACGATTTAGTTTGTAAAGTGGTGGTTGAGCAGAATATACATGACCCTTTTCAATAAGCGGACGCATAAACCTAAAGAAGAATGTTAATAGCAAAATTCTTATGTGAGAACCATCGACATCGGCATCGGTCATACAAATGATTTTATTGTATCTGAGTTTGCTTTCGTCAAAGTCGTCATGAATACCTGCGCCAAAGGCTGTTATCATACTTTTTATTTCGTTGTTTTCAAGAATGTGATTAAGCCTTGCCTTTTCAACATTTAGTATTTTACCACGAAGTGGAAGTATAGCCTGAAAACGCCTATCTCTACCCTGTTTTGCACTACCACCTGCGGAATCACCCTCAACAAGATATATTTCGCAATGCGTTGGGTCTTTTTCTGTGCAATCGGCAAGTTTACCTGGGAGTGTTGTACTTTCAAGTACACCTTTTCGTCTTGTGGACTCTCTGGCAAGCCTTGCTGCTTCTCTTGCCCTTTGTGCTGTTACGCTTTTTAAGACAAGTTCTCGTGCTTCACTTGGGTTTTCTTCTAGGTAGTCACCAAAACCTTCAGTAACCGCCTTTTCAACTATTGTACGCATTTCACTATTGCCAAGTTTGGTCTTGGTTTGCCCTTCAAATTGTGGGTTCATAAGTTTTACTGAAATGACAGCGGTTATACCCTCACGACAATCTTCACCACTAAGTTTTTCGTTTTCTTTTAAAATCTTATTTTTTTGTGCATAGTCATTTATAACTTTTGTGAGTGCTTTTTTAAAACCTTCAAGATGTGTACCACCTTCTTCAGTATTTATGTTATTTGCATATGCATGAATAATTTCATTGTAACCATCGTTATACTGGAAAGCAACTTCAACTTCACTGGTTGGAGTGAATTTATTAAAATATACTGGGTGTGGGAAAAGTGGTGTCTTGTTTTTGTTTAGATATTCTACAAATTCAATTATGCCACCTTTAAATTCAAAAGTGTCATTCTTCTCCCTTCCTTCACGATTATCTGTAAGAGTTATAACAATGCCTTTATTTAAAAACGCAATTTCACGAAAACGATTTTTTATGGTTTCATAATCAAACTCAACAGTTTCAAAAATTGTGTCATCTGGAAGGAATGTAACAGTTGTGCCACGCCTATCTGACTTTTCAAGTTTTTTGAGTGGTGCATCTGCAACACCGCGACTAAACTGCATATAGTGATGATAGCCATTTTGATAAACATCAACTTTAAGCCATTTTGAAAGTGCGTTTACACAACTTACACCAACGCCGTGAAGTCCACCAGAAATTTTGTAACCACTGCCACCGAACTTTCCACCAGCATGAAGTTTTGTAAGGACAACTTCAACTGCACTTTTGCCTTCCTTTTCAATTATACCTGTTGGAATTCCACGACCATTGTCTGCAACAGTGCATGAGCCGTCATTGTTTAGGGTAACATCAATTTGTGTACAGTATCCAGCAAGTGCCTCATCAATACTGTTGTCCACAACTTCTGTAACTAAGTGATGAAGTCCGCGTTCATCGGTTGAGCCAATGTACATACCTGGACGCTTGCGTACTGGTTCAAGCCCTTCAAGAACCTGTATATCAGACTGGTCATACTTTTCACTTTTTGTAAGGTCTAATTCTTCTTGTTCCATTCTATTCTCCTGTAAAGTGATATTAGGCTAAAATTATTGCACAAAAAAAGCCTTAATATACTATTAGTATTATAACATACTATAATTATATATTAAAGCATTTTTTTGAAAAAAGTAGACAAAAAATTAAATAAAAAAAGCCCGCAAAAATATGCGAGCATTATGGGGTGAATAATGGGACTTGAACCCATGGTCTCCAGAGCCACAATCTGGCGCGTTAGCCAACTACGCTATATCCACCATAGCATATACAAATATAATATAAAGAGAAAAATTTGTCAATCACTATTTTAACTTTGTGATTTTTCTTTTTTATGATATATTTAAACAAAGGAATGCTATGACAATAAACGATGCAATAAGAAAAAGAATTTTAGAACTTGTGGAAGAAAATAAAACCAATTTAACATCACTTTGTTTAAATTCTAATCTAACGCCATCCACAATATTTGATTTTATGTACGGAAAAATTAAATGTCCAAAAGTTATAACAATAAAAAAGATATGTGCTGGTGCAAATATAACTCTTGAGCAATTTTTTGCACGAGATTACTTTAACAGCACAGAAGATGTGTATTAAAAGGAAACCTATGACTGTAAAAGAAATTTTATCAAGAATTGGATATATTAGAAATAAAGCCGGGCTTTCTGCAAGAGAAGTAAGTTTAAGAATTGGTATGAGCCCGCAATATGTTGCACAACTTGAAAGTGGCAGAATAGTCCTCACTGTTGAAAAACTATTACAAATTTTAGAAGTTTGTGAATTCCCTATTGATAGATTTTTTAGTTCGAATATTGAAGATTATGAAATAGATTCAGAATTGCAAACTCTGATTGAAAATTTGCCAATGAATAAAAAGAAAAATTTAATTGAATTTATAAAGAAATAAATATATGAGATTCTTCGTCAGCCGTCAAGGATGTCACACTCAGAATGTCACAGAAAAAACTAGAAGATGTCTCGCCTATGGCTCGACAAGACACAGTGGTGTCATTTCGAGCGAAGCGAGTAATTTATACAGAATTTTATTTTAGAAATAATAAAACAATAATATTATACCAGCGAGTATTGCAATTAACATAAGTACAAAAAAAGTGATTTTAACTGGCGATTTTGGAAGTCCCCCGCCAACCTTACCTGTTTGACCATTCATATATGTTAAGTAGTCTTTACCTTTGTACTTGTATTTTACACTATACGTTGGAACTATGTAGTAAGAATATTTTTCTTCGCTTAAACTTACATTTTGGCTATAACTTTCTACAAAAGAATATGTATACGATGACAAAATCTGACTGCGAATAGTTTGTTCCATTATGCTATTTGCAACTTTTTTACAATTTTCAAGTGCTTGGTCATAATGCTCCAAACTGTAACCACGAATAAACGCATCGTTATAAACCACAAGTTCTTTTAAATTATATGGTTTTATACCGTTGAAAACAATTTGGTCGATATGCGAACTCGTTTCCACCAAAATATCGTGATGCTCAAAGTCGCGTGCACCAGAAATTGAAAAATATGTGGTATGTGTTCTTGTGTGCCCATTTCTTGATGTTGTAGTATGATTTCTTCCAAGCCTACCACGATATACCGTGTGTGATTTGGCATCAAAACTAAAACAAGGCACATATACACCTTTTATCTCGTCCATAGGTGGACTTTTTTTGAAAATACTAGGCAAGAACCACTTCTTTTTGAGCCCGTCTTTATAAAGTTTGGATGCTTTTTCTGCCCCAAATTTAAAAGGTATAATAGAATCTGGTCTGAGCCCTATTTCAACATCTTCTGCAATTGCTATACTACTGTCACAATATGGGCAACGAGTAGCAACATCTAATTTATTTAATACAACATTTGCACCACAAGAAGAGCATTTAAAGACTTTATTTTCTTCAGCGAATTTTTTATGTTCTTCTTTTATCTCACTATTTGCTTCATAATTGTGCTTTTGGTTGTTATGGTCAAACACAATCTTTTCAAGTCCGCCACAAGATTCACATTTAAGTGATTGGTCCTCAGGCGAAAAATACAAATGTCCTCCGCAAGAAGAACATTTGTCTTGAGTTCCTTTAATTATAGTTTCAAACTGTGTATCCGCCATTTTTTATTCCACTTTTGTGCCACATTCTGGGCAGAACTTTGCACCTTTTTTAATTTTTGCACCACATTTTTTGCACACAATTTCTTTTTTCAAATTCTCACCACATTCTGGGCAGAACTTTGCATTTTTGGAAACCGCCTTTCCACATTTTGGACAAACAGCACCTTGAGGTGCTCCACACTCTGGGCAGAACTTTGCACCTTCACGCATTTTGGCACCGCATTTTTCACAAGTTGCAGTTTTTTCCTTTGGCTTATTTTCTGTTGTTATATTGTTTGCAAAAACTCCACCAATGGTTGTACCTGCGCCAAGACCTACACCAAGCCCAGCAAGATTTCCACCGCTTTCATTTTGTGCAGCATCACGAATTGCTTGTGCCGCTTGATATTGAGTGTATGTACCCATTTTATCTTCAAGCACTCCAAGTTTTGTCCTTTCGTCAAGAGCCTTTTCAACATCTTCTGGAAGTGAAAGATTTTCAATTACAACGCTACAAAGTTTAAGCCCATACTTTGAAAATTCAGGTTCACTTGATTTTAAAATTTCATTTGAAAACTCTCTATAGTTTGCAGCAAGGTCAATGGCGGAAATTTTGCTTTCTGCAATTGCATCAGTTACTGCTTGAATGAGCATAGGCTTGATTTGAGTTGCAACATCTTCAACTTTATAAACTTCATTTGTGCCAAAAACTTCTTTCATGAAAAGTTTTGCATCACTAACTCTAAATGAATAAACACCAAAGCCACGAAGTCTAACCGTTCCAAACTCGCTATCACGCATCATTATTGGGTTTTGGGTGCCCCACTTTTGCCCAACAAACTGCTTTGTGTTGACAAAATATACTTCTGCCTTTATTGGTGATTCAAACCCTGTTGGAAGTGATAAAATTTTTGTTAAAAATGGTATGTTCTCGGTTGAAAGTTTGTATGTACCTGGCTGAAAAACATCTGCCACTTCACCTTTATGGACAAATATTGCCACTTGGCTTTCACGAACAACCAAAGTAGATGATGTCATTATTTCATCTCTATCAGTTAATGGAAAGCGATAAACGATTGTATCCTTTGAACTATCTTTCCACTCAATGACTTCAAGTAATTGTTTTTTTATAAAATTAAAAAGACCCATAATTTTCTCCTTAAATATCTTATTAAATATAATAATATATGTGCGATATAAAGTCAAACATTTATTGGTTTGTGTTTGACAACTTGTTAAAATTTGATATACTTATATTACCATGCAACAAATGATATTTCCAAAAGAAAAGATTGCGATAATGCCAGAGTTCCCTGATGGCATTGTTGTTGAAAATACCACAAAAAAACATAACAAACTTGTTGTTGATGATAAATATAAATATCAAAAAAATTGGTTTTTTAGAACTTTTCAATTTATTTTTTATCATTTTATCGCTCGTCCAATATTTTTCTTATATGGAAAAATTGGACTTGGAATAAAAGTTTATGGCAAGAAAAAACTTAAAAACGTGAAAGGTGGCGCAATAACAATTTCAAATCACGTGCATTATGTTGACTTTATGATTGCAACAACTTTTGTAAAACGCTTCCGCCGTTCTCACATTGTGTCAAGAAAAGAAAATTTTGATGTGCCATATGTTGGCAAACTTATGTCCGCTTTTGGTGTTATGCCTCTTCCAGAAACTCCAAAGGCACATATGAACTTTTATCGACAAATAACTTGTTATTTAAAGAAAAATAGATTTGTACATGTTTTCCCTGAAGGTAGTATGTGGCCATATTATAATCGCCTTAGACCTTTTAAAAGCGGTGCTTTCCACTTTGCATCAAAAAACAATGTGCCAGTTATTCCATACATATTGCTTTTTAGAAAAACCAAAGGACTAAGAAGACTTGTCAAAAAACGTCCAAAAATAAGCGTGTATATTTGTGATCCAATATACCCCGACTTGTCACTAAACATTCGCGAAAGGAATGAAGATTTATGCAACCGTGCTCAAAAAGCGATGCAGGATATGCTAGATAAATATGGAAGTTACGAATATTACCATTATGTTACTAAAGAAAAATTTAAAGTATGAACAAAGAAAATGTAACGTAAGTCATGAAAAATGTTTTTGTCGCTCCGAAAATTCTTATAATAAAAAAATGGTGATTAGATTTTACTCCACTCACCATTTTTTATTTCTATCTTATTACATTTTATGTCGGGATAATTAAATGCTGTACAGGTTATAAATGTTTGCGTTCCCTGACAATATTCTAAAAGGCGTTTTTTTCTTGAGTCGTCAAGTTCGCTCAAAACATCATCGAGTAATAATACCGGCCTTGTATGTGTTATCTCTTCAATAATGCTAAGTTCAGCAAGTTTTAGCGAAAGTGCCGCAGTACGTTGTTGCCCTTGCGAACCATATGACCTTACATCAATATCATTTATTGTAACCTTTATATCATCACGATGCACACCATAGGTTGTGTAACCAAGTGTAATGTCTTTTTCTAAATTGGTTTTTAGCTTATTTATTATTTCTTCTTTTGTATCTTCTTTTATGCCAACATATTCAACATGGAGGTCTTCTTTTCCATCGGTAATAAATTCGTGTGCTTTTTTTGCATATGGCAAAAGCGAAATTACAAAATTTTGCCTATATTTTTTTATTTTTTGCACATAATCAGCAAGTTGTTCATCCCAAATACTTATAATATTTTCAAGGTCATGGCGTGATATATTTTGTTTTAGTTGTTTGTTTCTATTTGCCAAAATTTCATTATAGCGTGAAAGTATATAAACATATTGTTTGGTTGTTTGCGAAATATCTATGTCCATAAATCGTCGTCTATCTTCTGGACTTTCTTTTATAAGTTTTAGTTCATCAGGTGCAAAGAAAACACCATTAAACTCACCAAGCAATCCGCTAAGCCTTTTAATAGGAATGCCGTCAATTTTTACAGTTTTCTTTTCTTTTCTTGAAAAAATGATTTCTATTATACTTTTTCCAACATTTTTTTTAATAAAAACTTTTATTTTTGCAATATCGCTTTGCATATTTATGACTTCACGTTCTCTTGTTGCACGAAAACTTTTTCCGACAACACAAAAATAGATGGCTTCAAGTAAATTGGTTTTCCCCTGTGCGTTTTCTCCACAGACGACATTTAAGCCACTATCAAAACTTATGCTTGCACTTTTGTAATTGCGAAAGTTATAAAGTTCTATTTTTTCTAGTTCCATTTATATATTCCTAGCATTTGCAGTATTACTTGCCAAATTCTGTTTGTGCCACCATAAATTATATACCTAACCTCCGCAACAATGTTTGAAACTTCTTGAGGACCATAATCAAAACAATCGTTTGAGTTTAGTCTATTATCACCCGCATAAAAAATTTGCCCTTCTTCTATATGAAGATATACATTACCCTCTGCATCTTTTAAAAATGTTTTATTATATTGGTCCCGAACATAAAAATCATGTTCATATAAATAACAGTATGATGTTTTATCAATCACATATTCTTCATCAACTTCAACAAACTCACCTTCACCACCATACTGAATGTAAAGTGCATAATAGGTCTGGTCAGTATTTTCAACTGGACGAAATGTATTTTTAATCATCACATTGTCACCGCCAAGTGCGATAACACGTTTTATAACTTGTCTATAACCGCTTGCCTGTGTGGCATCGGGATGATGAAAAATGATGACATCACCATAAGTTATATTTGATACATCATAAGTAGCATAAACATAATCAGTATTGAATCCACTTGCGTTTATGAGTGGTTGCATACTAGTTCCCGATATTGGATAGTACCCAAGCGAAACATTGCAATAAAACATTACACCCACAAAAAAAGTAAGCACCAAAAATGCAACTAACAGTACAATAGAAGATATGGTGCCGATTAGATCTTTATTTTTTTTAGGTTCTACATATTTAGCGTATTTCAAAATCTCTCCTTAATGAAAACTTGCAACCGCAATAATTTTGTCTATACAAGTCTAATTGTTTTGAAAGTTCAATGCTTCTTTTGTAGCCATCATGTTTTTTAAAATCTGAATATAAGAAAGGTATATTAAGTTGCTTAGAAATTTCTTCACCAATTTTATTTATTAATTGTTCATCTTTGTGCGAACTAACAGTTAGCGTCGTTCCAAAATAATCATAACCATTTTGTTTTGCAAACTCGGCAGTTTTCTTAAGACGCAAATAAAAGCATTTTTCACAACGCTTGCCACCCTCTTTTTCTAGTTCAAGACCTTGAACTTTGGACAAATATTCTTCTTCGTTATATTCTAAATATTTTAAATTTACATTAAAATAACTTAAAACTTTATTTTGTGTTTCAAGACGCCTTATAAATTCTTCTTTTGGATAGATATTTGGATTATAATAAAACACAGTGACATCAAAGTATGGTTTAAGCCTTTCAATACATGTAGACGAACAAGGTCCGCAACAACTATGAAGCAATATTTTAGGTTTGTTTTTTAACCCACTTATTTGTTGTTGCATCAAAAGGTCATAATTTTGTTTACAAATTCCCGATTTCATCTAACATATAACCTATATCCTTATACTTTTTTGAAATTGCATCAAGTGCCAAATTCTTATCAGATTTATCAAGATAGGTGTGTACACAATAAATATTGCCATTATTATTAAAGAAAATATCAACCATACGAATATTTGGAGATTTTACAAGTCTTAGTACACTATAAAGCATATTCCCTTTATGTTCCCAATGTTCTGGGAAAGCACCATATTCATCTTGAAGTTTGATATCTAGTTGTAAGTCCTTATATTCAGCATCTAAATCATCAAGAAGCGACTTTTGCTTGCCATAATCATATATTGTAATTGTGTTTTCTGTCTCTAAAAAATTCCCAACTTTATAAGCACTAACCACTTTGGCTTGCGAATTTTTATCAAGCCCATAAACTGAATATAAAGATTTATCTATTTCTGTCCAACCTTGTTTAGGTTCGAAAACTTTCAAAAATTCTTTTTCCATCATTCCTCCATATGTAGGAATTATACAACAAACTAGGCACAAATACAAGTAATTTAATAATTTGACAAAATTTTAAATTTTGGCATAACATAAGTGATATGAAACACTATGAGTATTTAAAAAATTTTGTTGGGAATACTCCAACTTTACATGTGAAAACCCTTTACAAAGGCAAGATAAGCCATATTTATGCAAAATGTGAGTGGTATAATTTTTCAGGCTCAGTCAAAGATCGTGCTGCACTTTTAATGTTAAAAGCGGCAAACCTTAAAAGTGGTGACGAAATTGTAGAAGTAACGAGCGGAAATATGGGGATTTCACTTGCAAGTCTTGGTGCTTTTTTAGGTTTAAAAGTTACAATTTTTATGCCAAAAAATATGAGTGATGAGCGTAAAAAACTTATAACACTTTATGGTGCAAAGTTGATATTATGCAATGGCTTTAAAGATTGTTTTGAGCAAGCACAAAAATATGCAATAGAACATAATGCAACATACATTCGCCAATTTGAAAATCAAAATAATAAAATAGCACAAGAAAATATTGGGAAAGAAATTTTAAAAGTAATCATCCCAGATGCTTTTGTAAGTGGTGTAGGTACTGGCGGTACACTTTCTGGTGCGGGCGGATATTTAAAACAAAAAGGAGTGAAAATCATTGCCATAGACCCTGCTTCTGCATCAATTTTAACGCTTGGATATAGCAAAGGTGAACATAAAATTCAAGGATTATCCGATGGACTTATACCAAAACTATACGACGAAAGTATTGTGGATAAAATTATACCAATAACAGACGATGATGCAATTGCTATGGCACAAAAATTAAATAATATGGGTATTCCTTGTGGCATTTCTGGTGGCGCAAACTTTTTAGGTTGTGTGCTCTCAGGTTATAACAATGTCGCCACGGTATTTGCTGATGACAATAAAAAATATTTATCTACTGACCTTTCAAAGATAATTCATACCAAACTTATAGATGAAATATCTATTTCACTGCCAGATTAAAACTATCATCTATTAGTGAATAAACAAAATTTATATCAACATCACTGTCAAGTAGCACGCTTATCCAATTTTTTTTGTTCACATGGTACGCTGGAAAAAATCTACTGTTATCAATTAAATTTTTTGCATTACATGTTCGTAATACTATAACATCTTTATATTCATTATTATTTTTAAATATAGTTGAAAGTTTATGCAATTGTATATTAACTAAAACCAAATACCATTTGCCCGTTTCCTTTCTCCTTACTATTGCATTATTTGAAAACTTGGGCCACAAAAATTCAAGTTTATCGCCATAACGATTGAATATATATTCAATTATATTTTTTGCTTTTTCACTTTTAAACACATCGTCGTCAAAACAATTTATAGAAATATCTTCCAAGACTTCAGAGTACGCTCTTCGAACATCTCCAACAAAACTACCCACATAATCTTGTGCAAGGTGTAAAGTATATTCTTCACCTGTTTCTATTTCTTTAATATGACCAATAACATCTTTTTCAGAAACAGAGATTTGTACTTCAAATTGGTTATTTAGTATCGATTTTTTATAGATGTACACATTATTATTTAGGACAAAGCCATATTTTTGTAGTTTTGTTATATTTGGTTTTTTGCGTTTAAAAACCTGTTCAATATATTTATCCATAATTTTAAAGTATCATAAAATCATATAAAAACACAATAAAAATCAATATAAAATGATTTTACAAACTTAAAAAATAGTGATAACTACAATAGTATGCTTATGCTTTCGCACTTTAAAGGTCACGCAATGGCAGGTTTTGGCGGAGCACTTAAAAATATGAGCATTGGCGTTGCATCAAGGGATGGCAAGGCATGGATACACTCTTGGGG
Source organism: uncultured Clostridia bacterium (assembly GCA_944383255.1). Lineage (GTDB taxonomy): Bacteria > Bacillota > Clostridia > Christensenellales > UBA1242 > UBA5893. The sequence continues at coordinate 15,350 of CALWOY010000033.1, forward strand.
AAACACAACAGAGCCAGATAAACTTTGGGACTATGTTGAAAATCAAGATGCCTTTTTGGAAAGTATGGCAGAAGCGTGTGAAGGTGTTATTGACTACTTTAAACCAGAAAATATGGCATATATAAATGTTGCAAACAGACTTTCAATAGATTGCGACTGCGATAGTAACCCACACGAGCCAGAAATGGCAGATATAGGGATATTTGCATCAGCCGACCCTGTTGCAGTTGACCAATGTTGTTATGACCAAATTATAAACTCAACCGACAAAGGCAAGACCTCACTTGTAAATCGTATGCACGAAAAACATGCAATACACACTGTTGAAAGAGCACACGAACTTGGTCTTGGAAATCGTGAATACGAGATTATAAATGTTGACTAAAACTATTATAACTACACAATTTCATATTGTGCAGATTTTGTAAGTTTTTTCATTGCTAAGTTTATTTCTTCCCTTGTTGCAAATGCTGAAAACCGTATATATCCTTCACCACATTTCCCAAAACCGCTACCAGGTACACAAACGATACCATAAGTATTCAGCAAAAAATTAAAGTACTGCCAAGATGTTTGTGTAGTAGGAATTTTTACCCATATATATGGTGAATTATTAGATGATACAAATTCAAAATTATTGTATTTTAAATATTTTTCTAATATTTGGACATTAGTTTTATAATATTTTATATTTTTTTGACATATTTTTTCCCCTTCACTTGAAAGAACAAAAAGAGCACCTTTTTGAATATGATATGGCACACCATTAAAAAATGTGCATTGATGCTTTAACCACATATTATTAATACTATTATTTTGTCTCATTAGTTCTTTTGGTACAATAGTGAACCCACATCTAAGATTAGTAAATCCTGCAGATTTTGAAAAACTAGAAACTTCAATCGCACATGTCTTTGCACCTTCAACCTCATAAATAGATTTTGGAGAATTGTCCTCAACAAAACTTTCATAGGCATTATCAAACAATATAATAGACTGAGTTTTGTTAGCAAAATCTACCCATGTTTTCAACTCATTATGGTTCAAAGTTACACCTGTTGGATTGTTTGGAGAACATATATAAATTAAATAGCTACGATCTTCCATCAGTCCATAAGGCAACAGCTTATAATTATTTTGTTTTGTAAGTGGCAATAAAATAATATCATTGCCATAAAACTTATTGCTATTTAAATATGCTGGATATGTTGGATCTGCAATTACCGCCGTTAAATTATGAAATAAATTTAAAATATTTGTAACATCGCAACCCGCTCCATTACTTATAAAAATTTCGTCACATATAAATGATATACCTTTTAAAGCATATTTATTAACAATGGCATTTTTCAAAAAATCATATCCTGTTTCAGGTGGATAACCTTTAAAAGTTTTTTTATTGGTTTGCTCATATAATGCATTTGCCATTACTTCTATCAATTTTCTATTCATTGCACACGTTACATCACCTATTCCAAGATTCAATATTCTTTTCTTGGGATATTTTTCTTTAAATTGTGCAACATTTTTATTTATTTTTGTAAACACATAATCATCTTTCAGCAAATAACTCTCATTTATTTTCATAGAACACTCCATCAAAGATATATTTACATGCACCTCTCATTATTATATTCTCACCAACATCTATATCCAATTTCCCACCTGCTTGACTCACTACAACTTTGTCATCTGTTAATTTTTCTTTACTAGCAACAAAAGCGCTAGCGCAGGCACCACTTCCACATGCAAGTGTAAACCCACTCCCTCTTTCGCAAACCTTGATATTGAGAGTGTTATTCTTTACCGAAACCAAATCTACATTTATACCATTTCCAAAACAAGGCAAATTTTGTATCACCTTACATAATTTAGGCACATCAAAATCAAAGTCCTTTACAAATGTCACGCAGTGTAAATTTCCAATATCAACAATATATAATTTGTATTTTTGACCTTTAAAAGTCAAAATTTTGGTATCAATAATTTTTGCTTTACCCATATTGACACTTACTATAACTAAGCCACCTTCCGTATTTTGAATTTGGCAATACAATATTTTTTCTCCACTTTCGATACTTATGCTATCTTTAATTAGTTTTTTCGCTAAATAAAAAGCGACACATCTTGTGGCATTCCCACAAAGTGTAGCCGTGCTTGCATCATTATTATAAATTTTCATTTTTGCATCTGCGGTCTTTGAAGCACTTATAATTACAACACCATCGCCACCAACACCATAGTGACGGTCACAAATCTTTTTTATTATCTTCTTGGAAATATTATTATTTTTTGAATTTAAATTATCAATAAAAATATAGTCATTTCCAACTCCATTCATTTTAAAAAATTTTATCATAATATTATATATATTAAAAATGTTTAAAAATGTTGAAATTTGCTATTGACTATTTACATTTTCTAAGTTAAAATCACTATCAGTATTGGTGAAACAATGTTTAATATAAGTAATAAATATTTAAAACATTCTGTTAATGTTTTTTGTATACTAATTGGTACTTTTATTATGGGGGCTGGATTTAATATTTTCTATGCCTCAAATAATATACTACTAGGAGGCTTTGGTGGTCTTGCCACAATTATTTCCTACCTACTATCCCTTGCCGGAATAAATATTTCTATGTCAATTATTTATTTGATACTAAACGTAGTATTATATATTTTTGCGGTAAAAATTTTAGGTAGAACTTTTGCAATTTATGCAATTATAGGTATTGTTTCATATTCACTGTTCTTGGAATTCTGTACATTCCCTGCCATCAGTAATGATCTTCTTCTATGCAGTATTTATGGAGGTTTTTTAACTGGACTTGGAATAGGTATTATTATTAGGTGTGGTGCTACAACTGGTGGTGGTGACATGCTTGGTTGTTTGATAAATCACAAAAATCCAAAGATATCAGTAGGAATGGTTACAATAGCTGTCAACTGCGTTGTAGTTTGTATTTCTTTAATAATATATGGACTAAATTTATCTCTTTACTCAATCATAGGTATATTTATCGCTGGAAAAACCAGTGATTTAATTATTGAAGGACCTCGTTCAGTTAAGGCATTTTATATTATTTCACAAAAATCTGATGAGATTTCTAACAAACTTTTAACAGAACTGCATCGCGGAGTTACTACCCTTGAAGCAAATGGTATGTATAGCCACAAACATATGGAAGTTATACTTTGTCTTGTCAGTCAATTTCAAATATCCAAACTAAAGCAAATTGTTTACGATATTGATCCTTCTGCATTTTTGTTCTCAATTTCAGTAAAAGAAGCTATGGGCAAAGGTTTTCACAAGCTAGAAAAACACAAATCAATATTAATACATAAAAAAGCAAAACAAAATCTTGCAGTTAATGTATCAGAACAAAGTTATACTATAACTCCAACCAATGAAAAGACCAACAAAAAAGTAGATGGAGAAGAATAAAAACAAGGCAATTGCCTTGTTTTTTAATTTATGATTTTTATTTAACAACACAATCCACAAGCATGATTACATCTTTAGGATTGTTTCTAAATACTTTTTCAAACGTACTTGGAAAATCCATCTCTATATCAAATTTTTCTGCATAAGAACAATACACTTTTAAGCTTTCCTTAGCAAACAAATAAGCATCTTCAATTGTGTCACCATCAATGGTGATGCCAAGATCTGGAAACAAAGCGATAATTCGATCATCTTCTTTATAAAATACCGCAGGAAATAAGTACTGCTTCATTAAATTCTCCTAATTTGTATGCTCTCAACTTTTCTTATATTATATGAATATGATAACATAATTATTAATTTAATCAAAATATTTTACATCAAAAATAAAAAAAGTTCAGCTAATTGCCGAACTTAAAATAAAGTTAAAATTCACACTCCATATCCATTCTACTATGTTTTGTAGAATTAGGATTATAATTAAAAGATTTCGTTACTTTATTTTCTTGGGTCTTTTGACCATGTGCATAGAATACACTATCTATTCCAGCCGCAGGAACCGTAACTTCTCTCTTTAAAATTAATTTTGCATCAAATTCTTTTTTTGTTCTTACTTTCATTATTCCCTCCATGTGGCTTAATTAATTCTTTAGTATATTATCACACTTTGGGCTATTTGTCTATACCTATTTTTAATTTTTTTATTTATTTGAAATTTTTTTTTGTATTTTTTTAGATTTCTTTTTTTGTGTTAATTTCTTTGATGATTGAACAGATTGCTTTAATGCATCTAGCAAATTTATTACATTTCCTCTAGATTCGATTTTACTTGGTGTAATTCGTTCCCCTTTTATTTTTTTCTGTAAAGCATTAATTATTTTTTGTCGATATTCATCTTTATAATCTTTTGCATCAAAACTTTTTGTCATATTTTCTATAATTTGTTTAGCAAGATCAACTTCATCTTTAGTAGGATTTATGTTTTTTATTTCTTTTGGAACTTTTTGTATTTCGTCATAAAAATGTAGTGTATACAAAAGTAGATTTCCATTTTGTTCCCTAAGTGCAATCAGCTGCTCTTTGGTGCCAAGGACAGTTTTTGCAATAGCAACCTTATTTTCTTGTTTCATTGCTTTTTTTAAAACTACAAATGCCTTCTCTGCACTTGTAGGTATAACATAATATGACTTATCAAAATATATTGGATCTATATCATTTAAACCGACAAATTTGTCAATTGTAATTGTTTTTTGTTTTTGAGATTTTATATTTTCTAATTCTTCTTTTGAAATAGTAACATATTTGCCTTTTTGATATTCGTATCCTTTAATAATATCTTCATTTTTTATATTATTTGGGCAGTCATCGCAAGTTTTTCTATATTTTATGCGATGATGATTTTTTTTATAAATAAGATTAAATCCTATGTCATTTGACTTAACACAGGTATACAATTCTATTGGAATGTATACAACACCAAATTCAATGGCAGTTTTGTAACTTCGCATATTTTTATTATATACTTTAAAATTCCCATTATTCTTTATGGCGTAACAATTTCCCACTTTGTATTTCTATAAACAAGATATTTTCCATCATACAATTCTTCATATCTTGTTATTCCTTCTATTGTTGTAACTTGTGAACTTAGTTCATATTGACTTGTTTCTAAATTTTTTTGCAGAACATATTTGTAAACATTGATTCCACGATTAATATAAACATTTATATCTCCATTTGTCTGATAATATGCAGTAACATTCTTTCCATCAGCAATATTCACTGTATAAGTACTTGATGTGCTAGGTAAAAAAACATTCATCTTTGTATCCAGATCCCAAACAATAACTCCTCGAAAGTAAGAAGGCGAACCAATTTTGTTGTTTATATCCCTTACCACAGCACCTATCCTATAATTGGATATATAAAGTTTTATAAAACTATTTATAGTAAGTGCATCATCAACTCCACTACCCGAACCTAGCAGACCAACAAATCCACCGGTATCCACCACGAACAAAGCTTCACCTGAAATGCCCGGTGAGGATTCAACCCCCATTCCCCCATATAATGGTTCTAAGTATGTACTTTCAACATCATACATATTTTCTTCTATTAAAGAAGAGTCTTCCAATGTAAATGTACTTATCTTTCCAGTTTTATCTAAATTCCCAACAAATTTAAACTGGCTTGAATAATCTGTATCAAATACAACAGTTCCATCGACTATTTTCGTATTCGGAATCATGTATAAATAACTTGCTCCTTTTTCTGGACTATTTGTCACTGGAATATATGAAAGACTTGAAGTTGAAATATCTAATTCACCTTTTGCTTGCACTCCATAGTATAATCTTTGTCTATAATCATCTAACAATAAAATATAATAACTATCATTAAAACAATTAATTTTTAAAGGTAAATCTTGACGTAAAAATTCCACATTTTTACCTTCAACAGTAGCAGAATATTCTCTTATAGAAAGTCCACCCATATTTAATTGCACATAGAAATAGTTATAACTTTGTTGTGGAATAAAAGTATAAGAATCAGAAATAATAAATCCACCAACTGCCCCATCTATATCACGTTCTTTAACTAATTCATCATTAAGATATAATCTCATGCGAAAATATGATGCATCTGCATCTGTCATCTTTCCTACAATTTGGTAACTAATAGTAACCAATCCTGAAGTATCACAAATAAATTGGCACCTTGGTATTCTATATGTATAGGTTTCCCCATTAAAAACCTTAGCATTTATTTGATCTTTTGAAAAATGTATACTTTCAGTCGATACTTCCGAACCTCCTGAAGAATTTTCGAGTGTTGTAATACGTGCACTGAGTGCTGTATCTGCATCTTCAAGGTTATCAATAGAATAAGAAATTGTTGAAATTGATGAATTAATAATGCTTATATCTCCTTCAATTTCTGCTACATCTTGTGGCAAAGATGAAAGTAATGATAGTGTTGAATTTATTGTAGAAATAGCACTTTCAATTTCGGCAATATTCTCTGTTGTACTAGAAAGTCCTGAAAGAGAGCTATTGATTATATTGATATCTTCTTCAACAGCATCAAGTGCTTGATTTAATGTATTGTAGTCACTTAAATGTGAATCAAATGCAGCAAGATGTTCATTTAACTGAGTTTGATAAGTAGAAAAAAGTGCCTTGATTTCCTCAAGACACGTTTTTAGTCCCGTCATATATCCTTGTGTTGTAACTTGATTTGAAAGTGACTTAATCCGCTTTTCGAGTTCTTCAATTTGTGTTTTTAATTGTGCAAGTATTGAATCCATATTAACTCCTTTTCACCCAAGTTTAAGTGACAAAGAGTAAATATTCAAATATTTATGACAAAAAATAAAGATTTTTTACTAACAAGAACTGTATTCTGACTACTAAAAAACTCTTTTAATCTCTCCTCCACCCAAGCACACTTCACCGTCATACAAAACAACATATTGCCCCGGTGTTACAGCACGCTGCGGTTTATAAAAAGTAACTAATATATTATTATTTACAATCTTGACATGTACTTTTTGATCCGGCTGACGATATCTAAACTTGGCATAACAATCAAATTCATCGTCTTTTGGTCTTTGTGGAATAAAATTAAATTTATCGCTTACAAGCCCCTTGGAAAAAAGTTCTTCGCCTTCACCTTGAGAAACATATAAGATATTATTTTGTACATCTTTTTTTACTACAAACCATCTTTCGCCGTTTCCGTCGCTTTTCCCTCCAATGCCAAGTCCACGTCTTTGTCCCAGAGTATAATACATAACTCCTTCATGTTTCCCAACAATTTTGCCGTCAAGTGTTCTTATGTCACCTGGTTTGGCAGGAATAAAATTTTTCAAAAACTTTCTAAAATTACGTTCACCAATAAAGCAAATTCCTGTACTATCTTTTTTTCGTGCATTACTAAAATCAAGGTCTTCAGCAATTTTTCTAACCGTAGGCTTATCAATGTCCGCCAATGGAAATAGTACACTTTTTAACTGCTCTTGATTTAGTTGATTTAAAAAATATGATTGATCTTTGTTTTTGTCAAATGCTTTTAATAGATAATATTTTCCATTTTTTTCTTGCTTTTTCGCATAATGTCCTGTGGCAATGTAATCTGCTCCTATCTTTTTTGCAAAATCAAGAAAAGGTCCAAATTTTACTTCACGATTACAAAGTACATCAGGATTTGGAGTGTTGCCCTTTTTATATTGCTCCAAGAAATAGGCAAATACTTTATCATAATATTGTTTTGAATAATTTACAGTATAGTAAGGTATACCAATTTTTGTACAAACTCTCTTTACGTCTTCATAATCAAGTTTGGAAGTACAAACTCCATTTTCGTCATTTTCTTCCCAATTAACCATAAAAAGACCAATAACATTATATCCTTTCTGTTTTAAAAGGTATGCACTTACTGCCGAATCAACACCACCACTAATTCCAACTACAACTGTACTCATTTACCCTCCACAACTTCTATAGACACTGGAACTTTAAATCTGCCTATACAAATGTTAACAATGTCAAAAATCCACATAATACCTAATGCTCCCACAATCAAATAAATTAAAGTGCCTATACTAACAGGTATAAGACCATTTATACTCAAAATACCAGATATTATAAATACAATACCAAAACATAACATTGTTATTGCTTTTTTATATCGACCAACATAAAAACAATGTGCACCCCAAAGCCCCAAAAAAATGCACATAAGCAAAACCTTATATCTTTTTAGATCACTGGGCATCACGGTTGTATATACAACATTATTTTTTTTACCTTTGATAAGCATTTTCTTCCCAGCACTATTGGTTGCCCACTTTAAACGCTCAAAAATAAGCCCACAATATGAGCACTTAACCGCATTTCTAAGGTTTTTTTCACCACATCTTGGGCATTTTTTATAATTGAACATTAACATCTACTCTCTTTCTTCTGTTAAGCAATAAATTCTTTTAGTATCATGATTAACCTTGATTTTATCAGAAATTTCTACACCAGCAATAATATATACTTCATTTTCTTTACAAAGTACAGGGATATAATCTCTAAGTCTTGATGGAATTTTTTTATCTATAAGATAACTTTTTAATTTTTTAGTGCCACCACCAAACTTTTCAAACACATCCCCAGTTTTCCTAAAACGCCAAATAGCATCTTTTGGAACTTTTTCGGCATCATAATATAATTTCTCAGCATCTCCAATACTATTTACTTTTTTAATACTGAGTTTTCCATAATATGGCACAACAAAACTTCCCAGTTTGTGTTTTTCATTAAATACAATCTCTTTTTTTTGTTTGTTTGTAATGGTTACAAAGTCGTATTCTTTATGCAAACTAACTTTAAGCGGTAAATCTATACGTTTCCCATTTTCAGCAGAGTTTACGAAATTTATTACCATATCAATATGTTTACTCTCAATATCTTTATTTACTCCAATATATCCAAGAGCACGCGTAATCATGCGCGAAACTATTGGTGTTGGATACAAAAAATATGAAAGAGGAATTTTAATCTCTTTTTCACTTATTATAAAAGCATCAGTTGGAACTTGTGAGTTTATATATTCATCATCTTTACTTGCAAGATCTGCAAAGTTAAGTATTGAAGTAATTGCATTTGGCCATCGCTTTAATACTAATGGCATAATTTCATTGCGTATGTAATTTCTATTGTACTCATTTTCTTGATTGCTTTCATCTTCACGATATTCTATATCATTGTCAAGAACATATTTCCATATTGACTTTTCATTAGTCTGAAGCATTGGTCTAATATATACATTATCACGTACAAGTTTCATTCCCTTTAATCCACTTATCCCACTTCCACGAAACAGATGCATTAGTACTGTTTCTGCTTGATCACTTTGGTGATGTGCTAATGCGATTTTATCAACTGTGCCACGACTTATCAGCGACTGAAACACTCCAAACCTTGCTTCTCTCGCAGCACTTTCAAGTGAAAGTGATTTTTGTTTAGCAAGAGATGGTACATCAACTTTAAACTTATATGCCCTTATTCTATTATGTTTACAATAGTCCATTACAAAAATGGCATCAAGGGCACTATTTTCTCTAATAGAATGATCAACAGTAATTGCAACAACTTCAAACCCATAGTCGCGAGAAATTGAGTTTAAGTAGTGCAAAAGTGCCATACTATCTTTTCCTCCGCTTACGCCAACACCAACGACATCTCCTTCATTTATTAAATGTTTTTCTTCTATTAACTTTCTTATATTTTCCATTATTATTCCTTCAAACTAAATATACACTACATTATATAAGATTTCAAGGCTAAGTATAAATAATTTAGCATGTTTTTAAAAAATGTTTTAATTTTTTTGTATTTTTTTATTATATTTTGCATTATTTTAATAATATTTAAAAATTATTGCCAAACACATAATCGCAAGGCAGATAATTGTAACTATAAATGACCAAATCAATCGTTTCATAATTTTATATTACAATAAATATCACAATAAAGTCAATTTAATATATTGCAAAACTCTAAGTAGTGTGATATAATTATAAAAAGAGAGATCAGTATGAAAAATAATTTTGTGTCTTCAATAGAACAACAAGCACTCGATATTATTAAGATGTATGGTTATGAAAAATTTGTTTCCAACTTAGGAGAAAAAGGCGGATATATAACCAAACCAAAACAAAACAAATTATCAAAAAAAATACACTATATACCATTGTATATATCTCGAGAATATGCAGAACAGGTTATTAATCGAAAAAAACTTTATGATTTTTATATTTTACTTAAATCGTATGTAAACAAGTCTTCTAATTTACAACAACAATTAGCAACCGAATATGCTCATATTTTCAAAAAAGTACAAAACGTTTGTAGTCAACTTAAAGATGATAGACAAGTTACTGAGTTTATAGATTATTTATCAAAAAAATGTGAAACTGATATCGTGTGCGAAATGACATTTGGGGCACCTTCATTATTTGCTCGTTTTCCGATTAACTATAAATTGATGATAAAATCTATTATTTCTCCTTCGGAAGATGATCTTAATTATATTAACAGACAACTAAAACATATTAATGAATTACTTATGCAAAATAAGGAAGATTCGTTAAATTATTAAAAAACCGTCAGCAAACTGGCGGTTTTTTAAATGGTGGGCAATAAGAGACTCGAACTCCTGACTTCCACTACGTCAAAGTGACACTCTACCAACTGAGTTAATTGCCCAGAATACTTTATTATAAGATATGTAAAATAATTTATCAAGCCTTTTAAACAAAAAGTATCAAAAATAATTACAAAGCCTAGACACAAAAAACAAACAAGACCCATGTACCAAGACACACAAAATTTAGTAAAAGTTGAGATTCTTACGACACCTTTGGTGCATCAAAATAACAAAAATATCAAAATAACCACCAACCACAAAAAATAGCCCAGATAACGAAACCCGACCTAAACAAAAAAAACACAAAATTATGTGGCGGATGCTAGGCTCGGCGGGTACCATCACGCAGGGGTTTGGTCACCCAAATGACTGCGTGATGGTTGCCCGACAGTAAACGACGCAGACGCCCACAATTTTGTATTTTTTACTTCATAAGGGGGAAGAGAACTACATCTCTTATAGATTCCTGATTAAAGAGGAACATCATAAGTCTATCAACACCAAAGCCAAGACCTGAAATTGGTGGCATACCATGTTCCATTGCAAGAACAAAATCTTCATCTAGTTCCATTGCTTCGTCATCTCCGCCAAGTTTTGCTCTGGCCTGTTTTTCAAGTTCTTCGCGCTGGACTATTGGGTCAACAAGTTCGCTGTAAGCCTTACAAAGTTCACTACCCATGCAAAGCACTTGGAAAACATCTATTATTTTATTGTTTTTATCATTTCTTCTTGCAAGCGGAATTAGACATGCTGGATAGTTATATAAAATAGTTGGCTGAATAATATTTTCACGAATTTTACGTTTGTAAATATAGTCTATAACTCCGCCAAGTGTGTTTATTCCATCAAAATCTGACGCTGTGAATAGTTTTCGATTTACAACTTCTGTAACAAGTTCGTCACGAGTTTCGCACTTTAAGAAGTCAAAACCTAAAACCTTTTGCATTTCTTCAACATAGTTTATTCTCTTCCACTCGCCAGAAAAATCAAGTTTTTGACCTTGATATTCGATTTCAAGACTGCCTTTAACTTCCATTAAAAGTTCTTGAATAAACTTAGTGTAAAGACGGATATTATCCTCAAAATTCCAATATGATGCATACCACTCAACCATTGTAAATTCTTGCAAGTGCTGGGTGTCCATACCTTCATTTCTAAAACATTTTGCGACTTCAAAAACTCTATCAAAACCACCTGCAATAACCTGTTTTAAATAAGTTTCTGGTGCAATACGAAGATTACACTGTTTATCAAGTGCATTGTGGTGTGTCATAAAAGGTTTTGCCGAAGCACCACAAACTGCCGATTGAAGAATTGGAGTTTCAACTTCCAAAAATCCATTTTCGCCTAAAAATTTTCTAATGAATGTAAGCACTTTGCTTCTGCCTAAGAAAACATCGCGAGCGGTTTGATTTGATATAAGGTCGAGATATCTTTGCCTATATTTTGCTTCCTGGTCAACAAGCCCATGAAACTTTTCTGGTAGTGGGCGAAGTGCCTTACTAAGCAGTGTCACACTGTATGCTTTTACAGTTATTTCACCTGTTTGGGTATGGTATATTTCGCCTTCTACGCCGACAAAATCGCCAATGTCTATCATTTTTTTATAAAAATCATAGTCCACATCATTTAATTCATTTATACCAACACTGACTTGAATTTTATCTTCTAAATCACGAATTTGCATAAAACCGAACTTACCCATAACTCTGCGAAATACCATTCTTCCACAAACTTTTACTTTTTCGCCGTCAGAAAGTTTTCTTGCTTCGCTTATCTTATGAGTGCGTTCAAACTTGTCTTTGTATACAATAACTCCTTCTTTTTTTAGAGTTTCGATTTTATTTCTTCTTACATCTATTTCATTTGAAAGTTGTTGTTCCATTTAATTTCCTTCCTTTAAATCAACTTTTATATGCACTTCACGAAGTTGTTTTTCATCAACTTCACTTGGAGCACCCATAAGCACATCCTGTGCCTTTTTGTTCATTGGGAATGCTATGACTTCACGAATGCTTTCATCACCTGTTAATAGCATCACCATTCTATCAACTCCTGGTGCAATACCCGCATGTGGTGGAGCACCATAGCAAAACGCATTGTACATAGCGGGGAATTTGGCTCTGACATCCTCTTCGCCAAGCCCAACAATTTCAAATGCCTTGCACATAAGTTTTGGGTCATGATTACGCACAGCCCCACTTGAAAGTTCAACGCCATTGACAACTAGGTCATATTGATATGCAAGTACTTTAAGTGCTTCTTCTGTGCTTTCTTCTGCTTTGTTTAATGCATCAAGCCCGCCTTGTGGCATAGAAAATGGGTTGTGACAAAATTCAAGTTTGCCCGACTCTTCACCAATTTCATACATTGGGAAGTCAACTATCCAACAAAATTCATACTTTTCTTTGTCCATATGCTCTGGGCAAATTTCACCAAGCATTTTAAGCATAAGTCCTGCCGTCTTTTGAGCAACACGTTTTTCACCACAGGCAAGTCCTATAAATGTATTTGGTTTTAAATTTAATTTATCTATTTCAGCCTTTTTATCTTGTAAAAATTTAGAAACACCGCCAACCAAATTGCCATTTTCGTCTATTTTAAACCAATATACACGCTTCTCAAGTTGTACAAAAACATCTTCTACAAGTTTGTCTATAACTTTTCTTGAATGTGTGAAATTGTCTACAATAACTGCTTTTGTGACTTTGCTTTTAAATGGTTCAAAGTCTATATTTTTTACAATTTCGGTGAAATCTGTGACTTTTAAATCTATTCTAAGGTCTGGCTTATCTGAACCGTAGGTGTCCATAGCATCTTCATATTTTATCCTTACAAAAGGTGCTTTTGATGCTTTTTTGTATGTTCCATACTTTTCAAACACTGGAGGAAGAACATTTTCAATAACAGAAAATACATCATCTTGACTTGCAAAAGCCATTTCCATATCTAGTTGATAAAATTCGCCTGGTGACCTGTCTGCCCTGGCGTCCTCATCACGAAAACAAGGTGCTATTTGAAAATATCTATCAAAGCCAGAAGCCATCAAAAGTTGTTTGAATTGCTGTGGTGCTTGTGGAAGAGCATAAAATTTTCCAGGATAATTTCTTGAAGGCACCAAATAGTCCCTGGCTCCTTCTGGCGATGAACTTGTAAGTATTGGAGTGGTTATCTCCAAAAAACCGTTATTTATCATTGACTGTCTAAGTTCATTCACTATTTGACTACGAAGTACAATCTTTTGTTTAACTTTTGGATTTCTTAAATCTAAGTACCTATATTTTAATCTTGTGTTTTCATCAGCATCTTTTGAAAAGTTGATTTGAAATGGAAGCTCGTTATAAATACATTCCCCCAGAACTTCAATGCTTTCACAAACGACCTCTATATCTCCTGTCGGTATGTCCTTGTTTTTATTGGATCTTTCGCGAACAATGCCACAAACTTTAACTGTGGACTCAATGTTAATTTTGTCAACCTTTAACATCATTTCTTCACTGTTTACAACTGCTTGTGTGATACCATAAAAATCTCGAAGTACCAAAAAGGCAAGATTTTTGCTTACGCGTCTTACATTTTCAAGCCAGCCACAAAGTTCAACTTTTTTGCCAGCATCACTAAGACGCAATTCCCCTAAATTGTGTGTACGATTTTGCATAAGTATTCCTTTAAATTTAAAATTTACGAAAGCATTATATCACCAAAAAGAAGTTTGGTCAATTATTGTATATTATTTTACTTTTTAGACAACATAAAACAAGTAAAAAGGAGTGATTATGAAATTAAAAGATAGTTTAACTTATGAAAATTTGGCACGAGCATATGCTGCCGAGTGCCAAGCAAGGACTAGATATGAATTTGTGGAATATGGTTTTAGATACAATGGCTATGAGGCAATCGCACAAATTATTGATACCATTGCATATCAAGAATTTAACCATGCGCGTATGCTTTACACCAAAATTCAAGAGGCAGAACCAAAGCAAATAGATAATATAAACATATCTGCTGGCTTCCCTTTTAAAGAAAAATGGGAACTTCTTGACAACCTTAAACTTCTTGCCGAAGATGAAGAACTTGAAGCCGAGGCTTATGATGAATTTATTAAAACCGCCAATGAAGAAGGCTTTGATGATATTGCACATCTATTTGAAATGATTATGGAAGTTGAAATTAGACATAAAAACCTATTTAATGAACTTTATAAACAATTTAAAGACAAAACTATTTACAAAAAAGCAAAAAAAGTAAGATGGATATGTCCATCGTGCGGATATGTAAGTTTTTCAGACGAAGCATGGGAAGAGTGTCCACTTTGCAAAGCCAAACAAGGTGTTTGTGAAGTTGTAATTCCAGACGAACTTAGATGTTGGTAAGAAAAAAATACTCGTAATTGTTACGAGTATTTTTTTATCACTACGCCTGTGTTTCAGTTAAGTAATCATAAAGAGCATCAAAATTTGCAACAAATGATTGTCTAAAATATTTAAACGATGAAGAATCAGTTCCCCAATTATCATTTAATTCAGGGTCACATGAGTAGTAGAAATAATGTGTTGTCATGCCTTCACTTTCGTTGACCTGAACAATAATTCTATCAAAATATATTGGGTCAGTACTATAAGATGACTGGGTATATATTTCACCATTTCTCATTATGGTTTGTGGTGTTGCATAGTCAAGATAAAGTGTATAACCAGATGTTGATGGACTTGACGATGATTCTATACGATTATTATAGCCAATTCTTCCAGAAAATAATGATACTATAAAACTTTCACTAAACGAATCATTAAAAACTTGATTTATTTCATCATATTTTTCTTTATTGTTCTCTTTATCTGCAAGAAGTGGATACTCTGCAAGTGCCCCATCTATTCTTAATTCATAACTATATGGGTCTTGTATCTCTGGTTTTTTATTAACTGGCACAAAACAAGAAACAATAATTAAAACAACAAGGACTGCAACTATTGCATATACGGCAATTAGCCAAGTTCTATTCTTTTTTGTCATCTTTTTTCTCCTTTTGTTGTTCTTCTAATTTATCTGACTGTTCTTCTATTTTTTCAGCATCCTGGTTTGTTGGTTGTTCTTTTATATCTTGTTTTTCATCATCTTGCTCATTTGTCTTGTTTTCTTGTTCACCAACAATTTTGTTTTCTTCAAGTTTCTTTAAGGCGTTTTCACGTTCTTTTAAAATCAGGTCATAATCTTTCTGAGTTATTATTCCCTCTTTGAGATACATTTCGGCGGTTTTGACTTTTTGGTCAATTTCTTTCATCTTCTTTCCAATTTCACCTTCAATTCTTGCCTTTCGCTCTTGTTCACGTCTAATTTTTTCTTGTTCATCCATATGAGCAATTATCTCTTCTTTTGCCTTCCCCGCAAGAATCATATCAACTTCTTCTTTATAAATAGTATTCTTTTCAAGAAGTAACTCTGCCATTTCTTTTACATACTTTTTATTTTCTTGCAAAATTTTCTTTGCCCGAGCATAGTTATAATCCAAAATCTTTTTAACTTCGGCATCAATTTCAGCAGCAACTGTTTCGCTGTAATCGTTTTTGCTTTGATAATCTCTGCCAACAAAAATTTCCTCCTCGCTACCAAAACTCATAAAGCCAAATTTATCACTCATACCCCAAAGGGTAACCATTTTTCTTGCAACTTCGGTTGCGCGTTTAATGTCGTTTGATGCACCAGTTGAAATGTCATCCATAAACAACTCTTCACTAAGGCGTCCTCCCATCATCATGGCAATTTCATCGTTGAGTTTGAGTTTTCCCATATGGTTGTCATCGCTTTCTGGTCTTGACATTGTATACCCCGCAGCCATACCACGTGGAATGATTGATACTTCTTGGACATCTTCACAATGCTCCATAAGTTTACCAACTATTGCGTGACCGCTTTCGTGATATGCTGTAATCAGTTTATCTTTATCGGTCATAAGCAAACTTTTCTTTTGTGGTCCCATTATAACTTTGTTTATACCCTCGGTTATGTCTTGCATAATTATCTTTGGTCTATGATTACGTGCCGCAATGATTGCTGCTTCATTTAGCATATTTTCAATATCAGCACCAGTAAAACCGCTTGTTATTCTTGCAAGTGTAACAAAGTCAACATCATCAGAAATTGGTTTATTTTTAGCATGAATTCTAATTATACCTTCTCTACCCTTTACATCTGGAACATGGACATAAATTTGTCTATCAAATCTTCCTGGACGAAGAAGTGCAGGATCAAGTACATCTGCACGGTTTGTAGCCGCTAAAACTATTATACCTTCATTAGCCTCAAAACCATCCATCTCAACCAAAAGTTGATTAAGTGTCTGTTCACGCTCATCATTGCCACCGCCAAGTCCCGCTCCACGCTGACGGCCTACAGCGTCAATTTCGTCTATAAATACAATACATGGCTGGCATTTTTTTGCTTGGTCAAACAGGTCACGAACTCTACTTGCACCAACGCCGACAAACATTTCAACAAAATCACTACCACTTATTGACAAAAATGGAACATTACTTTCACCCGCAACTGCACGAGCAAGAAGTGTTTTACCTGTTCCTGGATTTCCAACAAGCAATACTCCTTTTGGTATTCTTGCCCCAAGTTCTGTAAATCTTTGTGGATGTTTTAAAAATTCAACTATTTCTTGAAGTTCTTCTTTTTCTTCATCAGCACCAGCAATATCTGAAAATCTTACCTTAACGTCACTTGTAACCCTTGCCTTGTTTTTGCCAAACTGCATTGCACTGTTGTTGCTTTTTGCAAACATTCGAAAAATAAGAAATACAGCAACACAAGCAAGAGCAATATAAAGTATTGGCATAAGTGTCTCAAACCAACTTGACCTTACTGGTGGATTTTCCCAAGTTATATCATTTTCTGCCGTGGCATTATATGTGTTAACTGCATTTAAAATAAGTTCAAGAGATGTAGATGTGTACTCAAAATAAAAGTCAGCATTATCTGGAAAACGATTACGCTCTTCTTCTGTTTTAAACTTACTATTATCAACAGTTAAGAGAACTCTACCTTCTCCATTATAAAAATACAGTTCTTCAACTTGACCATCTTGTATCATTTCGATCACATTCGATGGCTGAGTTTCGTCAACATTTGAACCTAAATCAACAAAGGCAAAAATTGCCAAAATACAAACGAGTAGTATTATGAGTGCATAGATAAAACTAAAACTACTTTTCTTTTTATTATTCAAGTTTCCCTCCTAGTAGCCGTTACACATTATATTAGCATACATCTAAAAATTTTTGCAACTAATTTCGTCTTAATAAATTATAAGCAAAATTTTATTATTTTATCAGAAAGATTTCTCGCTACGCTTTAAATCGTATATTTTCTTGTCACTCTAAGTGCCGTGCTTTTTTGTTTAATTATGAGCATCAGCAAAAAATTTAATATCAGTTTAAATATGATGCTATCTTTTCAAGTATTGATTTGCAAATTTTGTCAAGTTCTGTGCCTTCGCGGTAATCTGCTTCTGCAAGATAATCGGCACGATGCTCAAGATATAATTTACGACATTCGTCGTATTTCGCCTTATTTGGAGCATATACACAAATTGACTTACCGCCTTTTTTACTTACCGTACGCATACAAGGAATATCCGTTTCACCGTCACCAAAATATACAAAGTTTGAGTATGGCACAAGGTCATCTTTGCACTCAATATATTCATTGACGCTACGGGCATTCCATAAATCATCCATAGTATTCTTTCTTACGCGATAGATATACTGCGTTTTTGTTGTATAATTTACCGCCTGTGATGGCCAAAAAGGAATATCGTTATCATCATAAGCAAACTGAGAAGCAAAAATACGTTCAAAATTATGTGCTATTTTTGTACCTTCTATAATCTCTTTAAGTCCACTTGAAATAATATAGTGTTTAAGTTCAAGTCCCAAACTTTTGGCATAGGCTGTCATTCTTTCAAAAAATGTTTCAACACCTTCAAAAAACTCAATATCTTTTCCAAGATTAACAATATCTTGCCTTTTTAATGTTATATTTTTTTCACGCGTTACAGTAATAAGTTTAAACATCATGGCAAGTGCACCATCCATATTGTGCTTTCTTCCAAACTCATTGACATCTGCCCACCATTCTTCTTTTGTTGTACCAATAAGATCTTGAAATGAAAACTCCTGCATATTTCTTGGCGAGAGTGTAAGGTCAAAGTCATATAAAAATGCTACTTTTCTAGATTCTTTCATAATGTCTCCTATATAATTTATAAATATTCAAAATATATATACCATAAAATAGTATACTTTTCAAGTAACTGTAAAAAAATAAAAAAATCTTGAAAAAAACATTGAAAATTGTCGTTTTGTAGTGTACAATAAATGTAAGATTAAATTTTTAAGGAGAAATTATGGAATTTTTAAGAGAATATTGGCCACTTCTTGTATGTGTTGTGCTGATAATAATCGCAGTTGTCGTTCTTATTGTCTTTAGGGACAAGCCAGAGGATAAAAATGTTGAAGCAGACAAAACTTCTGATATAGCAATTGATGAAAATAAAACAGAAGCTGCAAAACCAGTTGAGAACACAAAAGTAAAAGAAGAAACTGAAATCGCAAATGAAACACCAAGCGAAGACGAAATTAAACCAGTAGAAGAACAACCTACAGAAGAAAAGCCAGAAGAAAAAGTTGAAGAAAAGAAGCAAAAACCTAAAAAGGCAAAAGCCAAAAAGACTGAAAAAGTTGCCTCTGAAAGCGATAATAGTGACGCAACAATAAATGAACCTGCAAAAGAAGAAGTTGAAACAGCAACAGAGCAAACATCAGTACAGCCTAGTCAAACTGAAACAGTTGAAGAAGAAAATACTGAAGTAGAGGGTGAAAAAATGGAAGATAAAAAACCAAGTCAAAAATATATGGTAACTTATGACAAAGACCGTAAAGATTGGGTTGTAAAAAAGACTGGGGCAACAAGGGCTTCAAAGAGATGCAAAACCAAGAAAGAAGCAATGGAAGTTGCTGAAAAACTTGCCGAAAGTCAAGACCTTAATATAAGCGTAAAGAAAAAAGACGGTAAATTCCAAAAAAGAGAAAACGCAAGTAAATAACAATAAAATAATAAAAAACAGGCATTCTAAGCCTGTTTTCTTTTTAACATAATTTTCATTACAATAAGTGCGATTACATTCAAAACGAGTGCAACTCCCCATGCAAGTAGTGTCCATGGGAAACCGCCATCATTTAGGCTTTGAGCAAAGCCAAGAGAGTAAATCATTGTAATAAGCCCCAAAAATCTACAAATGAAGTTTATAATCATAAAAAAGATAAAGTCCATTTTTACTCCACCAGCAACAATACAAAGTATGTCATCTGGGAAAACTGGCAAAAGCACAGTTAGCGCATAGTACCACTTACCTTTATTGTTAAAAACGTTCACCCATTTTTGATAGTCCTCTTCGCTCCCTGCACACCATTTGACCGCTTTGCTACCAAACTTTCGTCCAAGTAGATATGCAAGTGCAACGCCTGTCATATACGCAAGCATGGTGACCAATATAAATATCCAGCCGTCTGTGCTTGTAAGTGACAAGTTCATGCTATCAATAAGAATACACGCATTTACAACTACATACACCGGTATTGGAATTAGACACACTTGAATTACCATAATTAGATATATAATAAGATAAAGTACAAAGCCGTGCATACTGGCAATATAATTTGAAATTGCGTCTGTAATGGAGTCAAAACTAAACAGCAGTTCAAATGCAAACATAAAAAGAACTGCAACCAAACTTACTTTTAAAATGTTATAAACTTGTAATTTTGTCATTTTAATTTAATCTAACTTTTTGTCATCGAATGCAGTGGCTATTTCGTCAAAGTTAAAGTCCTTTAGGTCTTCATCGCTAATCTCTGGCGCACCACCATATGCACCATCTGGAACAACTTTAACTGCATCACCATAGTCACGCTTTTCAAGACGTTTGTCTGGGTCAACAAAAAGCGTATATTCTGGAACCCATCGCATTTTAATATTTCCAGTTTCGCCATTTCTATGCTTAGCAACAACAAGTTCGCATATTCCAGGTTCATTTGGATTGACAACATCATTGTATTTATCTGGGTTATCTATAAACAAAACTATATCTGCGTCTTGCTCAATAGCACCTGACTCACGAAGGTCACTAAGCATTGGTTTATGGTCTTTACGCTGTTCAATGGCACGACTAAGTTGCGATAAAAGAATAATTGGAACATTGAGTTCTTTAGCTGTAATTTTTAAGTATCTTGTAATTTCGCTTATCTCCTGCTGACGATTATCTGTCTTAGTCATACCAGTCATAAGTTGAAGATAGTCAATAACTACAATATCAAGACCTTTTTCGCGTTTGAGTCTACGGCATTTGTCCAAGATATCATTTGGACGATTCATTGATGAGTCATCTATGTAAATTTTTGCTTCACTTAGTTTTTTATTAGCTGTCCAAATATATTTCCAGTCATCTGTGGTAAGTGTACCTTTTTTAGCCTTACTCATACTAACTTTTGCAACACTACAAATAGCACGCTGTGCAAGTTGAACTCTTGGCATTTCAAGCGAAAATATAGCACAAGTTTTATTTTGGTCAAGGCAAGCGTTTATTGCAATGTTTAGTGCAAAAGATGTTTTACCAACACCAGGACGTGCAGCAAGAAGAATAAGGTCACTGTTTTGTAGTCCATTTGTGAGTTGGTCAAACTCTGTAATGCCTGTTGATAT